>NZ_JAVRHY010000002.1:0-370387 GCF_031846305.1 Spectribacter acetivorans
AGACCGGCACTGATCCGGTCTGCGTACACCACGATGTCGGCGCCCACGAAACGCGCGCGATGGCGCATCGCATTAGGTTGCCCGATGTAACTGAGCATGTAGTTCGTTGCGGCGGCCAGATCCGGCGCGCGCGGGCGCAGCCACTCCAGGTGTTTATCCAGCAGACGACTGGTCTGCATCCCGTGGTCGACCAGCTTGTAGTGCACGGGCCGGGTATTGGTGTCACCCACGGTCCGGATTTTTCCCAAGTCGTGCATCAGGGCGACGACCTTGATGAGATCACGCTCCACTGGGGTCAGCGCTCCCTCCGTCAGCCGGTCACACAGCGCCATCACATGCATGCTGTGCATCAGTAGACCGCCTCGGGCGGCGTGGTGATGCCCCAGACTCCCCCGGCAGGTCAGGATCGCCGGGCTGATACGGGTATCGAGTAGCACCCGAGCCATGAAACGACGCAGTGGCTCGGGGTTCAGTTTAGCCGCCATCAGCTCGAGTGCCTCGAGCGCCGGCACGGCCGCCTCGGGACACAGCGACCGGGGCAGCAGCCGGGCTGCATTCCTGATCTCCGGCTCACTGATGGTATGCAGGGCCCGCAGATCGCCGATCACGCGGCCCGCGAATCGGCGGACATACAGCGCCGCTTGGACCGGAACGGGCCGACGGACCGGCAGATCCCCCAGCAGGCCGGATTCCGGCCAGACGTAGGCGTCGATCGAACCCGTGCTGTCCTCCAGGGTCGCCGTGGCGAACCACTTGCCGCCGGATGTCTGGCGCTGGGTCACGTCGGTCAGCAGATACTGGCCCTGGACGATGCTGTTGAGACGCGTAGGCGCCTTGTCGAGTGCTGTCATGACAGCCTCCTTTTTCTTATTAATGGGGCGTTGTTGCGTTATGGGACGCAGGGACTGCGCCAACGCCTGAGTGCGCGTCCCTGTGTGAGGTGATCTGACCGGCCAGCAGCCGTTCCATGGCCGAGCCATCGCGCCGTGTCAGATTCGGCACGAATCGCGAGTAGGTCTTGAACAGCATGGTGGTATCGCTGTGGCCGAGCTGTCGGGCCACCCACTCCGGGTTCTCGCCCGCCCCCAGCCAGAGCGTGGCTGCCGTATGCCGGGTCTGGTACGGCCGACGCCGCTCCAGGCCCAGATGCCGGAGAAGGGGGAACCAGACCCGGTTGTTGACGTTATCCAGATCCAGCGGCGCCCCGGCGGCATTGCAGAACACGAAGTCCGACAGGCCGGCGGTGGCCTCGTGCTGTACCTGTAATGCCTCCAGCACCGGCTGACTGAGGTCGACCTCGCGCTGGGACCCATCCGTCTTGGTGGTTTCCAGGCGACCGCGCACCAGGTTTCGACGCACCAGAATCTGGCGCCGCTCGAAGTCCACGTAACGCCACTGCAAGCCGTGTAGCTCCCCCGTGCGCAGGCCGGTGAAGAACCGCACGATCAGATACGGCCGATAATCGGGCCGCACCGTATCGATCAGGGACCGGACCTCGGCCATGGAGAAGGGGTGAATATCCACCCGCTGCTGCTTGAGCCGCTTGATGCGATCCACCGGATTAGTGAAGTCGTAGCGCTCACCCGCCTCGCCGAGGATCTGGCCATGGATCTGGATGATGCGGTTGACCGTCTTGGCTGATAGCCCCGGATTGCCCGAGCGGCCCGGCACTTCCACCAGCCGCGCCCGGAACGCCAGGATCCCGGCCTTGGTGATCTCGCCCACCGGCTGCTCGCCAAACGCGGGAATCAGGTGCCGATCAAGCGTGGAGCGAATGGTGGCGCAATGCGAATTCCGCCACGCGGGCCGATTCTCGGTAAACCAGGTCTCTGCGAACTCTCTATATAGAGGCGTGCCCTGGCCAGCCTGGGTGCCACTGGCGTCGACAGGGCCGGCAAACCGGCTCGCATTCTTGCTGCCCGGGAAATAGCGTGCGTAGTCAAAGGTGCCCAGGGTGATCTCGGCTTCGATCTTGTCGAGCACCTTCTGCATGCGTTTCCGGTTGGGCGCGTTGTCCGTGAGTTTCGTGTACTCACGGCAGCGTTGGCCCTGGTAGCGGAAGTCGAAGAAGAGCTGGCCATTGTTAGCGCGAATACTAGACATGGCAGTTCGCTCCATTCGCCATCGGAATGGAGGTATCGAAGGCCGGCTGCATGAACATGTCCGCTTCGATGGCCTCCCAGATGTATAGAATCTTGCGTCCGTTGAACGGCCGAAAGTAATGACGTCCTTCGAGGAGGACTGAATCCTTCAGCCGTTCACGAATTGTTCTCGCGTCATACTTGATGCGTGCTGACAGCTCGTTAGTCGTGAGATACGTTTGTGTCATAGTGTTTCTTGATGCGCAGGGCATGTGATCAAGTGTGGCACAAATGTATCAAATAGTTATACAAACGTCAATAATAAGATGCATCTTCGGCGAGGGGAGCCGTCCGTGATTCGTATCCTTTTCAAACAACTCCTTGATCAGAAAGCGTTTACTGAGCGCCGGCGCATAACCATGAATGAGGTTTGCGCTGAGACAGGGCTGTCCAGGCCAACGTTGTCGCGCATCGCGAATACGCCGGGATACCGGACCAACACGGATACGATCGACACCCTGTGCAGGTACTTCGAGTGCCAGCCTGGAGAGTTACTCACGTGGGTCGATGAAGACGCCGACGGTCGAAATGGAGGCTGACTAACTTCGATCGAGCCAATGCTGGGCCATGGCTGGGCCATATTTGGGCCATGAGCCGGAGTGCTGCCCGTCGCTTTGCAGTGGTGGGAGTCCGGCTGAAGAGCCGGCGGTGCGCAGGCCGGGCCAATTGACCGGACGGAAAAGGCTCTATTTCAGTTATTTGCAGGTAGGTCTTGCGACGCACTCGGCAGACCATTACAATGCGCGCTCACCGGTTGCGGGGTGGAGCAGTCTGGCAGCTCGTCGGGCTCATAACCCGAAGGTCGCAGGTTCGAATCCTGCCCCCGCTACCAACCTTTATTGGTGTTGGATAGGGAGCCCCCGGTGAGGGGCTTTTTTGTTGCCGGTCGATTTATTCGGCCATCAAACGGACTAGCCTGTGGCGCAGCGTCTGGACAATCTGCTGGCGCCGGTGGTGGAGGCGCTGGGATACGAACTCTGGCATCTCGAAACGACAGGGGCCGGAGACGATCGGCTGCTGCGCATATATATAGACAGCCCGGACGGGATCGCGCTGGAGGACTGCGAGGCGGTCAGCCACGAAGTAAGTGCGGCGCTGGATGTGAACGACCCGCTGCCCGGTGGTTACCGGCTGGAGGTGTCGTCCCCGGGCATGGATCGGCCGCTGATTACCGACGCACATTTTGCGCGATTCCAGGGCGAGACAATCCGGGTGAATCTGTACGCGGCGGTCGACGGGCGCAAGCGGTTCACCGGCATCAATCACGGCGTCGTCGACGATCAGCTGCGGATCGAGTGCGACGGCGAGTTGTTCGAATTGCCGCGGGATTCGGTGGCCAAGGCGCGGCTGGTTCCTGTATTCGACTAGCCCGGCGGAAGCCGGTGTCAGAGGTAAGGTCATGGCGGGCATGAACAAGAACGTGTTGCTGGTTGCCGAGGCGGTCTCCAATGAGAAGGGCGTCGGCAAGGAGATCATCTTCGAGGCCATCGAGGCCGCGCTGGCGTCGGCGACCCGCAAGAAGCACGGCGGCGACATCGCGGTGCGGGTGGCGGTGGATCGTGAAACCGGCAACTACGACACCTTCCGTCGCTGGGAGGTGATCGACGAAGAGGCCGTGGACGAGGAGGGCGAGCCCCTGGTCGTCGAGGCCCCGGATCATCAGATCAGCCTTGCCGAGGCGCGCGAGAAGCACCCCGACATGCAGGCCGGCGAGTTCATCGAGGAACCGATGGAGTCGGTCGAGTTCGGGCGTATCGCGGCGCAGGCGGCCAAGCAGGTGATCGTGCAGAAGGTGCGCGAAGCCGAGCGGGCTCAGGTGGTCGAGGCCTATTCCGACCGCGTGGGCGAGCTGATCACCGGTCTGGTCAAGCGCATGGAGCGCGGTGCGGTGATTCTGGACCTGGGCGGCAATGCCGAGGCCATCATCCTGCGCGAGGAAGTGATTCCGCGCGAACCAATGCGCCCGGGTGACCGGGTGCGCGGTTACCTCTACGACGTGCGTCCGGAGCCCCGCGGGCCGCAGCTGTTCGTGACCCGGACGCGCCCGGAATTCCTGATCGAGCTGTTCAAGCTGGAAGTGCCCGAGATCGGCCAGGGGCTGATCGAATTGCGCGGCGGCGCCCGGGATCCGGGGCTGCGGGCCAAGATCGCGGTGCAGGCCAAGGACCGGCGCATCGACCCGGTCGGTGCCTGTGTCGGCATGCGCGGCTCGCGCGTACAGAGCGTGTCGAACGAGCTGGCCGGCGAGCGTATCGACATCGTGCTGTGGGACGAGAACCCGGCCCAGTTCGTGATCAACGCCATGGCGCCGGCCGATGTCGAATCCATCGTCATGGATGAAGACACGAACACCATGGATATCGCCGTGGGCGAGGACAAGCTGGCCCAGGCCATCGGCCGCGGTGGTCAGAATATTCGCCTGGCCTCCGAGCTGACCGGCTGGGAGCTCAACGTGATGACCATCGAGGAGGCCGACGCCAAGAGCGAGGCCGAGGGCGAACAGCTGCAGACCCTGTTCCGGGAGCAGCTGGATGTCGACGATGAAGTGGCGGCCATCCTGGCCCAGGAAGGTTTCACTACCATTGACGAGATTGCCTACGTGCCGCCGGCCGAGTTGCTGGCGATCGAGGAATTCGACGAGGACGTGGTCGAAGAGCTTCGCAATCGGGCGCGCGATGTGCTGCTGACCCGGGCGATCGCGTCGGCCGAGGGCGATCCCGCCGCCGAACCCGCCGAGGATCTGCGCCATCTCGATGGCATGGACGACGAATTGGCGGAACAGCTTGCCGCCAACGGCGTGGTCACGCGGGAAGACCTGGCCGAACAGGGCGTCGAGGATCTGATCGAGCTCGTCGAGCTTGATGACAAGCGCGCGGGCGAACTGATCATGGCCGCGCGCGCCCACTGGTTCGCAGACGAGCAGGCCCAGGTCGAGTAGCAGCTGCCGGACGGCAGCCGTGACTCACCCAATGGTCGTATCCAGTTAACGGAGACAGACGATGGCGCAGACGAAGGTCAAACAGCTAGCGGAAGAGGTCGGTATTCCGGTCGACCGCCTGCTTGCGCGCCTTGAAGCCGCCGGCGTCGACGCGAAAGGCGAAGATGACGGCATCAGCGACGAGGACAAGCTCAAGCTGTTGCGCCACCTGCGCGAAGGGGGAAGCAGCGTCAAGACGGATGGCGACAGTGCCTCCTCGCGGCGGATTTCGCTGCGGCGTCGTTCTACCTCCGAACTGAAGCTTTCCGGCAGTCGCGGCGCCCCGGGCAAGACCGTGAGCGTGGAAGTGCGCAAGCGCCGCACCTACGTCAATCGTGCCCAGGAATCCGAAGAGGCCGCCAAGAAGGAGGCCGAGGAAGCCGCCGAGGCGCAGCGCGCGGCCGAACAGGCCGAAGCGGAGGCCGAGCAGGCTCGGCGCGATGCCGAGGCGGAAGCCGAGCGCCAGGCCCAGCTTGAAGCCGAGGAGGCCGCTCGTGCGGAGGCGGAAGCGGCCGCCGAGGCAGCGAAGCAGCAGGCCGAGGAAGCCGACAAGGCCGAGCCGGAAACCCCGGAGGAAGCCCCGGCAGCCGCGCCGGCGGAATCCGAGGTACCGAACAAGCGCCAGCCGACCCGCGCCGAGCGCATGGTCGACCATGCCCGCAGCCGCGCGCAGGAAAACCTGCGGCGGGCCGCGGCGAGCCACGGCCGTACCGAACAGGACGCCGAACGCGAGCGCGAACGCGGCAAGCGCAAGGAACTGCATGTTGCCGAAGGCAAGCAGGGACGGCGCAAGAAGAAGTCCCGCGGCCGCCCCGGTCGTGTCCAGATGGCCACCGAGCACGGTTTCGAACGGCCCACCGCCCCGGTCATCCGGGAAGTAGAAATTCCCGAAACCATCACCGTGGGCGACCTCGCCCAGCGCATGGCGGTCAAGGCCAACGAGCTGATCAAGCAGATGATGAAGCTCGGCGTGATGGCCACCATCAACCAGATGATCGATCAGGACACCGCGGTGCTTCTGGTCGAGGAAATGGGCCACACGCCCAAGACGGTCAGCGATTCCAGCGCCGAGGAAGAGTTGCTCGAGGAACTCCGCGCCGAGGAATCCGGCACCGAGGGCAAGCCGCGCGCGCCGGTGGTTACCGTGATGGGCCATGTCGACCACGGCAAGACTTCGCTGCTCGACTACATCCGTCGCGCCAAGGTGGCGGCCGGTGAGGCCGGCGGCATCACCCAGCACATCGGTGCCTATCACGTGGCCCACGACAAGGGCCTGCTGACCTTCATCGATACGCCGGGCCACGCCGCCTTCACCCGCATGCGGGCCCGCGGCGCCGAAATCACCGACATCGCCGTTCTGGTGGTGGCCGCTGACGACAGCGTCATGCCCCAGACCAAGGAATCCATCCAGCATGCCCGCGCGGCGGGCGTGCCGATCGTGGTGGCGGTGACCAAGTGCGACGTGCAGAACGCCGATATTGACCGCGTCAAGAACGGCCTGGCCGCCGAGGACGTAATCCCCGAGGACTGGGGTGGTGACGTTCAGATCGTGCCGGTGTCCTCGATGACCGGCGAGGGCATTGACGATCTGCTGGACGCGCTGCTGCTGCAGGCGGAAATTCTCGAACTGACCGCGCCGGACGACGTGCCGGCCCGCGGTGTGGTGATCGAATCCAGTCTCGAGAAGGGGCGTGGTCCGGTCGCCACCGTGCTGGTCAAGGCCGGCGTGCTCAAGCGCGGCGACTACCTGCTGGCGGGATCGCACCACGGGCGCGTGCGGGCCCTGTTCAACGAGGCCGGCGAACAGGTCAAGGAGGCCGGGGCGTCAATTCCGGTCGAGGTGCTGGGCCTGTCGGGCACGCCCGAGGCCGGTGACGAGACTCTGGTGGTGGCCAACGAACGCCGCGCCCGGGAAATCGCCGATCAGCGTGACGAACGCATGCGCGAGAGCAAGCTGGCGCAGCAGCAGGCGGCGCGTCTGGAGGAAGTGTTCTCCCAGATCGGCGAGGACGGCAGTGGCGAGGCCAA
Source organism: Spectribacter acetivorans (assembly GCF_031846305.1). Taxonomy (NCBI): domain Bacteria; kingdom Pseudomonadati; phylum Pseudomonadota; class Gammaproteobacteria; order Salinisphaerales; family Salinisphaeraceae; genus Spectribacter; species Spectribacter acetivorans. The sequence goes on from NZ_JAVRHY010000002.1 coordinate 7,147, forward strand.
GGACCTGAATCTGCTGGTCAAGGGCGACGTGCAGGGCAGTGTCGAGGCCCTGACCGAGTCCTTCCGCAAGATCCCGGCCGAGGAAGTGCGCATTCGTATCGTTTCCAGCGCTGTGGGCGGCCTGAGCGAATCGGATATCGAGCTGGCCGCGGCCTCCAACGCCATCGTGATCGGGTTCAACGTCCGTGCCGATGCCAAGGCCCGCAAGGCGATCCAGGAAAACGGCGTGGACGTGCGCTATTACAGCGTGATCTACGAGGCGATCCAGGATGTCACCGATGCCGTCAGCGGTCTGCTCGGCACCGAGCTGCGCGAGGAGATCGTGGGGCTTGCCGAGGTCAAGGACGTGTTCCGGTCGTCCAAGCTCGGTGCGATTGCCGGCTGCCTGGTGGTCGACGGCACCGTCTCCCGCGGGTTGCCGATTCGCGTGCTGCGCGACAACGTGGTGGTCTACGAGGGCGAGCTGGAATCGCTGCGCCGACACAAGGACGACGTGCGCAAGGTCGAGGCCGGTACCGAGTGCGGCATCGGCGTGAAGAACTACAACGACGTCAAGCCGGGCGATCAGATCGAGTGCTACGAGCGCACCGAAGTGCAGCGCAAGGTGGTCGAAGCGGAAGCCTCGGCCTGATCCGGGGAGTCCATCTGCACCGATGCCCAATGATTATCCCCGGAGCCGCCGCGTCGCCGAGCAGATCAAGCGCGAGCTGTCCTCGCTGATCGCTACCGAAGTCAAGGACCCGCGGGCGGCGCTGGCGGTGGTCACGGATGTTGAGGTGTCCCGCGACCTCGCACACGCCAAGGTCTATGTCTCCACCGCGGATCTCGACAGCGACGGCGACGGCCTGGTGAGCGGGCTGACGCGCGCCGCCGGCTTCCTGCGCGGCCGGCTGGGCACCTCGATGCGGGTGCGCACGGTGCCGGCCCTGCGCTTTATCGAGGACCGTACCGAACGCGAGGCCGCGCGCATGGATCAGCTGATCCAGGACGCAGTGTCCGAGGATCGTCGGCGCCAGGGCGACGACGAATGAGCCGTCGCCGCCGTAGCGGCCGGCCGATCAGCGGCATCCTGTTGCTGGACAAGGATCCCGGCGGTTCCTCCAACGCCGCGCTGCAAAGCGCCAAGCGACTGTTCGAGGCCCGCAAGGCCGGGCACACCGGCAGCCTCGATCCGCTGGCCAGCGGGCTGCTGCCTGTGTGCTTCGGTGAAGCCACCAAGGTCTCGGGATTCCTGCTGGACGCGGACAAGACCTACTGGGTGCGCGCCCGGCTGGGCGAAAAGACGGCCACCGGCGACGCCGAGGGCGAGATCACCGAAACCACGGCCGTGGGCCTGCCGGACGAGGATACGCTGCAGCAGTGTCTGGCCGGTTTTCTCGGCGAACAGGACCAGATTCCGCCGATGTACTCGGCGATCAAGCATCAGGGCAAGCGCCTTTACGAGCTGGCGCGCGCCGGCATCGAGGTCGAGCGCGAGCCGCGAAGAATCCGGGTGGACGAATTCCGTCTGGTCGACGCGGACGATACCTCCTTCGCGCTGCGCATCCGTTGTTCCAAGGGCACCTACGTGCGCACGCTGGTCGAGGACCTGGCCGAACGCCTGGGCACGCTGGCCCACGTCACGGCGCTGCGCCGGCTGGCGGTGGGGCCGTTCGAGGAAGCGGGCATGGTGGGCCTGGAAGCCTTGACGCAGCAGCGGGATGCCGATGGCCTGGGCGCGCTGGACAGCCATCTACTGCCGGTGGCTTCGGCCCTGAATCACTGGCCCAGCGTGACGCTGGACAGCGCCAGCCAGTTCTACCTCGAGCGGGGGCAGCCGGTACAGGTGCCGCAGGCGCCGGCGTCCGGCTGGGTGCGTATCTGCGATGCGGCCGACACGCTGCTCGCCGTGGGCGAGGTCATGGACGATGGGCGCATTGCGCCACGCCGCATGTTTCAGGCCCGGGGGGCGTGAGCCCCGGGAAATTTTGTTGTGATCAGGACCTTTCAGGCGCTAGAATATGGCGCGAATTTCGAGCCAGTACGTGACGGTCTGAGGTGCTGGTGATCACGGACGGTGGATACGGGCTTTTCCCAAGGGCGCGAGCGGCGCGTTTGGGAAAAGGCCGGAACCACCTGTCGTGACCACTACAGGCCCGGCCGGGCGGACGGCTCTCCGTCAGGAGCAGTTGCATGTCTCTCTCGAGTGAAGAAAAGTCGCAGGTGATCGGCCAGCACGGCCGCGGGACCGCCGATACCGGCTCCCCGGAAGTGCAGGTGGCCCTGCTGTCGCGTCGGATCAGCCAGCTGACCGACCATTTCGCCCAGCACAAGGGCGACCATCATTCCCGTCGCGGGCTGCTCAAGATGGTCAACCATCGGCGCAAGCTGCTGGACTACCTCAAGCGGCGCGATCCCGGCCGCTACAAGTCCCTGATCGGCGAACTGGGCCTGCGTCGCTAATCGCATGCCGGCCCGGGCCGCATGGCCCCGAACTCCTGACAACCTCGTGAGCGCGCCCCGGGCAACCGGTGGCGCGCTTTGTGCTGTCCGAATAAAAGGAATCATCCGTGAGCAACGTCGAACCCACCTATAGCAAGACATTCGCCTTCGGCGATCATCAGATCACCCTCGAGACCGGCGAAATCGCCCGTCAGGCCGATGGCGCCGTCATGGTCAGCATGGGCGACACCGTGGTGCTGGTCACCGTGGTCGGTCGCAAGGAAGCCAACCCCAATGCGGCGTTCTTCCCGCTGACCGTCAATTACCAGGAACGCACCTACGCCGGCGGCAAGATTCCGGGCGGTTTCTTCAAGCGCGAAGGCCGGCCGAATGAAAAGGAAACGCTGACTTGTCGCCTGATCGATCGGCCGATCCGTCCGCTGTTCCCCAAGGGCTTCTACAACGAGGTCCAGATCATTCCGACGGTGATGTCGCTGGATCCGGAAATCGATCCCGATATCCCGGCCATGATCGGCACCTCGGCGGCGCTGGCCATTTCCGGCCTGCCGTTCGCGGGCCCCATCGGCGCTGCCCGCGTGGGCTATGTCGACGGCAATTACGTGCTCAATCCCACGTTCACCCAGCTCGAGGAGTCGCAGCTCAATCTGGTGGTGGCCGGCACCGACGACGCCGTGCTGATGGTGGAATCGGAAGCCAAGGAACTGCCGGAAGACGTGATGCTGGGCGCGGTGCTGCATGGCCACGAGCAGATGCAGACCGTGATCAGCGAGATCAAGGCGATGGCCGCCGAGGTCGGCAAGCCGACCTGGGACTGGCAGCCGGCGGCCGAGGATGGCGATCTGAAATCCGCGGTGGTCGAACACGGCGAGAGCGCGGTGGTCGAGGCCTACCAGATCGCCGACAAGCAGGAGCGTCAGACCCGTCTGGGCGAGATCAAGCGCGACCTGGTGGACAAGCTGGCCGCCGCCGAGGGCGAGGACGGCTGGAGTGCCGATGACGTGAAGGGCGCGTTCGGCGCACTCGAAAAGCGCGTGGTGCGTGGCCGGATCCTCTCCGGCGAGCCCCGCATCGACGGCCGCGACACCCGCACCGTGCGCGATCTCACGATCAAGACCGGCGTGCTGCCGCGTACCCACGGGTCGGCCCTGTTCACCCGCGGCGAGACCCAGGCGCTGGTGGTATCCACGCTGGGGACCGGGCGCGACGCGCAGCTCATCGATGCGCTCGAGGGCTCGCACAAGCAGCCGTTCATGCTGCACTACAACTTCCCGCCCTACTGCGTGGGCGAAACCGGTTTCATGGGCGGCCCCAAGCGCCGCGAGATCGGTCACGGCAAATTGGCCAAGCGCGCCATCGAAGGCGTGATGCCGGACCTCGAGAAGGAGTTCCCCTACGTGCTGCGGGTGGTCTCCGAGGTGACGGAATCCAACGGGTCCTCCTCCATGGCCAGTGTCTGCGGCACCAGCCTGGCGCTGATGGACGCGGGCGTGCCGATCAAGGCGCCGGTGGCCGGCGTGGCCATGGGCCTGATCAAGGAAGACGACCGCTTCGCCGTGCTGACTGACATCCTCGGTGACGAGGACCATCTCGGTGACATGGACTTCAAGGTGGCCGGCAGCCGCAACGGCGTGACCGCCCTGCAGATGGACATCAAGATCACCGGTATTACCCGCGAGATCATGCATGCGGCGCTGGAGCAGGCCAACGCCGGTCGCATGCACATCCTCGAGGCGATGGAAGCGGTGATCGGTAGCCCGCGCGAGGAAGTCTCGGAATGGGCACCGCGTATCTTCACGATCAAGGTCCATACCGACAAGATCCGCGACGTCATCGGCAAGGGCGGCGCCACCATCCGTAGCATCACCGAGGAAACCGGCGCCAGCATCGATATCGACGACGATGGCACCATCAAGGTGGCGGCGGTGGACAAGAGCGCCGCGGATGCCGCGATCAAGCGGATCGAGGACATCACCAAGGATATCGAGGCCGGCCAGATCTACGAGGGCAAGGTGGCGCGCATCATGGACTTCGGTGCGTTCGTGACGCTGATGCCGGGCAAGGATGGCCTCGTGCACATTTCCCAGATTGCCGAGCACCGGGTGGAGAATGTCGCCGACGAACTCAAGGAAGGCGACGTCGTCCGGGTCAAGGTGCTGGAAGTGGACAAGCAGGGCCGGGTGCGCCTGTCGATGCGCGAAGTGCCCGACACCGCCGAGGCCTGAACACAGCACCGCGGGACGATGACGGTGGGCGATGCGCGGCGGGTTGCCGTCGCGCATCGCGACGGGTATATTGGGTCGCACTCACGATCTGCGGGCAAAAAAAAGCCCCCAGGGGTGGGGGCAAGGTGCGAGAGAGACCTGGCGGTCTCTCGGAGGAGATCGAGACAACTAGAATTTCAGGCCCGACCGCGTGTCGGGTTTTTTTTGCCTGTGTGTTCTGTTCGTTGCCATGTTGCAGTGCAGTATAAGGATGGCTCCGGGGGCTGTCAATAGGATCGTCGAAGATTTTTGACATGTCCTGTTCATACCGCCGGAAGGCAGACGGTGGCAGGCCTGACGGCCGCGCCGCCGGCCATTGGCGGGCTCGTGATTGCGTCCGGGATGTGACAGGCGGGAAAGCCCGAGCGGACGAGCCACCCGTGATGCTGCCGCGCGGACGGCGGCAGCGCCGGTCAGGAGCGGTCGCGTTCCTTGTCGGGCATGGCCTGACGCTTGCCGCGATCCAGTGACAGGTTACGCAGGAACTCCCGCCGCACCGACCGCCAGATGGGCAACTGGTCCTGCGACAGCTCGCGCAGGGTGGCCAGCGGATTGTTGGCGCCCAGCATCCGCCGCAGACGGTCCTTGAACTGGTGCTGCTGCTCGTTGAAGAAGGCCAGCGACAGTTCCAGGTAACTGCTCATCACGCTCTGCATGGTGTCGCCGTAGAAGCGGATGATGTTGCGCAGCACATTGGTGGTGAAGATGGGATCGCCGCCTTCCTCCTGCTCGCTGATCACCTGCAGCAGGATGGTGCGGGTGATCTCGCGGCCGGTGCGCTTGTCGATGACCTGGAATTCCTCACCCTTGATCACCAGCTGGCGGATTTCCTCGAGCGTGATATAGCGGCTGATCTCGGTGTCGTAGAGACGCCGATTGGGGTACTTCTTGATGATTCGCGTGTCGCTCATGCGGCGCTCCGGCTCTCGCGTGCTGGTCAGATGGGACGATCATGCTGCACTGCATGATTCTGACAGAACGCGGACACCGCGCCTAGTGCGGTGCGGCAAGCGCCTGGCGAAGGGCCCGGGGCCCGCCGATGGGCGCGGCTCAGCCCCGGCCGATCTGGCGCTCGCGGATTTCCGCCAGACTCTTGCAGTCCACGCAGAGGGTAGCGGTGGGCCGGGCTTCCAGGCGCTGGATGCCGATCTCCGTGCCGCAGGTATCGCAGAACCCGTAGTCGTCCTGGTCCACCCGGCTGATAGCCTCGTCGATCTTGCGGATCAGCTTGCGTTCGCGGTCCCGGGTCCGCAGTTCCAGGCTGAACTCGGACTCCTGGGTGGCGCGATCGCTGGGGTCGGGGAAGTTGGCCGCCTCATCCTTCATGTGATGCATGGTGCGGTCGACTTCCTCCATCAGCTCACGCTTCCAGCCCAGCAGAATCTTGCGGAAATGCGCCCGCTGATTCTCGTTCATGTATTCCTCGCCGCGCTTGGGTTTGTACGGCGTGAACGTCTCGAGCGCGTCGGCCCCGGCGGTGGCGTTTTGCTTGGCAGCCATGGTGATTGAGGAATGCCCTGGAAAAAACGACGCGTACGTATATCAGAATCGTCCCGGAGCGGCAATTGCCCGTCGCCGACGCTGACACCGGGGCTTTTGCGTGGCAGAGTTTCCCGCCATGAACAGGGTTACGCACTCCCCGGCACAGCCGTGGCCATCGGCGCTGTTGTTCGATGTCGACGGCACCCTGGCGGACACCGAAGGGGTCGGACACCGTCCGGCCTACAACGATGCCTTCGCCGAATTCGGGCTGACCTGGCACTGGTCGGCCGAGCTCTACCGGTCGTTGCTGGTGGTGGCCGGTGGCCGGGAGCGACTGCACTACTACCTGGAACGCGACCGGCCGCCACTGGACGGGCAGGCCGATGCGGCGGCCCGAGATGCGGCGGCCTGGGTGGACGCCATTCATCGCAGCAAGACACGGCATTTCGAGCATCGCCTGGCGGGCGGCGCCGTGCCGCTGCGCCCCGGGGTGGCGCGTCTGATGCGCGAGGCCGTGGCGCAGGGCTGCCGGCTGGCGCTGGTCACCAATGCCAGCCGGCCCAGCCTGGATCTGATGCGCCGGCATCTGCTGCCCTCTGATCTGCAGGCCGCGATTGCCGTAACCGCCTGCGGCGACGAGGTGGGCGCCAAGAAGCCCGCGCCCGATCTCTACTCACTGGCGCTGGACAAGCTAGATCTTGCCGCGCACCAGTGTCTGGCGGTCGAGGACGCCGGCTCCGGTCTGACGGCCGCCCGGGCCGCCGGCATTGCCTGCCTGGTGGCCTACAACGACGATACCGTCGGTCAGGACTTCTCGGCCGCGGCGCTGGCGGTCGATCATCTGGGCGAACCGGATACGCCCGCTGCCCGTCTGCACGGCCCCGAACTGGCGGCGGGGCACGTCCGATTCATCGATCTGGCGGGCCTGCTCGGCTGACGGCCTATTGCGGGGACGCGGCGTCCTCGTTGCGCAGCTTCTCGAAGAAGGCATTGGGTCGGGTTTCGCGGCCGAGAAAGTCCCGCACCATCTCCGACGCCGGGCGTTCCCCGCCCCGGGCCAGTACCGTGCGTCGGAATTTCGCCCCGGTTTTCGGGTCCATCAGGCCGTCGTCGAAGGCGCTGAGCATGTCCAGTCCCAGCGCTTCCGCCCACATGTACCCGTAGTAGCCGGCGGCATAGCCCCCGGCGATATGGCCAAACGTGGCGGGGAATCGCGTGCCCTCGACATGGCCAAGCGGGGTTGCCGATTCCAGTTTCTGCCACAGCGCCATGGGGTCGACTGGTTCGGGGCCGGCGAGCTGCATGTCGTACTGGGCGTAGAGCCACTGGCGGCCGTAGAACAAAGCCTGCCCCGCCCTGCGTGACGCTTCCATGCGTTCCACCAGGTCGGCGTCCACCGGCGGGCACTCGGGGCAGACCGCGGGGATCGTACGTAGGGATTCCAGTCGATAGCTCCAGGCCTGGAACATCTGGGACGGGGCCTCGACGAAATCCAGCTCCACCTCGGTGCCGCTGAGCATGGCGTAGCGGGTGGTCGACAGCACCCCGTGGAGGGCGTGGCCGATCTCGTGCAGATAGGTCTCCAGCTCGTCGGGCGTCAGGCCGCTGCGGGTGAAATTGGTGACCAGCACGGAGGTCGGCTTGCGTGCCGTCCGGGTGGACGCGCCACGCACCCCGAATGCGGCGGCATGGCCGTACTTGCCATCGCGGGGGTGCAGATCGAGATACAACCCGCCCAGGCGGTTGTCGCTGCGCCGGTCGCGTACGTCGTAGTAGCGCACGTCCTCGTGCCACACCGGCACGTCAGCGGGCACGAAGCGCAGGCCGTAAAGCTTTTCGGCGACATGCAGCACCCAGTCGGTCATCGCCGGCATGGGGAAATAGCGCCGCATCGCCTCGGCGTCGATGTCGTAGCGGGATTCGCGCAGACGCGTGAGATAGAAGCTCTTGTCCCAGGGCGCCAGGGTAGCCTCGTTCCGGCCGGTGTGCTCGGCCTTCAGCCGGGTCAGTTCCGCCAGCTCGGCGGCCTGCAGCGGCGCCAGGGTGTTATCCACCCGGTCGAGAAAGGCATGCACTGTGCCGGGGTCGCCGACCATGCGGCGCCGGGTGGCGAAAGCGGCGTAGCTGTCGAAGCCGTAAAGGCCGGCCAGCTCGCGGCGCAGTAACGCCAGTTCCTCCAGGATATCGAGGTTGGCATCGCCGCCGCGGTTGTTGAATGCCCGGTAGAAGCGCTCTCTCGCCTCGGCATTCGTTGCATTCTCCATGAACGGAAAATAATGCGGGTACTGCAGCTTGAGCCGCAGGTTGCCCTCGTCATCGGCGGGCACCCGCTCGATGAAGGCGTCGGGCAGGCCCGCCTGCTCGGTCGGCCCGAAGGTGAGTACGGTGTCGTTCTCGCGCAGGTTCTGCTGGAACTGCTGGCCCAGTTCCTCGATGCGCTGCAACAGCGTCTTGGCGCGCTGACGGCGCTCATCGGGCAGGGCCACGCCGCTGTCCTCGAATTCCGCCAGCAGATGTGCCTGCAGTGCCTCGTCCGCGCCGGCCTCGGGCGCTACCGCCTGCACTCGCCGAAACAGCGCCGGATCCTGGTAGAGGTCGGTCTCCAGTTTCGTGGTGCGGTTGATGCAGTCCTGTCCGGCATCCCGCACTGCCTGGTCCGGGTGCACATAGGCCTGCAGGTAGGCCGGGCCTATGCGGTCCGCCATCGCCGTGTAGAGGTCGTCCCAGGCGGCCAACACGGTGTCGGCGCCGGCCTGGTCGACCGGCACCTCCCGAATGGCCTCGGCCGCCTCGCGGGCGGCCGCGATCCCGGCGTCGCAGGCCTGATTCACGGCCTTGGCCGTGTCGAATATCTCGATCGTGGTGCGCGCCGCGGCGGGACCGCCGGCAAGCGCCAGCAGCAGGCAGGGCAGCAGGACGGGTCGGTTCATCGGGCGTTCTCCATGTGATCCAGCCAGAGGGCGGTGGCGCCGGCTACCGCCGCCGGCATGACGATCAGGTTGGCCAGCGGAATCATCGTGAAAAGGGTGGCAGTAGCGCCGAAGCCCAGGTTCAGCCAGCGGCGTTCGCGCAGTCGCGCCAGCTTGTCGGCGAAGGGCATGCCGCGGTTGCCCATGGGGTTGTCCAGGTATTCGAAGGCCAGCATGAAGGCGCCGAACGCGAACCACAGCGCCGGCACCGCCGTGCCCAGCAGCGGAATCGGCAGCATCAGGAGCGTGAGCAGCAACAGCAGCATGGCCCGGCCCAGATACCAGCGCCAGCGGCGCAGCTCGCCACCGACGGCGTCCAGCAGCTCACCCCGCCAGTTGCGCCCGGACTCGGGCTCGCGACCGGTGAGGTGCCGCTCCACCCGGGACGAGAGCAGCCCATTGAAAGGCCCCGCAATCAGATTTGCCAGCAGCGTGAAGACATAGCAGAACAGCAAAAGGGCCAGCAGCATGGCCAGCCACCAGAGCAGGCTCTCCAGCCAGGCCAGCCAGCCCGGCAGACCGGCCAGCCAGCTGTCCAGCCAGCCATCGAGCTGATTGCCGAACAGCCACATCAGCAGGCCGATAACCAGTATATTGATCGCGATCGGCGCCAGCACGAACTTGCGCAAACCGGGCTCGGTGATCAGGCGGAAGCCCTGCAGCAGGTAAGCGGGACCCACCGCCAGATCGGTAATTCGATTCAGGTTTGGTTCAGTATTCGGTCGGTATGGTGCGGCGTTATTGGACATCGCCCCGATTGGAAGTTGTCAAAAGGAGAAATCATGACACAACGCAAATCCGTGATGACGTGGGTATTCGCCCTGGCACTGACAATGGGCGTGGCCGGTTGCGGCGCGGAAAGCCAGACGGCCGAATCCGAGTCCGAGCAGACACCCGCCGCACAGCAGCAGCAAGCCGCGGCCAAGCCGGCGCCCAAGCCCGAACCGAAGGCGGAAGCGCCGCCGGTTTGCGGTAATTGCGGCACCATCGCCTCGATTCAGGAGCGCAAGACCGAGGGCAGCAACAAGAGCAAGGGCGCCATTGCCGGTGCCGTGGCCGGTGCCATCGCCGGTGTCGTGGCCGGCAATCAGATCGGCAGCGGCTCGGGCAAGGATCTGGCCAAGGTGGTCGGGGGCGTCGGCGGCGCGGCGGCCGGTCACCAGGTCGGCAAACGCCTGGACACCGACACCTACTACGCCGTGACGGTCAACATGGAAACGGGCGGCAGCCAGACCATCAACGTGGCCGACGCGACGCCGCTCTCGGTGGGTCAGCAGGTGAAGGTGGACGGCAACAATATCGTCCTCCGCTAACCGACGGCCCCTAGGGCAGGCTCACCGGCGCCGGCGGCTCCCAGCCGTCGGCGCGGTGTTCTGCCACCACGGTGGTGTCGATACCGCCCCGGACGTAGAACTCGGCGGTCAGACGCATGAAACGCGGCGCCGTGGCCGCCACCAGATCGTCCAGAATGCGATTGGTTACCGCCTCGTGGAACGCGCCCTCGTCGCGAAACGACCAGATATAGAGCTTCAGCGACTTCAACTCCACGCAGTACCGGTCCGGCACATAGGCCAGGTGCAGGGTGGCGAAGTCCGGCTGGCCGGTCTTCGGGCACAGGCAGGTGAACTCCGGCATCCGCATGCGGATGGTGTAATCCCGCCCCGGCTGCGGATTGTCGAAGGTGTCCAGTTGCTTGCTCGGAACCGTGGTCATGCGCGTGTCATCGGGGCGTTGGCGTGGGGCCGCGTAGGTTACACTAGCGCCGCGTTTCGCAGCGGGTCCGGCCAGCCGGGACCCGGATAACAACGACCGTGCCGGACGCGGGGTGCAGACCGGCACGCGACATGGGGCATCGATGCGGCTGACCGCCATCAAACTCGCCGGCTTCAAATCCTTCGTGGAGCCGACCACACTGCGTCTGACCAGCAATCTGGCCGGCATTGTCGGGCCCAACGGCTGCGGCAAGTCCAACGTGATCGATGCGGTGCGCTGGGTCACCGGCGAATCCAGCGCCAAGCAGCTGCGCGGCGAAGCGCTCGAGGATGTGATCTTCAACGGCTCGCGCTCGCGCAAGCCCGTCGGCCGCGCCTCGGTGGAACTGCTGTTCGACAACAGCGACGGCAAGCTGGGCGGCCAGTACGCCGGCTTTGCCGAAATCGCCATCCGGCGTGAGCTCTCCCGCGACGGCCAGTCCCAGTACCGCATCAACGGCGCCCGCTGCCGGCGGCGCGACGTGGTGGACCTGTTTCTCGGCACCGGCCTGGGCGGCCGCAGCAATTACGCGGTGATCGAGCAGGGCTCGGTCAATCGGCTGATCGAGGCGCGCCCGGAAGACATGCGGCAGGTGCTGGAGGAGGCCGCCGGCATTTCCCGCTACAAGGAGCGGCGGCGGGAAACCGAGAACCGTATACGGCATACCCGCGAGAATCTGGACCGCCTCAACGACCTGATCAGCGAGGTCACGCAGCGGCTGGCCCAGCTCCAGCGCCAGGCCGCCAACGCCGAGAAGTACAAGCAGTACAAGAGCGAGGAACGCCGCCTGCGCGCGGAGTTGCTGGCCCTGCGCTGGCGCGAGCTCGACGGCGAGGCCGAACACCAGCAGACCCAGCTGGATGCCAGCAAGCGGGAACTGGAAACCCAGCGGGAGCAGGCGCGGGATCTGGCCGAACGCCGCCAGACCGAACAGGCCGAACAGCAGCGCGCCACCCAGGCCAGCCAGCAGCAACAGGCCGATTTCTATGCCGCCGAGGCCGAGGTGGCGCGGGTAGAACAGTCGCTGGCCCACGCCCGCGAGCTGGCCCGCGTGAAGCAGGCCGAAACCCGCGACATGGAAGGCCAGCTGGAGGATCTGGACCAGCGCATCGACGCCGCCGGCCGGGAACGCACCCAGCTGCAGCAGGCGATCGACGATCAGGGCCGCCAACTGGAAGCGGCGGTGGCCGAGCACAAGCAGGCCCAGGCCCGGCTGGGCAGTGCCGAACAGGCAGCCGAGGAAGGCGAGGGCGCCTGGGAAAGCCTGGCCGGCGACGAGAACAATCCGCTGCAGCGGGCGGAAACCGAGCGCGCCCGGCTGGAGCATCTGGAACAGAATCTCGGCGCCCTGGGCGAGCGGCTGGATCGGCTGCTGGCCGAGCGCGGACGCATCGACGACGACGGCCCCAAGCAGGCCCTGACCGATGTCGAGGAAGCCCTGCAGGCGCTGGCCGGAGATTTGGAAACCGCCCGCGAGGATCAGCAATCCGCCGAAGCCGATCTCACCCGCCTGCGCGACAACCGCCGTGCCGTGGATACCACCCTGCACGAAACCCGCGATGCGCTGGCAGCCGCACGCGGCCGGCTGTCCTCCCTGGAAGCCCTGCAGCAGGCGGCCCTGCGCGAGGATGATCAGGAACTGCGTGAATGGCTGACCGCCCGCAGCTGGGATGATGCCGCCAGCGCCGCTCATCAGTTGCGGGTCGCCGACGGCTGGGAAGCCGCGGCCGAGGCCGCCCTGGGCGGGTTCCTGCGAGCCCTGTGCCTGCCCAATCTGGATGCCCGGGTCGGGGAGGTGAGTGAGTGGCCGGGGCAGGGGCTGACCCTGATCCACCAGGATCGCGAAGATCGCGGGCCGCACGGGGCCGGCGGACCGCGCGGTACCCGCTCGCTGTCATCGGTGTTGAGCGGCCCGACGGTGCTGCGTCAGCTGGCCCAGCGCATTTTCCTGGTCGAGAACGAGCGCGACGCCCATGACCTGGTCGATCAGCTGCAGCCGGGCCAGATGCTGGTCACCCGGGCCGGCTTCTGTCTGGGGCCCGGCTGGCTGCGCGTGCCGCGGCAGGACAGCGACGAGCCGGGCGTGCTCAAACGCGAACAGGCCATCGATGGGCTACGCAAGGAGATCGACCGGCTGGCGGCGACCGAAACCGATCGTGCCGACGAGCTGGACGGCCTGCGTCAGCGCATTCAGGCCGCGGAAACCCGCCGCACCGAGCTCACCGAGCGGCTCGATGATCTGCGCCGCCGCCACGGTGAGCGGCTGGCCGAGCGGCAGGGTCTCACCGTCCGGGTGGAACAGATCCAGCGCCGGCGGCGCGAGCTCGACGCCGAAATCGAGGACCTCACCCGTCAGCGCAAAGAACACGAGCAGGCGGTGTCCCAGGCCCGGGAGCGGCTGGACGGCACCGCCGAGGCGGCGCGCGATTTCGTCCAGCGCCGCCAGGCCCTGCAGGAACAGCTGCGCGAACAGCGCGAGCAGCGCGACCGCGCCCGGCGGGAGTGCGACGAGGTGGCCCAGCGCCAGCAGAATCTGCGGCTGGAGGTAACCGGCAAGCGCAGCGCCCTGGAAGCTGCCGAACAGCGGCTGGCCGATCTGCGCCAGCGTCGCACCCGCAGCGCCGAACGGCTGCAGTCACTGCAGGCCGAACTGGCCCAGTCCGCCCCGGAAACTGACCTCTCGCATGCCCGAGCCGAGGCCGAATCGCGGCGGGAAGCCGCCTGCAAGGCGCTGGAAGCCGCCCGCACCGGGCTGGCGGATATCGAGGCCCGGGTGGCCGATCTCAGCCAGCGGGCGCAGGGGCTGGAAACCGGTCTGGAAGCCGCCCGCGAGCGGGTCCAGCAGGCGCGGGTCGCCTTCGAGTCCGCCTCGGTCCGGCGCCAGACGCTGGAGGAACAGTTGGCCGAGGCCGGCTACGCCCCGCGCCCCCTGTGCGACGAGCTGGCCGAGGATGCCGGTCCGGCGGACTGGGAAGAGAAGCTGGAATCCCTGGAGCGGCGCATCCAGCGGCTGGGGGCGATCAATCTCGCCGCGATCGAGGAATTCGAGACCGAGAAGGAGCGGGAGGAATACCTCCAGGGCCAGTACGACGACCTGATGGAAGCCCTGGGTACGCTGGAACAGGCTATCGCGAAGATCGACCGCGAAACCCGCTCGCGCTTCCGCGACACCTACGAGCAGGTCAACCAGCGACTGGGCGCGCTGTTCCCGGTGCTGTTCGGGGGTGGGGAAGCCCGGCTGGAACTCACCGAGGACGACCTACTGGCCACCGGCGTGCGCATCATGGCGCGGCCGCCGGGCAAGCGGAATGCCTCCATCCAGATGCTGTCGGGCGGGGAAAAGGCGCTGACCGCGGTGGCGCTGCTGTTCGCGCTGTTCGAGCTCAATCCCGCGCCGTTCTGCATGCTCGACGAAATCGACGCGCCGCTCGACGACGCCAATGTCTCGCGCTTCTGCGACCTGGTCGGCCGCATGGCGGACCAGGTTCAGTTCATCGTGATCACCCACAACAAGCTCACCATGGAACTGGTGCAGCAGCTGCACGGGGTGACCATGCAGGAACCGGGCGTGTCGCGGCTGGTCAGTGTGGATATCGATCAGGCGCTGGAAATGGCAAGCTAGAGACGGGACCGGCGCCAGATGCGACACGCGATTCGACAGACGGAAATCTCATGACCGGTATTCAATGGGTACTGCTGATCCTGGTGGCCGGGGCGGTCGTCGGGGTGTACTTCTACCTGCGGCGGCAGTCCGGCGTGGACCCGTGGCAGGGCATGGAAGAAGGCGAGGACGGCATTGACCGGGGCGAAGCCCTCGGCGGCGACTCCTACATCGTCGGCGTGCGCACCGTCGGCGGCCAGACCGACGCGCCGTCGCAGACGGCCGCGCGATCGGCCCCGACGGCCTCACCCGAACCGGCCGGGGACAATCCGGACGAACCCTCCTGGATGAATTTCACCACAGGCCGCGAAGCGCCCGAGCCCAAGGCGGCGCCTGCCGAACCGGTGGAAGCGGTGCGCCCCCAGCGGCCACCCAGCGGCGAGCAGCGTCTGTTCGTGCTGCACATCTCCAGCCGCGACGGCAGCCTCTATGATGGGCCGGACATCCACGCCGCGCTGCAGGAGCAGAAGCTCAAGTTCGGGTTGCACGGCATCTACCACCGCATCACCGAAGCCAACGGCGTGCCGGAATCGGTGTTCTCGATCGCCAATATCCTGAAACCGGGTTTTCTCGACCCGGTGGAAGCCGACCATCTCCAGACCCCGGGACTGGCGCTGTTCCTGCAGCTGCCCGGTCCGCTGGAGGGCAGCCGCGCCGCGCGCGATCTGCTGGATACCGCGGCTGCGCTGGCCGAACGGCTGGGCGCCGAGGTGCTCGACGACAAGCGCAGCCTGCTCAAGCCCCAGACCGCTCAGTACATGCTGGACGAAATCGCCGAGCTGGATCGCCGTCAGCGGCTCGCCGCCCACCGGTGAAGGCGGACAAGGCGGCGGCGCGCATCGAGGAACTGCGCCGCACGCTCAACGAACACAATCATCGCTATTACGTCCTCGACGATCCGGTCGCCAGCGACGCCGAGTACGACCGCCTGTTCCGCGAACTGGAAGCGCTGGAAGCCGAGTATCCGGATCGCGTGACGCCGGACTCGCCCACCCGCAAGGTCGGCGCGCCGCCGGCCGAGGCCTTCCGCGCGGTCACCCACCGCCAGCCCATGCTTTCGCTGGGCAATGGCTTCGACGAGGCGGAACTGGCTGAATTCGATCGCCGCGTGCGCGAGGGCATCGGTGTCGACGCCGTACGCTACAGCGCCGAACCCAAGCTCGACGGTATTGCCGTGAACCTGCTCTATGAGGATGGCGTGCTCACGCGTGGCGCTACCCGTGGCGACGGCGATCAGGGCGAGGACATCACCGACAACGTGCGTACCATCCGCAATCTGCCGTTGCGGCTACGCAGTGACCCGCCGCCGGCGGCCATCGAGATCCGCGGCGAGGTGATTCTGCCGCGCTCCCGCTTCCAGGCCCTCAACCGGGGTCTAGTAGAGAATGGCGAGAAGCCCTTCGTGAACCCCCGAAACGCCGCGGCCGGCAGCCTGCGGCAACTGGACTCGGCGGTCACCGCCCGCCGCCCGCTGATGCTGCAGGTGTACGGCGTGGGCGATGTCGCGGGCGCCGAGCTGCCGGCCAGTCACCGTGACCTGCTGGCGCGACTGCAGGGCTGGGGGTTGCCGGTCAACGAGTTCGTGCAGATCGTGGATGGTCTGGACGGCTGTCGTGACTATTACCGGGCGATGCTCGAGCGCCGCGAGCGGCTTGATTACGACATCGACGGCTGCGTCTACAAGGTCGATGACCAGCGCCAGCGCGACGAACTCGGCTTCGTGGCCCGGGCCCCGCGCTGGGCGATCGCCCACAAGTTCCCGGCCGAAGAGGCGGTGACGGTGCTGCGCGATGTGGAATTCCAGGTCGGGCGCACCGGCGCGGTGACCCCGGTGGCCCGACTCGAACCGGTATTCGTGGGCGGTGCGACCGTGTCCAATGCGACGCTGCACAACCTGGACGAGATTGCCCGCAAGGACGTGCGCATCGGCGACAACGTGGTAGTACGCCGCGCCGGCGACGTGATTCCCGAAGTGGTGCGTCCGCTGCCGGACAAGCGGCCCGGCGACGCCCGCGTGATCGAACTGCCCGCCGCATGTCCGGTGTGCGGCTCGGCGGTACGGCGCGACCCCGGCGAGGCCGTGGCCCGCTGTACTGGCGGGCTGTTCTGCCACGCCCAGCGCCGGGAGCGTCTCAAGCATTTCGCGGCCCGCAAGGCGATGGATATCGAGGGGCTGGGCGATCGCCAGATCGAACAATTCGTGGACGAGGGTCTGCTCGCATCGCCCGCCGACATCTACCGGCTGGGCGAGCATCGGGATGCCCTGGTCGGTCGCGACGGCTACGGCGAGAAATCGGTGGCCAACCTGCTGGCCGCCATCGAGGCGAGCAAGCAGACCACGCTCGGGCGCTTCCTGTTCGCACTCGGCATCCGGGAGATCGGCGAGACAATGGCGCGCGACCTGGCCGCCCATTTCGGCACCCTGGAAGCGCTCGACGACACGGCCCGCGCCTATGCCGACCATCGCCGCGCCGCGCTGGCCGAGGCCGAGGGTGACGAGGCGGCCGCCGACAAGCAACTGCGCGACGACCCGCTGCGCCAGGTCCCCAACATCGGCCCGCGGGTAGCCGGCCAGCTCGGCGATTTCTTCGCCGAACCGCACAACCGCGAGATCATCGCCGATCTGCGCGCGGCCGGTGTGAGCTGGCCGCAGGCAGACCCCGCCGACGCCGGCGGCCAGCCCCTGTCCGGCAGGACCTTCGTGCTCACCGGCAGCCTGGCGGACTGGACCCGCGATCAGGCCCGGGCCGCCATCGAGGCCGCCGGGGGTCGGGTGACCTCCAGCGTGTCCCGCAAGACGGATTACGTGGTGGCCGGGGCCGATCCCGGTTCCAAGCGGGACAAGGCCGAGCGGCTGGGTGTGACCCTGCTCGACGAGGCCGGCCTGCAGGCGCTGCTGGCGAACGAAACCGGTGAGAACGGGTCGCAGTAATCGACTTCCATGCTTGCAAAAGGTCAGACCATGATCCGGACGATTGCCACTGCCGCCCCCCGACGACTGCTCGGTGCCGTGACCCTGGTGGCCGCCAGCGCCTGTACCGCGGGTGAGCCGCCGGCCGGCGCTGTCACCAGCGACGAGGCCACATTCCGCGTGGAAACGGTGGCCGGGGGGTTGAACCAGCCCTGGTCGCTGGCCTTCCTGCCGGATGGCGATCGACTCGTGACCGAGCGTGGCGGGCGGTTGCTGCGCCTGTCCGATGGTGAATTTCGGACCATCGAGGGCGTGCCGGAGGTGGCGACGGTCAATCAGGGCGGGTTGCTGGACGTGGCCCTGCATCCGGATTTCGCCGACAACGGATGGATCTACCTGAGCTACGCCGCGGCCGGCGACGGCGGCTACGCCACGCGCCTGGGCCGGGCACGGCTGGATGACGACCGGCTGGCGGATTTCGAGGTGCTGTTCACTGCCGAGCCGTTCGTGCGCGGCGGCCGGCATTTCGGGTCGCGCATCGTGTTCCGGGACGGCTATCTATTCCTGACCGCCGGCGAACGCGGCAACAAGGAGCACGCCCAGGACCTGGACAAGTACCACGGCAAGCTGATCCGGCTGACGCTGGATGGCGATGTGCCCGACGACAACCCGTTCGTCGACGAATCCGGCGCCCGACCGGGCATCTACAGCTACGGGCACCGCAATCCCCAGGGCATGATCGTGCATCCGGACACCGGTGATATCTGGCTGCATGAACACGGCCCGCAGGGCGGCGACGAAGTCAATCGCATCCGCGCGGGGGCCAACTACGGCTGGCCTCTGGCCACCTTCGGCGAGAACTACGGCGGCGGCCGCTTCGCGCCGGAACCGCCGCTGGAGGGTACGGTATCGCCGGTTCACCACTGGACGCCGTCAATCGCGCCGTCGGGCCTGGCCCTGTATCAGGGCGACGCCTTTCCGGCCTGGCGGGGCGACCTGTTCGCCGGCGCACTCAAGCTCACCCATCTGGCGCGGCTGGAACTCGAGGCGGGCGAGGTGGTGGGCGAGGAACGCCTGCTCGACGACGCCGGCATGCGGATTCGTGATGTCCGCAGCGGCCCCGACGGTTACCTCTATCTGCTCACGGACGGTAGCAATGGCAAGTTGCTGCGGCTGGTGCCGGCGGATTAACCGGTTGCTTGCCCCGTCGGCGGGCGGCGTTTAGCCTGCCCTACTGATTGATGACGGGGATCGACCTTGGCAAGCCACTGGCTGGATGTAACCACCGAAGAAATTCGCGCTCGGCGTGACGCCCAGGCGCAGCTCGACCAGCGCCGGGCGGATCGTCACGACGAGGTCCAGCGCTGCCTGACCGAGGTGGTGCAACCGGTGTTCGAGGACATGGCCGGCCAGCGTGGCTGGCAACTGCGGCCGGTGGAGCCCGCCCGCGCCGGTGAGCCGCCCGCCCTGCGGATGGTCGGCGAGGGGCTCAAGCCGGCCTGGGCCGAGGTCGGCTTCGACACGCTCACCGGCATGGCGGTGCTGCGCCGGCATCCGGGCGGCGCCGGCGCGAAGCCGGCAATCACCGCCCTGCGCTGCGGAGACCTGGACCGGGACGGCCTGATCCGGTGGCTTACAGGCTGAGCGTCGCCCCCAGGTAGAAGTTGCGGTCCGGGGCCGGCTCGAAGAAGCGCCCGTTGAAGTCGTTGATGCGGACGTTGCTGAAGAACTCGTCGTCCAGGATGTTGTTGATGCCCACGTGCACCGTGAGCAGGTTCTGCCATAGCCGCTGCTCCACGCCGATGCGGCCGTTGACCACGCCGTAGCCGGCCACCTTCACCTGATTGGCGTTGTCGGCGTACAGCTCGTCGTAGATCTGCACATCCAGGATGGCGAAGCCGGTGCCGGGCTTGCGCCAGGCCAGCTCGCCGAAGAACACGCTCTCGGGAATGCCGGGGATGCGTTCACCGGCGAAGTCGTTGCCGTTGACGTCGGTGAATTCCTCGAAGGCGAAGTCGGAATAGGTGTAGGCCGCACTCAGGCTCAGGTCGCTGGTGATGTCCCAGGCCAGCGACGCCTCCACGCCCCGGCGCTCGGATTCACCGGAATTCTCGTAGAAGTCGCGCTCGCCCATGTCGAACACCACCAGCTCGTCTTCCACATCGACCTGGAACAGCGCCAGGTCATAGCGGATGCGGGTGCCAATGAAGCCCTTGGCCCCCACTTCATAGTTGATCGCCTCCTGCGGCTGCAGGTCGGGGTTGAAACCGCCCCCGCCGGCGGGATTGGCGAATTCGGTGAAGGTGGGGCTTTCGAATGCGGTGCCCACGGTGGTGTACACGCTGTGGCGCTCGGTCACCGCGTAGGTGGCGCCGATAGTACCGCTGAATTCGGAGAAGCTGCGCTCGCCGGAATCGTCGAAATCGCCCGGGCCGGCGCTGCGATCGTCGATGGTGAATTCCAGGTCGTCGTAGCGGATGCCGGTGGTCAGGTCCAGGCGGTCGGTCAGCGACAGCACGTTCTGCGCATAGATGCCGATGGAATCGGCTTCTTCCTGCTGTCGCAGGGTGCGGGTGCCCGGCTGGCCGCCAGGGGCGGTCACCAGGAAGCGCTCGCGGTCGTCGGACTGGAACTCGGCGTCCACGCCCATGGTGAAGCGATTGGCAAAACCGGCGATCGGCGCGGTGCGGGTGTACTGCAGGCCGGTGCCGTAGAAGTCTCGCGTGTACGCAATCAGGCTCGGACCCGGAAAAGGCAGCTGCTGCTCGAAATCCCGACGGGTGTAGAACACGCGGCCGGTGAACTGGTCCACGTCGCTCAGGGCATGCTCGTAGATCACGCCCAGGGTCTGCTGATCGACTTCCTGGCCGGAATCCAGGCGGGCGGCGTTGGCCGAGGCCTGACGGCGGTCGTCCTGCACCTGGCCGCGGTCGATCCCGGCCGGGTCCTCGCCCAGCGGCTGATCCAGCACGCGCACCACGGTCTCGATGCTTGCATCGTCGGACAGTTGGACGTTGAACTTGCCGTTGAACAGGCGCTTCTCGGTCTCGCTCTGGTCGCGATAGCCGCGGTAATTCAGGTTCCAGGCGCTCAGGGCGTAGCCCCAGCCGTCGTGCTGTTCCGCGGCCCGGGCGCTGATGCGGTTGTAGCCGAAACTGCCGTATTCCGCGGCCGCCTCGCGCAGCGGATAGTCGGTGGGGGAAAGCGTGTCGATGTCGATCACGCCGCCGGTGGCGTTGCCGTAAAGCGCGGATGACGGCCCGCGGATGACCTCGATGTTCTCCACCGTGGTCAGATCAATGGCGTCCGACTGCGATTGCCCGTCGACCACGGTTTCCGGGATGCCGTCCACCAGCAGCTTGATGCCACGAATGCCGAACGGACTGCGGGCGCCGAAGCCGCGGATGGACACCCGCAGGTTCTGGGCGAAGTTGTAGCGATTCTGCGCGAACACGCCGGGCACCCGTACCAGCGATTCATCCAGCTGCAGGCCCTGACGCCCCTGGGTGGCGTCCTGTTCGTCGACCACGCCCACCGCGGCCGGCGTATCCTGTAGATCCCGCTCGATGCGGGAGGAGTCCACGGTGATGGGTTCCAGCTCGGCCTCCTGTGCCTGTACCGCGGGCGCGAAGGCAGCCGCCAGTAGCAGGGCGCCGGTCAGGCGGCGGGCAGACGGGGTGGTATCAGTCGTCGGGCGCCAGGGCGCGGATGGATACAGCATGGATGTCGGTCCTCATCATGTCGCCAAGGGCGTCGTAAACCAGGCGATGGCGTTCCAGCAGGCTGTGCCCGGCGAACCGGGCGGAGCGGATCACCACCGCGAAATGACCGAGACCGCTGCGGGCCCCGGCGTGGCCGATGTGCTTGTGGCTTTCGTCGAGCACGTCGATCTCGTCCGGGGCCAGTTCGGCGATCAGGGCTTCGCGAATACGCTGGACGCGCTCCGCCGTCACGCCGGCAGCACCTTGCGGAAGGGCTTTACCACGGTGTCCCGGTAGACGCCGGCCTCGATATAGGGGTCGGCATCGGCCCAGGCCCGGGCGTCGGCCAGGCTGTCGAATTCGGCCACCACGAGGCTGCCGGTGAAGCCGTTGTCGCCCGGATCATTGGCATCGACCGCCGGACAGGGCCCGGCCAGGATCAGGCGGCCCTGTTGCTGCAGGTCGTGCAGCCGCGCCAGATGGGCCTCGCGGGCGGTGCGGCGGCGGGGCAGGCTGTCGTCGACGTCGGTGGAGATGAAGGCGTAGAGCATGTCAGGTCTCGTCGCTGGCGGATTCCTCGATATGCGGGCTGAGGTAGAAGCCCACGCCGATCATGAACACCAGGCTGAGCGCGGTCACGCCGAACAGCTTGAAGTTGACCCACACCGTCTCGCTGAAGCTGAAGGCGACCGCCAGATTGAGCACCGCCATCAGCAGGAAGAAACCGGTGGCCAGGAAGGTCACCCGACGCCATATCGGTTCGGGCACCGTGATCTGGGATTCCAGCGCCCGCTGCACCAGCGTCTTGCGGCCGATGAAGGCGCTGCCGGCCAGGGCCAGGGCGAAGGCCACATACAGAACGCTGGGTTTGACCTTGATGAACAGCGGGTCGTGCACGACCAGCGTCAGGCCGCCGAACACTACCGCCAGCACCAGGGTGACCAGATGCATGTTTGACACCCGGCGCTTGACCAGCCAGGTGCCGGCGACCAGCACGATCAGCGCCACCATCAGCACACCGGTGGCCACGTAGATGTCGTACAGGAAGTAGGCGGCGCCGAAGGCGATCAGCGGCAGATATTCCATCAGGGCATTCATGGGCGCGATTGTACACAGACGGCGAGCCGCTGCAGCGCCGGCATCGCCGTCGCTTGACCCGGTGCGCTATCCTCGCGCGCCATGGCCGAAATCGTCCGCATTCATCCCGAGAACCCGCAGCCGCGGCTGGTGGCGCGCGTGGCCGATCAGCTGCGCGGCGGCGCGGTGATCGCCTATCCCACCGACTCCTCCTATGCGCTGGGCTGCGCCCTCGGCAACAAGCCGGCGATCGACCGCATCCGCTGGATTCGCGGCTTCGGGCGCGAGCACTATTTCACCCTGCTGTGTCGTGATCTATCCGAGATCGCCACCTACGCCAAGGTGGAAAACGCCAGTTTCCGGCTGCTCAAGAACCTGACGCCGGGGCCCTATACCTTCGTGCTACCGGCCACTCGCGAGGTGCCACGCTGGCTGTGGCACCCCAAGCGCAAGACCATCGGTATCCGGGTGCCCACCCATCACACGGCCACCGCGATTGCCACCGCGCTGGACGCGCCCATCATGTCGGTGACCGCACTGTTGCCGGATGACGACATCCCGCTGTCCGATCCCGACGATGTGCAGGCGCGTCTGGGTGGGCACGTAGACCTGGTGGTGGACAGTGGCGCCTGCAACATCGAACCGACCACGGTGGTCGATCTCACCGATACCACGCCGCGCATCCTCCGCGTCGGCCGCGGCCCGGTGGACGCTGTGACCGGCTGAGGGTCGGGATTTCCGTATAATCCGGGCATCGTCTTCGCAACCTGCTGCCGCGTGTCCGCCAACACCGCCAAACCCGTCGTTCTTTCCGGTATCCAGCCCTCCGGCCGTCTCACCATCGGCAACTACATCGGGGCGCTGAAGAACTGGGTGGCGATGCAGGACACGCACGACTGCCTGTTCACGCTGGTGGACCTGCATGCCATCACCGTGCGCCAGGACCCGGCGGCCCTGCGTGAGCGCTGCCACGAGTTCCTGTGCCTGTATCTCGCCTGCGGGCTGGATCCGGCCAGATCGACGCTGTTCGTGCAGTCGCACGTGCCGGCGCATTCGCAGCTGGCCTGGATCCTGAACTGTCACACGGCAATGGGCGAGCTCAACCGCATGACTCAGTTCAAGGACAAGTCGTCGAAGCACGCGGACAACATCAACGCCGGCCTGTTCGGCTATCCGGTGCTGATGGCGGCCGACATCCTGCTGTATCAGGCCGATGCGGTCCCGGTGGGCAACGATCAGAAACAGCATCTGGAACTGGCCCGCAACCTGGCCCAGCGCTTCAACGCCCGCTACGAGGCCGAGGTGTTCACCGTGCCGGAGCCGTTCATCCCGGAAGTCGGGGCGCGGATCATGAGCCTGGGCGATCCCACGGCCAAGATGTCCAAGTCGGACGAGGTGGAGGCCAACTACGTGGCGCTGCTGGACGAACCCAAGCGGGTGGTCAAGAAGATCAAGCGCGCGGTGACCGATTCCGATGCCGAGATCCGCTTTGACGAGGCGGCCAAGCCCGGGGTGTCGAACCTGTTGTCGATGTACTCGGCGGTCACCGGCGAGGGCATGGCCGATCTCGAAGCCCGGTTCGCCGGGGAAGGCTACGGCAAGCTCAAGGGCGAGCTGGCGGATGCCGTGGTGGCCTTTCTGGAGCCCTTGCAGGAACGCTACCGGACGTTCCGGGATGATCCCTCCAGCCTCGACGCCATCCTGCGGGACGGCGCCCGGGCGGCCCGCGAGCGGGCGGCGCCCACGCTGGATCGGGTGTTCGAGGTCAGCGGCTTCATTCCGGCCGCGGCCGGATGAGCGAACACCCGGCCGATTTCGTCGACGAGCCGCCGCCGGCGGCAATCCTGGTCCGCGGCGAACGCCTGGATCAGCTGCCGGATGACCTGTACATCCCGCCGGATGCGCTGCGGGTCATTCTCGAGGCCTTCGAGGGGCCGCTTGATCTGCTGCTGTACCTGATCCGGCGGCAGAACCTGGATATTCTCGATATTCCCATCCAGCGCGTGGCCCAGCAGTACGTGGCCTACATCGAGCTGATGCAGGAGTTGCAGATCGAACTGGCCGGAGAATATCTGCTGATGGCCGCGATGCTGGCCGAGATCAAGTCGCGCATGCTGCTGCCCCGGCCCAGTACCGAGGAGGACGAAGGCGACGATCCCCGAGCCGAACTGGTGCGGCGCCTGCAGGAGTACGAGCAGTTCAAGACCGCGGCGGAAAATGTCGATACGCTGCCGCGGGTAGGGCGCGACATGGCGGTGGTGCAGCTGTCGGCCGAGCAGGTCGACATCGACCGGCCCCAGCCGATTCCGGCGCTGGCCGACCTGTTGCTGGCCTTCAAGGAGGTCATGCAGCGGGCGGAGTTGTTCGCCCATCATCAGATCGAGCGCGAGCCGTTGTCCGTGCGCGAACGCATGAGCGGCATCCTGCAGCGGCTGCAGGGCCGGGGGGCGACGCCGTTTTCCAGCCTGTTCCCGAAAAGCGAGGGCCGCATGGGTGTGGTGGTCACGTTCCTGGCCATTCTCGAGCTGGTGCGAGAGGCGCTGGTGGAAGTGGACCAGAGCGAACCCTACGCGCCGCTGTCCCTGCAGGTGGCCGGCGCCCGGGGCGACCGCCGCGGCAACGACGATGTGATCACGAGTGATGGCGATGATTGAGGAAAAGATACTCGGCTGCGTGGAAGCCCTGCTGATGGCCGCCGACGGCCCGCTGACCGTGGCCCGGCTGGAAACCCTGCTGGCCGAGGACGGGGCGCCGGACCGCAAGGCCATCCGTACGGCACTCTCGGCGCTGCAGTCGGATTACGCCGGCCGCGCGGTGAATCTGGTGGAAGTGGCGGGGGGCTGGCGCTTTCGCGTCAGTGCGGACTATGCCGGCCTGCTCGGCAAGCTGTGGGAGGAGCGCCCGCCCAAGCTATCGCGAGCACTGCTGGAGACCCTGGCACTGATCGCCTATCGCCAGCCGATTTCGCGCGGCGAGATCGAGGAGGTGCGCGGGGTGTCGGTGTCATCGTCCATTATCAAGACGCTGCTGGAACGCGAGTGGGTGCGCGTGGTGGGCTACCGGGAAGTGCCGGGGCGCCCGGCCCTGTTCGGCACCACCAGCCAGTTCCTCGACGATCTCGATCTCAAGCGGCTGGAGGATCTGCCGTCGTTGCCGGAAATCCGTGATCTGGATGACCTGGACGCGGCGGCTGAACGATTGCGCAACGCCGGGTCCGAGGCGCAAGACGCGGACGAGGACGGTAACGCGTCACCCACGCCCGAGGTACCGACGACCGACGACCTCGATTCCCCCTCCGACGCACTGCACTGATGGCCGAGCGACTCCAGAAGATGCTGGCCCGGGCGGGCTACGGCTCGCGGCGCGAGATCGAACGCTGGATCGCGGCCGGCCGTATCCGTGTGAACAATCAGGTGGCCGAACCCGGCCAGCCGACCGGGCTCGATGACCGCATCACCCTGGATGGTCGACCGCTTTCCACCGCCCGGGCGGCCTCGGTGCCACGCCGCGTGCTGGCCTACAAGAAACACGTGGATCAGGTCGTCACCCGGCGTGACCCCCAGGGCCGGCCCACGGTGTTTGCCAAGCTGCCGCGGCTTGCGGCCGGACGCTGGCTGGCGGTGGGACGGCTGGATGTCAACACTTCCGGTTTGCTGCTGATGACCACCGATGGCGAGCTCAAGCGGCGCCTGGAACATCCCAGCCATCGTCTGGAGCGTGAGTACGCCGTGCGCGTGCATGGGCCCGTCGATGAGCCCATGCTCGATCGGCTCACGGAAGGGGTGATGCTCGAGGACGGGCTGGCCCGTTTCGACCGGATCCTGGAAGGGGAGAATCCCAGCCGGGCCAACCGCTGGTTCCGCGTGACCGTGACCGAGGGCCGCAACCGCGTGGTGCGGCGGCTCTGGGCCAGCCAGGGCGTGGAGGTCAGCCGGCTGATGCGGGTGCGTTTCGGCCCGGTGCCGCTGCCCACCGGGATCAAGGCCGGGGGCTGGCGGGAACTGGCGCCGAAGGAAGTGGCGGCGCTGGCACGCGCGGTGGGTCTGTCCGGGCGCTAGGGCGTTGCTGAAAAAGGACTGTCCTGTCCTTTTCCAGCACGCCGAGGCCGGCCCAGGTCCGGACTCGGCTTCGATCGATCAAGCATTTACATGCTTGATCGCCGGAGGGACATCCCTGTCCCGCTCTAGGTGGCTGCTTTTTCAGCAGCCCCCTAGATCGCTCTGATCCGGATCCAGCGTTTGCCCGTTGATGCCGCGGCCTGACGGTCCCAGGAGGTGCAGGCAGGCCGACACCGCCTGATCGGTCGGTTGCGCTTTCTCGTCCTGGCTGGGAAAGGCGCGAGCCCGCAATGGTGTGGCCATCGGCCCCGGCCGCAGGGCGTTGAAGCGAAGGTCGTCGCGATGTCCGTGCTCGGTGGCGAACAGCGTCATCAGCGACGACAGCCCCGCTTTGGCGACCGCATAGCCGCCCCAGAATGCGTTGTCCCCACGCCCGACCGCGTCATCCATGAAGACCACCGAGGCATCGGGCGACCGGCCCAGCAGCGGCAGACAGGCCCGGGTGAGGGCGAATGGCACGGTCACGCCCAGGTGGAGCGCGCGCTGCCATTCCTCCAGTTCCAGCCCGGCCAGCGGCGTGAGCGCCTGGAAGCGCGCGGCGGCATGGACCACGCCATCCAGCCGGCCCAGATCGGCCTCGATCCCCTCGGCCAGCAATTGATAGGGGTCGCCACTGGCGCGGGTGAAATCCACCGGGAACAGGCAGGGGACAGGCCCGCCGGCCGCAGTGATGCGGTCGGACAGGGCCTCCAGCTTCTTCTGCTGGCGGCCGGCCAGTACCAGCTGGGCACCAGCCGCGGCGGCGGCCTCGGCCAGCGCGGCACCGAAACCGCCGGTGGCGCCGGTGATCAGGATCACGCGATCCTGCAATGCGGGTTCAGGCATGGGTTTCCCGGGTGGACAGAAGGTCGGCCACGGCAGCGGGCAGTTCCGATGCCTGGGTGATGAGCTGATCGGCGCCCCAGCCGGCGACGTCCTCGTCGCCGTCGAAATAGCCATACAGCACGCCGATGGTGGGCATGCCGGCGGTCCGGCCGGCGGCGATGTCGCGGTCGGAATCGCCGACGTACACGCAATCGGCCGGCGCCAGCCCGAGCTGTTCGCAGGCCAGCAGCAGCGGATCGGGATGGGGTTTGGCGCGGGGCGCGCTGTCGCCACCGATCACGCAGGCGGGCGGCGGGGAAAAGGCCATGGCCGTCATCAGCGGCTCGGCCAGCGCGAGCATCTTGTTGGTAACGACGCCCCAGGCATGGCCGGCTGCCGCGATCTCGGCCAGCGCGGCGCGGATACCGGGAAACGGCTGGACGGTGTCCGTGAGACGTTCCCGGTAACAGGTCAGAAAGTTCGTGTAAGCATCTGAATAGTCGCGATCATCCGGTGTCAGGCCCAGGCCGCGGGCAAGCATGCCACGCCCGCCCATCGAGGCGGTGTGGCGTAGCGCAGCCAGGGGCAGGGGCGTCATCCCCCGGTCACGGCGCAGGTCGTTGAGGGCGCCGGCCAGATCGGGGGCGGTGTCGAGCAGGGTGCCGTCCAGGTCCAGCAGGACCCCGTGACGGCTCATACGCCGTCACCGGTCGGTCGGACCGCGTGCAGGAAGTAGTTGACGTCCGGACGGCCGCCGAAGCGGGTTGTGCGCAGGAAGGGGTTGTAGTGCATGCCGGTGATCTCCCGGGTAGCCAGTCCGCTGTGGCGTGCCCAGCCGGACAGTTCCGACGGCCGGATGAACTTGGCGTAGTCGTGGGTACCGCGCGGCAGCAGGCCGAGCACGTATTCGGCGCCGGCAATCGCCAGCAGCCAGGCGGCAGGGCTGCGATTGATGGTGGAAAACACGACGGTGCCGCCGGGTTTCACCAGCCGGGCGCAGTCATCCACGATCACGCCGGGCTCGTCGACATGCTCGAGCATTTCCAGGCAGGTGACCAGGTCAAAACCGCCGGCGGCCTCGGCGGCGAGATCACGGGTGCTCTGGCAGCGATAGCTGATGGCCAGGCCACCGTCGGCGCCATGGGCAGTGGCGGCCTCGATCAGACCGGGGGCAAGATCGATGCCGGTCACGTCGGCGCCGGCACGGGCCATCGCCTCGCTCAGCAGCCCGGCGCCGCAGCCCACGTCGAGCACGCGCTTGCCGGACAGCCCCGCCTGGCGGTCGATCCAGGCGGTGCGTGCGGGATTGATGTCATGCAGGGGGCGCATGTCGCCTTCCGGGTCCCACCAGCGCTGGGCCAGGGCGTCGAATTTGGCGAGTTCTTCCTGTTGATTGCTTGGCATGAGGATTCGTCCGGAGTCAGGCCTTACCGAGCGCGGCCTGCCAGTGATCGACGCGGGCCAGCGTGTCGTCAAGATCGATGGTGGTCAGCTGGCGGTCACGCAGCAAACGTTTGCCGGCCACCCAGGTGTCGGTGACCTGACGACGGTCGCTGCTGTAGACGATCTGCGCCACCGGGTCGTACAGCGGGCGGGTTTCCGGTGTGTCCAGGTCGATGGCGGTGCAATCCGCCCACTTGCCTGGCTCCAGGGAGCCGGTGTCCGCGTCCAGGCCCAGCGCCCGGGCGCCGTTGAGGGTGGCCATCTGCAGAACGGTGGCGGCGGGCAGGGCGGCCGCGTCACCGGCGGCAAGCTTGCCGATCAGGGCGGCGGTGCGCATCTCGCCGATCATGTCCAGATCATTGTTGCTGGCGGCGCCGTCGGTGCCGAGCGCCACGTTGACCCCGGCGTCCAGCAATTTCGCCACCGGGCACAGGCCGCTGGCCAGCTTAAGATTCGACTCCGGCGAATGCAGCACGTGGACGCCGGCGCGGGCGCAGTCCTCGATCTCGCTTTCCGTGAGCTGGGTCATGTGCACCGCCAGCAGATTGGGCGTGACCAGACCCAGGTCGGCCAGCCGGGCCAGCGGCCGCCGGCCGTCCTGCTGCTCGGCCTGTTCCACCTCGAAGGCGGTTTCGTGCACGTGCATGTGAACCCGCAGGTCCATCTCGTCGGCCCGGGTGCGGACCGCCCGCAGCGGCTCGTCGGACACCGTGTAGGGCGCATGCGGGGCGAAGTTGGTGCTGATCAGCGGATGGTCCCGGTAGGCGTCACGCACCTGCTGGCCCTTGGCCAGGTATTCCTCGGTGGTGCTGGCCCAGGGGGTGGGGAAATCGATCAGGATCATGCCCACGGCTGCCCGCATGCCGATGCGCGCCGTGGTGGCGGCGGTGACATCGGGGAAAAAGTACATGTCGTTGAAGCAGGTGGTGCCGCCGCGCAGCATTTCGGCGGCCGCCAGCTGGACGCCATCGGCGCAGAAGCCTTCCGACACGAAACGCCCCTCCGCCGGCCAGATGTGTTCCTGCAGCCACTCCATCAGCGGCAGATCGTCGGCCAGCCCCCGCATCAGATTCATCGCCGCGTGGGTGTGGGCGTTGATCAGGCCAGGAATCAGGGCCTGACGCGGGAGTTTGATGGTCTCCCGGGCGGCAAAGCGTGCCGCGGCCTCGTCGGCCGGCAGTACCGCCCGAATGCGGCCGCCGTCCACCGCCAGGGCATGGCCTTCAAGCACCGCGCCCGCGGGCACCACCGGAATCAACCAGCGCGGCAGGATCAGCGTGTCGATGGGCTGGCGGGAGGCACTCATTCAGGGGCGTGTGAGGGCGATATCGCGATGGCCGGGACTATATCAGACGGGGCCTCGCGGCAGGTGTCGGCATGCCCGGCCTATGCTAAAATGCGGCGCTTGATCAGGCCTGCTTGCGTGCGCATCCGCACGCCGGGCACCCACCTCCCGGCCCGGGCCGCACATGCGGCCGGCCCGCATGAACGTGTGTACATCTATGGCCGAGGTTGCAAAAGAGATTCTGCCGGTCAATCTCGAGGACGAGATGCGGCAGTCCTACCTGGATTACGCCATGAGCGTGATCGTGGGCCGTGCCCTGCCGGACGTGCGTGACGGCCTCAAGCCGGTCCACCGGCGCGTGCTTCACGCGATGCGGGAACTGGGCAACGACTGGAACAAGCCCTACAAGAAATCGGCCCGCGTGGTCGGCGACGTGATCGGTAAGTACCACCCGCATGGCGACTCGGCCGTGTACGACACCATCGTGCGCATGGCCCAGGACTTTTCCATGCGCTACATGCTGGTGGACGGGCAGGGCAACTTCGGTTCGGTGGACGGCGATGCGCCGGCGGCCATGCGCTACACCGAAGTGCGCATGGCCAAGCTGGCCCACGAGATTCTCGCCGATATCGACAAGGACACGGTCGATTTCATCCCCAACTACGATGAATCCGAGACCGAGCCGGCGGTGCTGCCCACGCGGCTGCCCAATCTGCTGATCAACGGCGGTACCGGTATCGCGGTGGGCATGGCCACCAACATCCCGCCGCACAATCTGGGCGAGGTGATCAACGCCTGCATCGCCCTGATCGACGACGCCGAGCTGACCATCGATGACCTGATGCAGTACGTGCCGGCCCCGGATCTGCCCACCGCCGGCATCATCAACGGCGTGGACGGCATCCGCGAGGCCTACCGCACCGGCCGCGGTCGCATGTGGATGCGGGCCCGCGCGCACATCGAGGACATCGACGAGCGCGGCAAGCAGGCGATCGTGGTCACCGAGCTGCCCTACCAGGTGAACAAGGCCCGGCTTCTGGAAAAGATCGCCGAGATGGTCAAGGAGAAGCGGCTGGAGGGCATCACGGAGCTGCGCGACGAGTCCGACAAGGACGGCATGCGCATGGTGATCGAGCTGCGCCGCGGCGAGACGCCGGAAGTGATCCTGAACAACCTGTATCGCCACTCGCAGATGCAGATGGTGTTCGGCATCAACATGGTGGCGCTGGATGGCGGCCAGCCGCGCACGCTCAATCTCAAGCAGATTCTGCAGGCCTTCCTGCGCCATCGGCGCGAGGTGGTGACCCGGCGCACCCAGTTCGAGCTGGCCAAGGCCCGCGCCCGGGCCCATGTGCTGGAAGGGCTCACGGTGGCGCTGGCCAATATCGACGAGGTGATCGAACTGATCCGCGCCTCGGCCAGCCCCGCCGAGGCCCGCGAGGGGCTGATCAGCCGCACCTGGCCGCCGGGCCAACTCACCGACATGCTGGGCCGGGCCGGGGCGGATGCCTCCCGTCCGCTGGACGTGCCGGAAGAATTCGGCATGACCGACCAGGGCTACCGGCTGACCGAAACCCAGGCCCAGGCGATTCTGGACCTTCGCCTACACCGCCTTACCGGGCTGGAGCAGGACAAGATCATCGAGGAGTTCGAGAAGCTCCTGGCCGAGATCGCCGACTTCATCGAGATTCTCTCCTCGGACGCCCGGCTGTTCGAGGTGATCCGCGGCGAGCTGGTGGAAATCAAGGAGCAGTACGGCGATGAACGCCGCAGCGAGATTCTCGACGATCATCTGGATCTGACCACCGAGGACCTGATCACGCCCGAGGACGTGGTGGTCACACTGACCCACGAGGGCTACGTGAAGTCCCAGCCGCTCGACGTGTATCAGGCGCAGCGGCGGGGCGGTCGCGGCCGTTCGGCCACCAAGACCAAGGACGAGGATTTCATCGACAAGCTGTGGGTGACCCACACCCACGACACGCTGCTGTGCTTCTCCTCGGCCGGCAAGGTCTACTGGCTGAAGGTGTACGAACTGCCCAGCGCCGGCCGCGGCGCCCGCGGCAAGCCGATCGTCAACATGCTGCCGCTGGAAAACGACGAGCGCATCAGCCAGGTGCTGCCGGTCAAGAGCTTCGATACCGGCGAGAACGTGTTCTTCGCCACCCGCCGCGGTACGGTCAAGAAGACCCCGCTGGAATCGTTCTCCCGGCCGCGGGCCAACGGCATCATTGCCATCGACCTGCGGGCCGATGACGCGCTGGTCGGGGTCGACCTCACCGAGGGCGAATCCCAGATCATGCTGTTCTCCGACGGCGGCAAGGTGATCCGCTTCGCCGAGGCCGATGTCCGTTCGATGGGTCGCGTGGCGGCCGGCGTGCGCGGCATTCGCCTGGGCAAGGGCCAGTCCGTGATCGCGCTGATCGTGATGCGCGAAGGCCATATCCTCACCGTGAGCGAGCACGGCTACGGCAAGCGTACGCCGGTGGATGACTACCCGCTGCGGGGCCGCGGCGGTCAGGGCGTGCTGGCGCTGGCCCAGAGCGAGAAGACCGGCGCCGTGATCGGCGCCACCCAGGTCGGCGACGACGACGAGGTGATGCTGATCACCAATATCGGCACGCTCATCCGCACGCCGGTGGCCGAGATCTCGATCGTCGGTCGCAATACCCAGGGCGTGCGCATCATCCGCATTGCCGACGAGCACAAGCTGGTGGGCATCGACCGCATCGCGGCGGACGAGGACGAGGGGGAAGACGCATAGTCGCACCGATCCGGCGCCCGCGCCGACGCGATTCTCGCCGTCCTGCCATGGGCGGGTCACGATAGTCGTTCAGGCTGTGCGCCCGCGAAACGACGGGTCTTTCATCGCATTCTTCAACACAAGAAGGTTTACATGGCACGAGTGTTCAATTTCAGTGCAGGCCCGGCGACGTTGCCGGAAAGCGTGCTCGCCCAGGTGCGCGACGACATGCTGGACTGGCAGGGCAGCGGCATGTCCGTCATGGAAATGAGCCACCGCGGGCCGGAGTTCGTATCCATCGCCGAGCAGGCCACGCAGGATCTGCGCACGCTGCTGGCGGTGCCGGACAACTACCGCATCCTGTTCCTGCAGGGCGGGGCCACCGCCCAGTTCGCCGGCGTGCCACTGAATCTGCCCGGCGATCGGGCTGACTACATCGTGACCGGCAACTGGGGCAAGAAGGCCCACAAGGAAGCCGGCAAGTATCTCGACGCCCGCGTGGCCGCGACCGGCGACGACGGTTTCACCTCGATTCCCGATCAGAGCGACTGGGATCTGGATGCCGCTTCTCGCTACGTGCACATCACGCCCAACGAGACCATCCAGGGCGTGGAGTTCCCGAACGACCCCAACCTGGGCAGTGACGTGCCGCTGGTGGCCGACATGTCGTCGAACTTCCTGTCGCGGCCGGTGGACGTGTCGCGTTACGGCGTGATCTACGCCGGCGCCCAGAAGAACGCGGGCCCCGCGGGCATCTGCATGGTGATCGTCCGGGACGACCTGCTCGGCCACGCGGCGCCGGCCACGCCGATGGTGCTGGACTGGCAGGCCCAGCTGGAGGCCGACTCCATGCTCAATACGCCGTCCTGCTTCGCCTGGTACGTCTGTGGCCTGGTGTTCCGCTGGCTGCTGGACAATGGTGGCCTGGAGACCATGGCTGCCACCAACGCCCGCAAGGCATCGCGGCTGTACGACTTCATCGATCAGAGTGACTTCTACCGCAACCCGGTGGATCCGGCTGCCCGGTCACGCATGAATGTGCCGTTCCTGCTGGCGGACGACGGTCTGGACAAGAGCTTCCTCAGCGAAGCGGGGGAAGCCGGCCTGTCGTCGCTCAAGGGTCATCGGTCGGTGGGCGGCATGCGCGCGAGCATCTACAACGCCATGCCGGAGGCCGGCGTGGAAGCGCTGATCGATTTCATGCGCGATTTCGAACAGCGCAACGGCTGACGCAAGCATTGCGTCCACGCCGATAAGTGGTAACCGCAGATTACGCAGATTTCACAGATTAAATAATGGAAATAAATGGTTGAGAATTTCCGTTAAATCTCTGCGTTAGCCTGCGAAATCTGTGGTTAAAGTTTTCTTCAAAGCAAGAGCCCATGTACCGAATTCAGACGCTTAACAACATCTCGCCGCTCGGACTCGATCGGTTTCCCCGTAATCTCTACGAAGTGGCTTCCGAGCTATCGCGGCCCGATGCCGTGATGGTGCGGTCGGCCGACATGCACGGCCTGGATCTGGACGACACGATCAAGGCCATCGGTCGTGCCGGCGCCGGGGTCAACAACATCCCGGTCGATCGCATGAGCGAGCGCGGCGTGCCGGTGTTCAACGCCCCCGGCGCCAACGCCAACGCGGTCAAGGAGCTGGTGTTGGCCGGATTGTTCCTGGCGGCCCGCAACATCGTCCAGGCCTGGGATTACGTGCAGAAGCTGGATGACAGCGAGCCGGGCCTTAAGAAGAAGGTCGAAGCCGGCAAGAAGCAGTTCAAGGGCGTGGAACTGCCGGGCCGGACCATTGGTGTGGTTGGCCTGGGCGCCATCGGCGTGAAGGTGGCCAACACGGCCCGTGATCTGGGCATGAACGTGCTCGGCTACGACCCGGGCATTACCGTGAGCAATGCCTGGCGGTTGCATGCCGGCGTGGAGCAGGCGCTATCGGTGGATGAGCTCCTCTCGCGCTCCGATTTCGTGTCGATTCACGTGCCGCTGGTCGAGGCCACCGAGAATCTGATCGACGCCAAGCGCCTGCGCCTGATGCGCCAGCAGGCGGTGCTGCTCAACT
This sequence comes from Spectribacter acetivorans, assembly GCF_031846305.1. Taxonomy (NCBI): domain Bacteria; kingdom Pseudomonadati; phylum Pseudomonadota; class Gammaproteobacteria; order Salinisphaerales; family Salinisphaeraceae; genus Spectribacter; species Spectribacter acetivorans. The sequence continues at coordinate 41,863 of NZ_JAVRHY010000002.1, forward strand.
TCTCCCGGGCCGAAATCGTGGACGAGGCGGCGGTGCTGGAAGCGCTGGATGCCGACAAGCTGAGTAGCTATGTGTGCGACTTCCCCACGATGGCGTCGAAGAATCACCCGAAGGTGGTGTCGCTGCCGCATCTGGGTGCCTCCACGGACGAGGCCGAGGACAACTGTGCGGTGATGGTGGCGGATCAGATCCGGGACTACCTCGAGGTGGGCAACGTCCGCAATTCGGTGAATTTCCCCGAAACCATCATGCCGCCCACCGACGGCGCGCATCGCATCTGCATCGTCAACGCCAACGTGCCCAACATGGTGGGGCAGATTTCCTCCACCCTGGCCCGGCATGAACTCAACATCGCGGACCTGATCAACAAGTCGCGCAACCAGATCGCCTATACCCTGGTGGATGTCGACACCGAAGCCGACGAGGCGGTGCTGGAGGAAATCCGGGGCATTGAAGGCGTATTGTCGGTACGTTATCTCAACGCCGTGAGCGAACGCAGCAGCTGACACCATGACCGACGATGGCCTCAAGGCGGCGCGTGACCGCATCGACCGGCTCGACGAGCAGCTGCAGGCGCTGATCGGCGAACGGGCGGGTCTGGCCCAGGAGATTGCCCGCATCAAGGCCGACATCGACGGCGAGGCCGGCGACTGCTATCGCCCCGCCCGCGAGGCCGAGGTCCTGCGGGCGGTGGCGGCGCGCAACCGCGGGCCGTTGTCCGACGAAACCGTCGTGCGTCTGATGCGCGAGGTGATGTCGGCCTGTCTGGCCCTTGAGTCGCCGCTCAAGGTGGCCTACCTGGGGCCGGAAGGCACCTACACCCAGGCGGCTGTCTACAAGCATTTCGGGCATTCGGTCACGGCGGTACCGCTGGCGGCGATCGACGAGATATTCCGCGAAGTGGAGGCTGGCAACGCCGATTACGGCGTGGTGCCGGTGGAGAACTCCACCGAGGGCGTGGTCAGTCACACGCTGGACCAGCTGGTCGGCAGCCGGCTGTCGATTGTCGGCGAGGTAGCCCTGGCGGTGCATCATCATCTGTTGTCGCATGCGTCAGACCTCAGCGAGGTCAAGCGGGTGGTGTCGCATGCCCAGTCGCTGGCGCAGTGCCGCAAGTGGCTGGACGCCAAGCTGCCCAGCGTGATGCGCGAGGCGGTTGCCAGCAACGGCGAGGCAGCCCGCATGGTCCGCGACGAGCCAGCCGCCGCCGCGATTGCCGGCCGGGCGGCGTCGGAGCTCTACGAGCTGCCGATCCTGTGCGCCAATATCGAGGACGAGCCCAACAACACCACCCGTTTCCTGGTGCTGGGCCAGCAGTCGGTGCCGGCCACCGGCGAGGACATGACGTCCATTCTGGTATCCATCCACAACCGGCCTGGCATGCTGCATCGGCTACTGGCCCCGGCAGCCGACGCCGGGGTGGACCTGTCGCGCATCGAGTCGCGGCCGTCCCGGCGTCAGGCCTGGGACTACAATTTCTTCATCGATCTGGAAGGCCACGTGGCCGAGGATCGCGTCCGGCAGGTGATCGACCGGATCGAGGCCGAAGCGGCCCATCTCAAGATTCTGGGGTCCTATCCCCGGGCCGTGCTCTGACGGCGCTGCCGCCACTTACGCCAACCGTTTTCTCGCCGATGCCCAGTTCGCTGCTCGACCATGTCAATGCGGGGATCCAGTCCCTGGCGCCCTACGAACCCGGCAAGCCGGTGGAGACCCTGCGCCGGGAGCTGGGTCTGACCGACATCATCAAGCTTGCCTCCAACGAAAATCCGTTCGGCCCCTCGCCCAAGGCCGTGGCAGCGGTGACCGAGGCAGCCACCGAAGGCGCCCGCTATCCGGACGGCACCGGCTACCGGCTAAAGCAGGCCCTGGCGTCGTTTCACGACATCGACCCGGCGCGCATCACGCTCGGCAATGGCTCCAACGATCTGCTGTGCCTGCTGGGGCAGATTCTGCTCGGATCTGGCACCAACATCGTGATGGCGCGGCACGCCTTCGCGATCTATGGGCTGGTGGCCCTGGGCATGAACGCGGGGGTGCGCTGGGCCGAGGCCCGGGCGCCGGATTCGGCTATGCCATACGGCCATGATGCCGGGCAGCTGGCCGCGATGGTGGATGACGACACCCGCATCCTGTTCATCGCCAATCCCAACAATCCCACCGGTACCTGGCTGTCGCCGGCGGCGATCGAGTCGTTGCTGGAACAGGTGCCGGCCCGGGTGATGGTGGTGCTGGACGAGGCCTACTGCGAATATCAGTCGCCGGATCAGCGGCCGGACAGCCGCGCCTGGCTTGAACGCTATCCCAATCTGGTGGTGACCCGGACGTTCTCCAAGGCCTACGGGCTGGCCGGGATGCGGGTGGGATATGCCCTGTCGCATGCGGATATCGCCGACCGGCTCAACCGGGTACGCCAGCCGTTCAACGTCAACAGCCTGGCCCTGGCTGCGGCCGAGGCGGCGCTGGGCGACGAGGCTCACCTGACCCGATCCGTCGATCACAATAATGCGGCGCTACCCGCCCTGACCGCTGGCCTGGAAGCGCTCGGCGGCCAGGTGCTGCCGTCGCAGGCCAACTTCGTCACCGCGGACATGGGCATGGATGGCGATCAGGCCTTTCAGGCCCTGCTGCGGGAGGGCGTGATCGTCCGGCCGATGGCGGGTTATGGCCTGCCGCGCCATTTGCGTATCACCGTGGGTACCGAGGCCGAGAACGAACGCTTTCTGGCGGCGATGGCCCGCGTGTTGGGTCGGACTGGATGAGCACGACACGCGTGACATCGGTCGCGATTATCGGCGTGGGTCTGATCGGCGGCTCCGCGGCTGCGACATGGCGGCGGGCGGGCTGTGTCGATCGGTTGATCGGCGCCGGTCGCGGTCGGGCCAACCTGGAGCGCGCGCTGGAACTTGGCCTGATTGACGAAATCGCCGAGTCGCCGGCGGACGCCGCAGCCCGGTCCGACCTGGTGCTGCTGGCCGTACCGGTTGGTGCCACCGCGGCGGTACTGGCCGATATCGCCCCCGCGCTGGGTAACCGGACGATCGTTACCGATGCCGGCAGCACCAAAACCGGCGTGGTGGCGGACGCCCGGCGCATCCTGGGGCGAGCTGCAGCACGGTTCGTGCCGGGCCATCCGGTGGCGGGGACCGAATACAGCGGCGCCGACGCCGCCTTCGCGGCGCTGTTCGAAAACCGCCGGGTGATTCTGACGCCCGACACCGAAACCGATCCGGCGGCAGTTTCCACGGTGCGCGGTCTCTGGGAGGCGGCGGGGGCGCAGGTCTGCGAGATGACGCCCGAGCATCACGACGCGGTGCTGGCCGCGACCAGCCATCTGCCGCACGTGCTGGCCTACCAGCTGGTCGATACCCTGGCCGGCCTCGACGAACAGCAGGAAATCTTCGATTACGCCGCGGGCGGATTCGCCGATTTCACCCGCATTGCCAGTAGCAGCCCCGCCATGTGGAGCGACATCGTGCAGGCCAACCGCGACTGTCTGTTGCCCGTGATCGATCGCTATCTGGCCGAGTTGAACACCCTGCGCCAGGCGCTGGCCGATAACGACCGCGACGCCGTCAACCGGCGTTTCGAGCGGGCCAAAGCCGTGCGCGACCGGTTCGTGGACAACCGCACGGGCCGGACATGAACCGGGTCGACTGGGACGTCCGCGGCCTGGCATCGCCCGCCGGGGTGGTTCGGGTGCCGGGCGACAAGTCGATCTCCCACCGGGCCGTGATGCTGGCGGCGATTGCGGAAGGCCGCAGCGACATCAGCGGTTTTCTCGAGGGCGAGGATTGCCTGGCCACCATGCGGGCCTTCCAAGCGATGGGGGTGTCGATCGCGCGCCGGGGTGATCAGCTCGTGGTGGACGGCGTGGGCCGCGATGGTCTCCAGCCGCCGGCCGAGCCGCTCGATCTGGGTAACTCCGGCACGTCGATGCGGCTGCTCGCGGGGCTGCTGGCCGGACAGGCATTCGATGTGACCCTCACCGGCGACGACAGCCTGCAGCGACGCCCCATGAAACGGGTGATCGACCCGCTGCGGCTGATGGGCGCGGCTATCGCCGGCGACGATCAGGGGCGGGCGCCGCTGCGCATCGGCGGCGGGGCCCGGCTTGCCGGCATCCACTACGATATGCCCGTTGCCAGCGCCCAGGTGGCCTCCTGCCTGCTGCTGGCCGGGCTGTATGCGAGCGGCGAAACGGCGGTGATCGAGCCGGGCGTCTGTCGCGACCACACCGAACGCATGCTCCAGGCGCTGGGTGCGGCGGTGACGCGGACCGGCAACGTTGTAAGCCTGGCCGGCGGCCAGTCCCTGCAGGGCGGGGCAATCGAGGTGCCGGCGGATATCTCCTCGGCGGCATTCGCTCTGGTGGCCGGGGCAATCAGTCCCGATGCCGATCTGCTAATCGAAGCCGTGGGCATCAATCCCACGCGCACCGGTGTGCTGCAGATACTGCGATCGATGGGCGCCGCCATCGAGTGCCGCAACGAGCGGATGTGCGGCGGCGAGCCGGTGGCCGACCTGTACGTACGCGGCGGCCCGCTGACCGGCATTGACATCGACCCGGCGCTGGTGCCGCTGGCTATCGACGAATTTCCCGTGCTGTTCGTGGCCGCGGCCTGTGCGTCCGGCACCACTCGACTGCGTGGCGCCGCCGAACTGCGGGTCAAGGAGAGCGACCGCCTGGCGGTGATGGCAACCGGCCTGCGGGCGATGGGCGTCGCGGTCACCGAATACGAGGATGGCATCGACATCACCGGCGGCCCGCTGACGGGCGCGCGGGTCGACAGCCACGGCGACCACCGGGTGGCGATGGCATTCGCGATCGCCGGCCTGCGGGCCGAGGGGGTGGTCCGGATCGACGACTGCGCCAATATCGCCACCTCGTTCCCCGGCTTCGAAACGGTGGCCGGCCAGCTCGGGCTGGATGTCGCCGTGCGCACCGGGGATTCGGCATGAGCACGCCGAGTGAACAGAACAATCACCGATTGGCCCCGGTGGTGGCGTTCGACGGGCCCGGCGGCTCCGGCAAGGGTACGTTGAGCCGGCTGGTGGCGGCCCGCCTGGGCTGGCATCTGCTCGATTCGGGCGCGCTTTATCGGCTGGTGGCGGTGGTGGCCGCCCGCGAAGGCTGGGACCCCGAGACGTCGGCGGATGTGGCGCGGGCGGCGGCCGCCGCGGCGGCGCTCGATGTGGCGTTTCCGGTGGCGGGCGATGGCAGCGATGCGGCGGTGCTGCTGGCCGGAGAGAACGTAACCGCGGTGATCCGCGACGAATCTGTGGCACGGCTGGCGTCCGGCTTTGCTGCGCACCCGCCGGTGCGGACGGCGCTGCTCGAACTGCAGCGACGATTGCGCCGCGCGCCCGGCCTGATCGCGGACGGCCGCGACATGGGCACGGTGGTATTTCCGGATGCCGAGCTCAAGCTCTATGTCACCGCCAGTCCGGACGAGCGGGCGCGGCGCCGGTACGAGCAGTTGTCGCTGTCCGGGGGCGGTGCTAACATTGATCAGATTTACCGGGACATTGTCGAGCGGGACGCGCGGGATCAAGCGCGCACGCACTCGCCGATGAAACCCGCGGCCGATGCCGTCGAGGTGGACACCACCGGCGAGGCCGTCGAGCAAACGCTGGCACGCGTATTCGGATTGCTGTCCGAGCGCGGGCTGGCCTGACGAGAAGAAGGGGGCCCATCAGGGCATCAACGGACCGGCCCGGACGCAACGTTCGTGTCGGCGGTTTCACACAACAACACGGCACTTCGCCAGCCGGGCAACGACCCGCATCCGCCGGAGGCCGTAGGAAATTTCCTCAACCATGACTGAAAGTTTTGCCGAGCTATTTGAACAAAGCCTCAAGGGGCAGACCATGCTCCCCGGATCGCTGGTCGATGCCGAGGTGCTGGAAATCAAGTCCGACGTGGTCATCGTCGATGCCGGACTGAAGTCCGAAGGTGTCATCCCCATTGAGGAGTTCTACGACGAGCGCGGCGAACTCTCGATCAACGTGGGCGACCGGGTCGAGGTCGCTCTGGAAGCGGTTGAGGACGGCTTCGGCGCCACCCGGCTGTCCAAGGAAAAGGCGGAGCGCATCCGCACCTGGGATTTCCTCAACACCGCCTACGAGAAGAGCGAATCGGTGGCCGGCACCATCAGCGGCAAGGTCAAGGGTGGTTACACCGTGGACGTGGGCAACGTCCGCGCGTTCCTGCCGGGTTCGTTGGTCGATGTGCGCCCGGTGCGCGACACCACCTATCTGGAAGGCAAGCCGCTCGAGTTCCGCGTGATCAAGCTGGATCGCGCCCGCAACAACGTGGTGGTCTCGCGCCGCGACGTGCTCCAGGAAGAATACAGCGAGGAGCGCAAGCAGCTGCTGGAGACCCTGCAGGAAGGCGTGGTGCTCAAGGGCATCGTCAAGAATCTGGTCGACTACGGTGCGTTCGTGGATCTGGGCGGCATCGACGGTCTGCTGCACATCACCGACATGTCCTGGAAGCGGGTCAAGGATCCCTCCGAAGTGGTCGAAGTCGGCGCCGAGATCGAGGTCAAGGTGCTCAAGTTCGACCGTGAACGCACCCGCGTGTCACTGGGCCTCAAGCAGCTGGGTGACGACCCCTGGGTCAACATCGCCCGCCGCTACCCGGAGAACACCCGCCTGTTCGGTAACGTCACCAACATCACCGACTACGGCTCCTTCGTGGAGATCGAAGAGGGTGTCGAAGGTCTGGTCCACGTCTCCGAAATGGACTGGACCAACAAGAACGTCAACCCGGGTGCGGTGGTGGACGTCGGCGAGGAAGTCGAGGTCATGGTGCTCGAGATCGACGAAGAGCGCCGTCGCATCTCGCTGGGCATGAAGCAGTGCCGCGCCAACCCCTGGGACGATTTCTCGCAGAATCACCAGAAGGGCGACACCGTATCCGGCCAGATCAAGTCGATCACCGATTTCGGTATTTTCGTCGGTCTGCCCGGCGGCATCGACGGCCTGGTGCATCTGTCCGACCTGTCGTGGAACGAGCAGGGCGAAGAGGCCGTGCGCAACTATCGCAAGGGCGAGGAAGTGGAAGCCGTGGTGCTGTCCATCGACTCCGACCGCGAGCGCATCTCGCTGGGCGTCAAGCAGCTGGCCCAGGATCCGTTGTCCGACTTCGTGGCCGCGAATCCGAAGGGCACCATCGTGACCGGCACCATCACCGAAGTGGACGCCAAGGGCGCCACGGTGCAGCTCACGGACGATATCTCCGGCTATATCCGCGCCTCCGACATCGCGCGTGACCGGGTCGAGGATGCCCGCAGCGTGCTGTCGCAGGGTGAGGAAGTCGAGGCCCGTTTCATGGGTCTGGACCGCAAGAACCGCACGGTCAGCCTGTCGATCAAGGCCAAGGAAGAAAAGGAAGAAAAGGAAGCGCTGCGCGAGTACGGCGATACCGAGAACACCACCGGTACCACCAGCCTCGGCGATCTGCTCAAGGAGCAGATGGGCGATCGCGAGTAAGTCCTTGACCGGGCACCGCTTGTCGGTGCCCGGTATTTGGTCTAGCCTCGAACAAGGTGGGAGCAATATTGGCGGGGGCTTCGATGACAAAATCCGAACTGATCGAGCGCCTGGTTGCCAGCCAGACACATCTCGGACACCGGGATGTCGAGCTGGCGGTCAAACTGGTGCTGGATCGCGTGGCCAATGCGCTGGAGATTGGCGGCCGCATCGAGATACGCGGTTTCGGTAGTTTTTCCGTGCATCACCGCCCGGCGCGCATCGGCCGCAATCCCAAGACCGGTGAGTCGGTGGATATCCCCGAGAAGTACGTGCCCCATTTCAAACCCGGCAAGGAACTGCGCGAACGCGTCAACGGCGGTCCCTGAGCCGGTCCGCTGGGTCGGCTGGCGCGGCTGCTACAATCTGGCGCTGGTTTGGCTAGGCCTCACGGGTTTCCTCGCATGCTCCGACTGCTCCGCAATCTCGTTCTCGTGGCCGCCCTGGTGCTGGGCGTGACCTTCGGGTTTTTCAACTTTCAGCTGGTGACCGTCGATCTGCTGTTCAGCGACGCGCGAGTGCCCCTGGTCGTGGTCCTGATCCTGGACTTCGCGCTCGGTTTCGCCATTGCGCTGCTACTGTTGCTCGGTCGCATGATGGGGTTGCGCCGGGAGCTGGCGAAGACGCAGCGCGGTCTGAAGGACGCGCGCACCGAGATCCGCAACCTGCGGAGCATGCCCATACACGATGCTTGACGGACTCTGGCTGGTCCTTCTGCTGCTGCCCCTGGCAGCGGCGTCGGGCTGGTACCTGCGCGGGCGCTTTCGCCCGGCCGAGGAGAATCCGCCGGTCGTCCACGCCGACTACCTGCGTGGTATCAGCCATCTGGTCAACGAGGACGCCGACAAGGCCATCGAGGTCTTCATGCGGCTGCTCGAGGTCGACAACGAAACCGTCGAGACCCATCTCGCGCTGGGCAATCTGTTCCGTCGCCAGGGCGAGGTCGACCGGGCACTGCGGGTCCACCAGAACCTGGTGGCCCGGCCCAATCTGAAGGCGATCCATCGCAACCAGGCGCGGTTCGAACTGGCGCAGGATTATCTGCGCGCCGGGGTGCTGGACCGCGCGGAGGACCTGTTCCGCGAACTGGTGGACCAGGGCATGTTTCTGGAACGGGCGCTGGTGGGGTTGCTGTCGATCTACGAGGCCGAGCGGGACTGGCGCCAGGCGATCGAAACCACGCGTCGGCTGGAATCGGCCCGCGGGCAGGCCCTGCGACCGGTGATTGCCCAGTACCACTGTGAAATGGCGGAAGCCGCACGCGAGTCCGGCGATGCCGACGCCGCCCTGAACCATCTCGGCCGCGCCCGACATGAGTATCGGGATTGCGTGCGGGCCAGCCTGCTGCGCGGCGAGATCGCCGAGGCCGCGGATGATCACACCGCGGCGATCAAGGCCTATCGACAGGTGATCCGTCAGGATATCGATTTCGTCACCGAGATCATCGAGCCGCTGCGGCGCTGTCATGACGTGCTGGATCAGCCCGACGGGTATCGCAAGTTGCTGGAGCAGATTATCCCGCGCTACCCGGGGGCGGCGCCCTCCATTGCCATGGCTCGGTTGATGCAGCGCGAAGGGGACAGTGACGGGGCCATCGCCTTCCTCGCCGATTATCTACAGGGTGAGCCCAGCTGGATGGGGTTCTACCACCTGCTCGATCTGACCTCGACCGATTCGCGCTCCGGGCTGTCAGGGCCGCTGGAAAGTCTGCGTCAGTCGCTGCAGCAGATCATGGAGCAGCAGCCGCGTTATCACTGCGGGCATTGCGGCTTTTCGGGCCGGTATCTGCACTGGCAGTGTCCGAGCTGCAAGCTCTGGAACAGCATGGCGCCGGTGCGCGACCTTCGCCCGGCCGTGTGACCGCGGAGCCCGCGGGAGACGCCGCTACCAGTCCCGTCGCCCGACCACACCCTCGATGCGCTTACGGCATTCGCTTTCCGACCACAGGCGGTCGCATTGCTGACGATAACGGGTGAGCGCCGCCTGGATACGGGATTCTGCCTGGCTACTGAGGTCTGGCAGTTCCAGCGCCGAACGAAGCTTGAAGATGGCGGCGCCGTATTCGCCGCGCAAGCGGTGGGCCTCGGCTTCCTGGTAATAGGCCTCTTCCGGCTGGTCCATCTGATCGGCCGCGCGCGCCAGTAACTGATGCAGGTGCGGGTCGCGATTGAGCATGCGGCTCTGGTCGAGCAGATACGCGCGGGTTTCGGCCGGCTGGTTGGTCCGCAGCAGTGCCTCGCTGTAGGCAAGGATAACCGGCCGATAGGAGGAATATTCACGCCGTAGCTGGTCGAGGGTGGCCAGGCCGGCGTCATCCGCCCCGGTTTCGAACTGTGTCTGGGCCAGGGCCAGGGCAAAATGCGGATGCGCGGTGCCGGTCTGCTCGGTCAGCGTGGCCAGGATATCCCGGGCCGCAGCGCTCCGGCCGACGCGTGACAGGGCCAGGGCGTATCCATAGTCGTCGGCGGGATGGGCATGACTGCCTTTGCGCTGTTCGCGGTAGTAGGTCAGCGAATCGGTCGGCTGGCTGCTGGACAGGACCCGCGCCCGGGCCCTCATGAGCCGGTAGCGATCCGATTCCTCGATGTGGCTGGAACCGTATTCGCGTGCCCTGGAGCGCGCTTCGGCAATGCGGGTGGTGCTGATCGGATGGGTCAGCAGAATCTCCGGCAACTGATTGCCGTAGAGCCGGGAGCGGCGCTCCATCTTCTCGAAGAAGCCGCTCATGCCGTTTGGGTTGTAGCCGGCCCCGGCGAGCGTCCGGATACCCAGCCGGTCGGCCTCAAGTTCGTGCGCCCGGGTGAAATTGATCTGCTGCTGACCGAGACCGGAGATGCCCATGGTGATCGCAGCCTGGACCACCGCCGGGTTGCCACCACCGGCAATGATGGCCAGCAGCATGGCCGCGGCGGTCGCGATCGACATGCCCTGGGTGGCCTGGATCTGGCGGGCGATGTGGCGCTGGGTGACGTGGGCGATTTCGTGGGCCATCACGCCGGCCATCTCGCTTTCCGTCTCCGACTCCATGATCAGACCGGCATTCATGCCGATATAGCCGCCGGGCAGCGCGAACGCGTTAACCTGCTGGCTGTTGATCAGGAAGAATTCGAAATCATCCGGCTGGCTGCGGGTCTGCAGCGCCAGCCGGGTGCCGACGCTGCGCAGGTAGGCGGAGATTTCGGGATCATCCAGGATGGCGCCATTCTTGAGGAGTTGCGACACCACCTGGCGCCCGATGCGGTCCTCCTCTGCCGGAGACATCACGGTATCCGCCGGCTGACCGATCGACGGCAGGTCGTAATCGGCGGCGCTGGCCGTCGTGCCGACGGTCAGCCCCAGACTCAGGAAGAACAGAAGGACGGGACGCACTAGAATGATTCCGCTGACGGCACGGCATAATGGTACCGGGTTTGACGCCCGATTTCGGTGCCGGTTCAATCCCCGGCGCGATACGGCCCCCGGCGAGCATGGACAGCGACCCGAGTCATTGCAATGAATATCATAAGAGACTGGTTTTCCCGCCACTTTTCCGACCCCCAGGTGGTCACGCTGTCGCTGTTGCTGGGTGGCGGCATCCTGCTGGTGGTGTTCTTCGGCGGTTATCTGGCACCGGTATTCGCGGCCGTGGTCTTCGCTTATCTGCTGGAGGGGCCGGTGGCGCGGCTGGAACGCTGGCGGGTGCCTCGCCGCGCTGGCGCGGCCCTGGTGTCACTGATGCTGCTGCTCGCGGTGTTGCTGAGCGCATTCGCGCTGGTGCCGCTGCTGGCCCGCCAGGTGGTGCAGATTCTCCAGGACGTGCCCGGCGTGGTGGGCAGCATCCAGAGCTGGCTGGAGGGGTTGCCCGAACGCTATCCGGCGCTGATTACCCAGGATCAGGTGAATACGGTGATGGACGCGGCAACCCGCGACATCGGTTCCCTGCGTCAGGTGGTGCTGTCGCGCTCGGTGGTCGTGGGGGTGAGCCTGCTTTATCTGGCGGTTTATCTGGTACTGGTGCCGCTGCTGGTGTTCTTCCTGCTCAGCGACAAGGGTGCGATCCTCGCCTGGCTGCGCCGCTTCGGCCCCCGCAACGAGGGGATGGTCCGCCAGGTATGGAGTGAAGTGGATCTGCAGCTCGCCAACTACGTCCGTGGCAAGGCGGTCGAGATCGCGCTGGTGTGGATCGTGGCCTACCTGGTGTTCTCGGTCCTCGGCCTCAAGTACGCCATGCTGTTGTCGGCGCTGGTAGGACTGTCGGTGCTGGTGCCCTACATCGGCGCCTTTTTCATGACCCTGCCGGTGATGCTGGTGGCCTATTCGCAGTGGGGGCCGACCGCCTACACGCTGTACGTACTGGCGGCCTATATCGTGCTGCAGATTCTGGACGGCAACGTGCTGGTGCCGATCCTGTTCTCGGAGGCCGTGAGCCTGCATCCGGTGGTCATCATCGCCGCCGTGCTGTTCTTCGGCGGCGTCTGGGGTTTCTGGGGGGTTTTCTTCGCGATTCCGCTGGCCACGCTGGTCAACGCCGTGATCAATGCCTGGCCGCGAACAACCCAGGATGCGTTGGAGACAGCGCCGTGACCGCGGTTAGTGTTATGCGCGGGAACCTGCAATCACGTCGAGGTTACCGCCTACAGCGCCTGGGACGCGTAATCGGCCAGGCGTGACCGCTCGCCCCGGGCCAAGGTGATGTGGCCTGCATGTTCCCAGCCGCGAAAACGGTCGACCACGTTGGTCAGTCCGGACGTGGTTTCAGTCAGATACGGCGTGTCGATCTGAGCCAGATTACCCAGACAGACGATCTTGCTGCCGGGGCCGGCGCGGGTGATCAGGGTCTTCATCTGCTTGGGCGTCAGGTTCTGGGCCTCGTCCAGGATGATGTAGCGGTGCAGGAAGGTGCGGCCGCGCATGAAGTTCACCGAGCGGATCTTGATGCGCTTGGCCAGTAGCTCGTTGGTGGCGGCCCGCTCCCAGTCGGACCCCTCCTGATTGCCGGTCAGCACCTCGAGATTGTCCATCAGCGCGCCCATCCAGGGCGTCATCTTCTCTTCCTCGGTGCCCGGCAGGAAGCCGATGTCGTCCCCCACCGGCACGGTCACGCGGGTCATGACGATTTCGCGGTAACGCTGCTCATCCATGGTCTGGGCCAGACCCGCGGCCAGGGCCAGCAGGGTCTTGCCGGTGCCGGCGGCGCCGAGCAGGGTGACGATGTCGATGTCCGGGTCCATCAGCAGATTCAGGGCGAAGTTCTGCTCGCTGTTGCGGGCGTTCACGCCCCAGACGGCTTTTCGCCCTTCGCGGTAATCGTCGGCCAGTGCCAGGGTGGCGCCGTCCTGGTCACGGTCGCGCACGATTAGCTCGACATCGTTGTCGGCGTCGAAATGCAGGCACTGGTTGTGGATCCACTCCTGCGTATCCTCCCCGGCGACGCGATAGAAGGTGCGGGTGCCTTCCTGCCAGGAGTCGAGAGAATCACCGTGCTGCTCCCAGAAGTCGGCGGGCAGGGTGCCGGTGCCCGTGTAGAGCAGATCCAGGTCTTCGAGGACCTTGTCGTTGTAGTAGTCCTCGGCGTCGATTCCGATGACCGCGGCCTTGATCCGCAGGTTGATGTCCTTGGAGACGAGCACCACCTCCCGCTCACGCTGTTCCGCTCGCAGCGACAGGGCGCTCAGCAGGATGCTGTTGTCGGCCTTGCTGCCGGGCAGGACCGTCGGCAGCTCGGCCGAGGGGTTGTGGGTCTCGAAGTACAGACGGCCCCATGCCACCGGGGCATCGCCGTTCTCGCCGCTGCGGGTGAGGGGGCTGAGCGGAATCCCGGCCTCGATATCGGCATGGGAGCAGCCCTGCATCAGTTCATCCAGGAAGCGGCTCACCTGGCGGACATTGCGAGCCACCTCCGACAGGCCTTTCTTGCCGGCGTCCAGCTCCTCCAGTACCACCATGGGCAGGAAGATGTCGTGTTCCTCGAAGCGGAACAGGGCGGCGGGATCGTGCATCAGCACGTTGGTATCAAGAACGAATACACGGCGCGCCATGAGGCAAGCACTCGGCAGTGGTGGATTGACGGTGAGACGGGCCTAGAGTTCGACGATTGCCTGCAGCACCTCGTCGGCATGGCCCTTGACCGACACGCCCCGCCATTCTCGGCGGACGACGCCCTGGTCGTCGATCAGGAAGGTCGATCGTTCGATGCCGATCGACTTGCGGCCGTACATCGTTTTCTCCCGCAGCACCCCGAAGGCGCGGCAGGCGGTTTCCTCGGTATCGGCCAGCAGATGAAAGGGAAAATCGTACTTCGCGCGGAAGTTCTCGTGCTTCTGCACGCTATCGCGCGACACACCAAGGATCTCGGCGCCGGCCTCCCGGAACTGCTCGTACTGGTCGCGGAAGGCCTCGCCCTCGCGGGTGCAGCCCGGCGTGTTGTCGCGGGGATAGAAATACAGCACCACGGTCCGGCCGCGCAGATCGGCCAGCGAAATCGTCTGGTCACCGGTGGCCGGCAGGACGATATCGGGCGCGGGTTGGTCGAGCAGTTCGGTCATGGGGGCCTGGTCGAAAAAAGGCTGGGTCAGGACTTGATCGGGTCGAGCATACCGTCGGCGTGCAGGTCGTCGCACAGATCCATGAAGGATTCCCGCAGCGTCTGCGGATGCTGGGTCATCGGCACCTGCAGTGCAATATGCACCCCGCACATGGCGCCGCCGGTGTAGCCGGAATCGTAGCCCTGGCTGGTGATTTCCACCACGCGCGCGCCCTGGCCGCGGAAGAACCCCACCAGCTCGCCCAGTAGGCCGGATTGCTGGGGCGCCGAGACCTCGGCCGCGTAGGGGCGGAAATCGGGCGCCAGATCGGGATTCTCGGTATGGGCGTAGTGGAGCTGGAGATCGAGCTGTTCGGCCAGGCCGGGCAGGGCGCTCTCGAGTTTGCCCAGCGCACTCCAGTTACCCGCGATCAGGAGCGCGGCGGTGACCTGACGGCCCAGCGGCGCCAGACGGCATTCCACGATGTCGCAGCCGCGTTTCTCCACCGCGCTGATGAGGTCGGCGGTGAGCGTCTCGCGGTGTGCCCCCAGCGCCGTCAGCGCAAGATATTTTCGGACTTCCGGCATGCCCTTCCCGGTGGCTGGCCCCAAAGAAGCGGATGATAGCACCGGGCCGGCCCCGACGGACCCGAATACGCCCTGCCTGCGTTATACTCGCCGCCCGTTTTTCGCGGCAGGAGAGGCAATGGTGGCACTGGGCGGGAGCATGGTTGCCCTGGTAACGCCGATGCACGCCGATGGCACCGTGGACTGGGACAGTCTTGGTGACCTGGTGGAATGGCACATCGCCGAGGGTACCGACGGCATCGTGGCCGTGGGCACGACCGGGGAATCCGCAACCCTGGGGTTTCGTGAGCACGACGAGGTGATCGAACGGGTGGTCGAACTGGTGGACGGGCGTCTGCCGGTGATCGCCGGTACCGGCGGTAACGCCACCGACGAGGCCATCCGTCTGACGCGCCACGCCAAGCGGGCGGGTGCCGATGCCTGTCTGTTGGTCTGCCCGTATTACAACAAGCCCACGCAGGAAGGGCTCTACCGGCATTTTCACGCGCTCGCCATGGCGGTGGACATTCCGCAGGTGCTCTACAACGTGCCGTCGCGCACCGGCGTGGACATGCTGCCGGAAACGGTGGAGCGGCTGGCCGCCATCGACAATATCGTGGCACTCAAGGAAGCCAAGGGCTCGCTCGAGCGCATCCACGAACTGATCCAGCGTTGCGGTGATGATCTGATGATCTTCTCCGGCGACGACGGCACCGCGATGGAGTCCATGCTGGTGGGTGGCAAGGGTGACATTTCCGTCACCGCCAATGTGGCGCCGCGGCTGATGCACGAGATGTGCACCGCTGCCATCAACGGCGAACGCGAAACCGCCGAGAAGCTGGATGCTACCCTGCAATGGCTGCATACGGCGCTGTTCCTGGAGCCCAACCCGATTCCGGTGAAGTGGGCGCTGTACGAAATGGGGCGGATCGGCCCCGGCATCCGGCTGCCGATGACGCCGTTGGAAGAGCGCTTCCACGAATCCGTGCGTGAAGCGCTGCGCAATGTGGGAGCGATAACGTGATCCGGATGTTGACTCTGACGCTGCTGCTGCCGCTGTTCGCGGCCTGCACCGGCCCGGCCTGCCTGAACGACCAGCCGTATCACACCGCCAAGGAGTTCCCGCCGCTGCGGGTGCCGGCGGGGATGCAGGCGCCCGAGCCCGACCCGAACCTGGCGATCCCGGAAGTGGCCGAGAACGGTCCCGTGGGCGCATTCCCGCCGGCCGAGGGTGAAGAAGAGTCGGTCGAAGACACCCGCCGCTGCCTGGTGTCTCCGCCCCAGATGCAGGATGCTCGTGGCTGATTCGCCTCTGTTAGAATGCGCGGCTCGCACCTGAATGTGCGAACGACGACTGGAGTAGCGATTACGCCAAAACGGAGAGGTGTCCGAGCGGTCGAAGGAGCACGCCTGGAAAGCGTGTGTGCGGTAACCCCGTACCGAGGGTTCGAATCCCTCCCTCTCCGCCATTTCCCTGATCGATCGCTTTCCATCGATCGATCGGCGGTTGGCGCACCACGGCATGCCTGCGGGCATCGCCGTTTCCGGTGCGCCCCGCGACAGGCAATGGTGGTCCGCGTCGGTCCCCCCGCGACGAGACGCCGTGAACCCCGTCAGGCCCGGAAGGGAGCAGCGGCAGCGGTGGCATCGGGCGCCGGGGTGTGGCTGGCGCGGTCCGCCGCCATTTTTGCGATTCGGCCCGGGGCGGCGGGCGCTGTGGTCATGCCGAGGCATCCGTGAGATGAGCTATCAAGCCCTGGCGCGCACCTACCGGCCCCGCCGGTTCGAGGACCTGATCGGCCAGGATCACGTGGTCCGGGCGCTGTCGCATGCCCTGACGTCCGACAAGCTGCACCATGCCCTGCTGTTTTCCGGCACCCGCGGGGTCGGCAAGACCACCCTCGGTCGGATTCTGGCCAAGTGCCTGAACTGCGAACGGGGCAGCGGGGCGAGTCCCTGCGTCGACGACCCCTGCCAGAGCTGCGCGGAAATCGACCAGGGCCGATTCGTCGACCTGATCGAGGTGGACGCGGCCTCCCGCACCGGGGTGGACGATACGCGCGAGCTGATGGAAAACGTCCAGTACGCGCCCACCCGCGGTCGGGTGAAGGTGTATCTCATCGACGAGGTGCACATGCTTTCGCGCCACGCGTTCAACGCGTTGCTGAAGACCCTGGAAGAGCCGCCGCCGCGTATCCAGTTCCTGCTGGCAACCACGGATCCGCAGAAGATACCGGTCACGATCCTGTCGCGCTGCCTGCAGTTTCCGCTCAAACGGCTAACGCTGGCCGACATTGGCGACCAACTCGAACGCATCCTCGGAATCGAGTCGATCAGCGCCGAATCGGGCGCGATTACGGCGATCGCCCGTGCCGCCGACGGCAGCATGCGCGATGCCCTGTCGCTGACCGACCAGGCCGTGGCGTTCGGCGGCGGCGCATTGCGGACTGCCGATGTCCACGAATTGCTCGGCAGCGTCGGCGTGGACCGCCTGACCGGTCTGCTCGACGCCATCGCCCGGGGTGATGCCGCCGGATTGTGGCAGGCGGTGGAGACCCTGGACGAGCGGGCGCCGGATTATGCCGGGCTGCATGATGCCCTGGCCGAGGCCTGGCATCGCATTGCCGTGCTGCAACTGGTGCCGGACAGCGGGATCGATGCCCCGGATGATTATCGAGCGCTGGCGGATCAGCTCGATCCGGCGGATGTACAGCTTTACTACGATATCTGCCTGGCCGGCCGGCGCGATCTCGACTGGGCCCCGGACCCGCGGACCGGTCTGGAAATGACCTGCCTGCGCATGCTCGCCTTTCGGCCGGCTGATACGAGGGGGCCGGAACCGACCACCGCCGGCACCGCGTCCACCCCGTCAGTAGGGCCGGTTGCCGGGCCAGCGCCCGACGCTGACTCGTCGGCGGCGCCGCCCGAGGAAACCGCCGCCCCCGAACCGATGCCGGCCGACTCAGCGCCGCCCGCAACCGACGCTGATCCCGTTTCCAACTGGGAAGGGCTGATTCCGCGCCTCGGTCTGCGCGGCATGACCGCGGAACTGGCTCGCAATTGTGTGTGCCGACAGCTGGACGGCGAGGCGCTGGTTCTCACGCTGCCGCCGGCGCTCCAGCACATGCGCACCGACCGCGCGGTCAAACAGCTGCGCGAGGGGGTTCGCCGGGAACTGGGCGAGTCGGTACGTTTCGAGCTAGGCCTCGGCGAGGGGAATGATAGCGGCGACGACTCACCGGCCCGGCGCGACAAGGTGCGTCAGACCGAGCGGCGCAGCGAAGCCGCGCGCGCACTGGCCGAAGACCCCAACGTGCATGCCCTGCAGAGCCTGCTGGGCGCGCAGCTCAACGAAGATTCCATTGAACCCCGCAACGGCGGTGGTGACGAACAAACCCCATGAATCGGAGGTGCGGCCAATGAAAGGTTCCATCGGCAAACTGATGCAGCAGGCCCAGGAAATGCAGGGCAAGGTGCAGGAGGCCCAGGAAGAGCTGGCGAACATGGAAGTCACCGGCGAGGCCGGCGCCGGGCTGGTCAAGATCGTCATGACCGGCAAGCACGAGGTGCGGTCGGTCCACATCGATGACAGCGTGTTCGAGGAAGACCGCGAACTGCTTGAAGACCTGCTCACGGCTGCCATGAATGACGCCGTGCAGAAGGTCAGTACCACCACGCAGGAACGCATGTCGGATCTGGCGGGGGGCATGAACCTGCCGCCGGGCATGAATTTCCCGGGCATGTAGGCAGGCCGGATTCGTGGCATTCGCCCCCGCACTCGATGCGTTGATCGACGCCTTCCGCGTGCTGCCCGGCGTGGGGCAGAAGACCGCCCAGCGCATGGCATTCCATCTGCTGCAAAGCGAACGGCAGGGTGGGCAGCGATTGGCCCAGGCGCTGGGCGAAGCACTGGAACGCATCGGCCACTGCCGGCAATGCCGCATGTTCGCCGAAGACGAGCTCTGCGACATCTGCCGCTCCAGCCGGCGCGATGCGCGGGTGCTCTGCGTGGTGGAGTCGCCGGCGGATGTGCTGGCGGTGGAACAGAACACCGACTTCCGCGGCCGCTATTTCGTGTTGATGGGGCACCTGTCACCCATCGACGGTATCGGGCCGGAGGAACTGGGCCTGGACCAACTGCGTGAACGCCTGCGAGACGGCGAGGTCAAGGAGCTGATACTAGCCACCGGCGCCACGGTGGAGGGCGACGCCACCGCCAGCTATATCGGCGACCTGGCGGCGCGTCACGGCGCGTCGGCAACGCGCATCGCCCACGGTGTCCCCGTGGGTGGCGAACTCGAATACGTCGATGCCGGCACGCTGGCTCAGGCCTTTTCCGGCCGCCGCCAGCTCTGAGTAGTCCGCCCGCGCGGCGTTCAGGCGCTGGCCAGATAGCGGGCCAGGTGTCGGAAACTGGCCAGCCGCCGCTTCGAAATGGTTCCGGCGGCCACGCCCTGCGCCACCGCACAGCGGGGTTCGCCATCATGCGCGCAATCGCGGAATCGGCATTGCTCGGCTGCCTGCGCCAGTTCCGGAAATCCGTGGATCAGTTCGGACGCCGCCATCGGCCAGAGGCGGATGTCGCGCACGCCGGGCGAATCCAGCACCGCGCCTCCGGCCGGCAGTGGATACAGGCGCGTCGTGGTCGTGGTGTGGCGGCCCTCGCCGCTGCCGGTGGACAGGGTCCCGGTCCGCGGCCGGGCGGCGGGAATCAGCCGGCCGGTCAGCGAGGATTTGCCGGCGCCCGACAGCCCCACGAACACCGCGGTGCCGTGGCCGATATGCGCCACCAGTTCGGTGAGCCCGGCATCCGTCTGGGCGCTGGTGGTCAGCACCGGATAGCCCAGGGCCCGGAATTCGTCGAGCCGTGCGTCCAGAGCCGAATCGGGCAGATCGGCCTTGTGACGCACGATTGACGCCGGCATGCGGTCGATTGACGCGATCGCCAGGTAACGATCCAGTTGCTCGGCACTAATCCCGGGTTTCGGTGCCGCCACCACCAGCATGCGGTCTACGTGGCTGGCCAGCAGCCGCTTGTGGCGTCGAGTGTCGTGCCGCCAGAGGCAGCCCTGGCGCGGATGGATGTGACACAGCCCGGGTGGATCGCTTTGCACCTCGATATCCACCCGGTCGCCCGCAACCGGCGTCAGCGCGCGACTGCCGATCAGTGCATCAATGCTTGGGCCGTCCGCCAGCCGCACCACCGCCCGGCGGCCGTGCACCGCCAGGACGGTCGCTTCCTGCCGGCTGTTCAGGACGCGTCGACCAGCCGGTCGATCTTGGCGGCGCAGATGAAGTCATTCTCCGACAAGCCGCCGATGGAATGGGTGCTGTAATGAATAGTGCAGTTCTTGTATCCGAAGGCGATGTCCGGATGGTGGTCGTCGGTATGCGCAATCCAGGCCACCGCATTCACGAACGCAGTGGTGTGGTAGTAATTCTTGAAGGTGAACTCGCCCCGGATGGCCTTCGCGTCATCGCTGATCGACCAGTTGGAAGACAACTCGCCGCAATGCTGCTCGGCGGTTGCGCGATCCATGGGGGCGACCCCCCCTTCGCAGGGTTGGCAGCGGCGTTGTGCCAGATCACTCATGGCAATGTCCTCGGTAGAATGCGGGGCTAAGTTAACACCCTGCGCAAGGTGGCATCAGCCCCGTCGCCGACCGTGACCGAACCGCTTCAACAAGGGACCGCATTCATGCAACCCAGTGCCGACAACCTGATCTGGATCGATCTCGAAATGACCGGCCTGGACCCGGCCAGTGACGTGATCATAGAGATTGCCACAGCCGTCACCGATGCCCAGCTCAATCTGCTCGCCGAAGGCCCGATCCTGGCCGTGCACCAGCCCGACGCGGTGCTCGACGCCATGGACGACTGGAACACCCGCCAGCACAACGGCTCCGGCCTGGTAGCGCGGGTACAGGCCAGCCGCATCGATGAGGCGGAAGCCGAGCGCCAGACGCTCGAATTTCTTGCCAAGTGGGTGCCGGCCGGCGCGTCGCCAATGTGTGGCAACAGCATCTGCCAGGATCGGCGATTTCTGGCCGGCTACATGCCCGAGCTGCAGCGCTACTTTCACTACCGCCATATCGACGTCAGCACCCTCAAAGAGCTGGCACGGCGCTGGGCGCCCGACGTGGCAGCCGGATTCACCAAGACCAGCGCGCACCTGGCGATGGATGACATCCGCGACTCCATCGCGGAGCTGGCGCACTACCGGGCAAATTTTCTGCGCGGATGAAGTTGCCAGTCAGTGACGTAGGCGAGCGGAAAGCTAACCGAATATGGTCGGGGTAGCAGAATTTGGTAAACGCGGCAGGACTGCCGCGTTGACGGCGCCGTCAGGCGCCGCCCGCAGGGTGCTCGCCAGGGATCGCGAGCATCAACCTACGACCGGGAAGCCGCGTTAGCGCTTCGGAATCGGCGTCACTCGTCTAGTAGTGACAGATTCACTGAATATGGTCGGGGTAGCAGGATTTGAACCTACGACCTCCACCTCCCGAAGATGGCGCTCTACCAAGCTGAGCTATACCCCGAAGTCTAGAAGCTGCGCCGAACAGCGAAATTGGCCAGTTCCAGAAGTGCGCGTTTGGAGGAGGAATCGGGAATCTGATCAAGGGCCGTTCTGGCCTTTGCTGCTTCATCCTCGGCGCGGGCGAGAGTGTATGCCATCGCCCGGGTTGATTCAATCGCTGATCGCACTGCTTCCAGTTGATCACAATCGCCATCCTCAATGGCGCGACGCAGGGCACTGGCATCCTCATCCGTGGCCTGGCTCAGGGCCCAGATAAGCGGCAGGGTCGCTTTGCCCTCGGCCAGATCGTCACCGACGTTCTTGCCGAAGGCATTGTCGGTGGCGTCGTAATCCAGCGCATCGTCCATGATCTGGAATGCAATGCCGAGGTGGCAGCCGTAACGGGCCAGTGCCTCCGACTGGGCCGACGATGCGTCCGCGAGCATGGCGCCGAGCCGGCAACCCGCCGAGAACAGGCTGGCGGTCTTGCGATCCACCACATCCATGTAATCGGCCTCGCTGATGTCCGCACGGTGGGCGTTCATCAGTTGCAGGACCTCGCCCTCGGCGATGCGGTTGGTGGTATCGGCCAGCACCTGCATCACCTGCGGCCGTTCCAGCGCGACCATCATCTGGAACGCGCGGGAGTAGAGGAAATCGCCCGTAAGTACGCTGGCGCTGTTGCCCCATACGGCATTGGCGGTATCCCGGCCGCGGCGCTGCCCGGATTCATCCACCACATCGTCATGCAGCAGGGTGGCGGTGTGGATGAACTCGATGATGGCCGCGAGCAGCCGGTGGTCGTCGTTGCCGCTGAAACCGGCCGCCCGTGCCGCCAGCAACACGGTTGCCGGCCGCAGCCGCTTGCCGCCGCCGGCGATGATGTAGTCGGCGAGGGTCCGGATCAGGACCACATCGGAGTCGAGATGGCGCCGGATGAGCGCATCGACGGCGCGCATGTCGGCTTCAACCGGCTTGAGTATCGGTTCGAGTTGCATGAATGGCCGTCGACGGGAACCGCGCAAACTTAGGCGCCGGGTCCGGGGCTGTCAAGAAAGCTTGCCGAGACCGCGGATTACATTGACCGACAGGCGGCTTGCGCGTAGACTTCGCGCCCTTCGATGAGCGTCATGCGCACTAGCGCCGCGCGCTCGACCCTAGATCAGGAGTTTGTTGAGATGCACGCCGTCATCAGGACCGGAGGCAAGCAGTACCGCGTCAGCGAGGGCGAGACCCTGCGCGTGGAAAAGCTGGATGTCGAGGCCGGAAAGTCTATCGATATCGACGAGGTTTTGCTGGTTTCCGACGGCGAGACTGCTCAGATCGGCACACCGCTGGTGGACGGCGGCAAGGTGACCGCGGAAGTCCAGTCGCATGGCCGCGGTGACAAGATCGACGTGATCAAGTTCAAGCGGCGCAAGAAGTATCGGCGCAAGCAGGGTCACCGTCAGGATTACACGGAACTCAAGGTCACCGGCATTGCCGGCCTGCCCGGGGGCGCCAAGAAGGCCAAGAAAAAGGCCGAGCCGGCAGCACCCAAACAGGATGACCAGGCGCAGGCATCCGACGAAGGCGCCGCCAACGCGGTGGCCAAGTCAGCCGAGCGCGCGGCGGACGACGCCAAGTCAACCGAATAGACTCACGGCATAATCTGAGGAGCCTCAGCGATGGCACATAAAAAAGCAGGCGGCAGTACTCGCAACGGTCGCGATTCCGAGTCGAAACGACTCGGGGTCAAGCGCTTCGGCGGTCAGTCGGTAGTGGCCGGCAACATCATCGTTCGCCAGCGCGGCAGCAGCTTCCATCCGGGCAGCAATGTCGGAATGGGCAAGGATTACACGCTGTTCGCCAAGACTGACGGGCGCGTTGAATTCGCCGTCAAGGGCCCGCGCAACCGCCGGTTCGTGTCCATCGTGGCGGACTGATACCGCAGCCTATGCGGATCTGAAACCCCGCCACCGGCGGGGTTTTTTGTGGGCAATGCCCGGGCAGGACTATGAAATTCGTCGATGAAGCCAATCTGCGCGTCGAAGCCGGCGACGGTGGCAACGGCTGCATGTCGTTTCGACGGGAAAAGTACGTGCCCCGGGGCGGGCCGGACGGCGGTGATGGTGGTGACGGTGGCAGTGTGTATCTGCTGGCCGAGCACAATCTCAATACGCTGTTCGATTATCGCGTCACCCGCCAGATCAAGGCCCAGCGGGGCGCCAATGGCGCCGGCGCCGAGCGCACCGGCGCGCGTGGTGACGATGTCATCCTGCCGGTACCGGTGGGCACGCTCTGTTTCGACGCCGATACCGGCGAGTTGATCGGAGATCTCACCGAACACGGCCAGCAACTCTGCGTGGCCCGAGGCGGCTTCCACGGACTCGGGAACACGCGCTACAAATCCAGCACCAACCGCGCGCCGCGTCAGACCAGCGACGGCTCCCCGGGGGAAAAGCGATCCCTGCGCCTTGAGCTCAAGCTGCTGGCCGAAGTGGGCCTTGTGGGGCTGCCCAATGCCGGCAAATCGACCCTGCTGGCTTCGGTTTCCGGCGCCCGACCGCGGATCGCGGATTATCCCTTTACCACGCTGCACCCCCAGGTGGGTGTGGTCGGGGTCGGGGAGCTGCGCAGCTTCACCATGGTGGATCTGCCTGGGCTGATCGAGGGTGCCGCCCAGGGTGTGGGTCTGGGGCACCGATTCCTGAGGCACATCCAGCGCACGCGATTGCTACTGCACCTGGTTGATCTGTGGCCGGTGGACGGCTCCTCTCCCGAGCAGGCCGTGGCCACCGTGGCCGAGGAACTCGCCGAGTTCAGTCCGGAACTGGCCGGGCGGGAGCGCTGGCTGGTCTGCAACAAGGCCGATCTGCTCGATCAGGCGGACGTCGCCGAGCGGGTCACGGCATTGACCGATGCGCTGGGCTGGACCGGGCCTGTCTACACCATTTCGGCAATCCGGCCCGACAGCGTACAACCGCTGCTGGGCGATATCATGACCTGGCTGGAAGCCCTGCGAGCGGCGGGTTTCACCGACGAGCAGGATCAGGACACGGACACGGGCGACGCGGATGACGACGACTGGATCCAGTAGCGACATGCGCCAGCGCGTGGGTGCCAGCCGGCGCTGGGTCGTCAAGGTCGGCAGTTCGCTGGTGACCAATGACGGCCGCGGGCTGGACCATGCGCGCATTGCCGACTGGGTAGCCCAGATCGCGGCGCTGGCCGAGCAGGGGTATCAGATCGTGGTGGTGTCCTCGGGTGCGGTAGCGGAAGGGCTGGTCCGCCTGGGCTGGCAGCGCCGGCCGGATACGCTCAACGGGCTACAGGCGGCCGCCTCGGTGGGACAGATGGGCCTGGTGGAAGCCTATGAACGGGAATTCCAGCGCCACGGCCTGCGTACCGCCCAGGTGTTGCTGACGCACGAGGAGGTGGCTGACCGCCGGCGTTACCTGAATGCGCGCGGCACGTTGCTGACGCTGCTGGACCTGGGTGTGATTCCGGTCGTCAACGAAAACGACGTCGTGGCCACCGATGAAATCCGGCTGGGTGATAACGACACCCTGGCCGCACTGACCGTCAATCTGGTGGATGCCGATCTGCTGGTGATCCTTACCGATCAGGCCGGCATGTTCGACGCCGATCCGCGTGGCAATCCGGACGCCAGCCTGATCGATACACAGCGGGCCGATGATCCGGCGTTGTTGCCCATGGCCGGCGGTGGCTCCGGCGCGCTGGGTCGCGGCGGCATGCGCACCAAGGTGCAGGCGGCGCAGCAGGCGGCCCGGTCGGGTGCTCACACGCTGATTGCCGACGGCCGCTCCGAGGCCGTGCTCGGGCGGATTGCAGCCGGAGAATCGCTGGGAACCCTGCTGACCGCTGGCGAGCGAAAACTGGCGGCGCGCAAACGCTGGATTGCCGGCCATCGCCAGACGCGTGGCCGCGTCCACGTGGATGCGGGCGCGGCCCGGGTTCTGCGCCAGTCCGGCCGCAGTCTGCTGCCCATCGGCATCACGCGGGTGGAGGGTGAGTTCCGTCGTGGTGATATCGTGGTGTGCGTTGACGCGGAGGGTCGCGACATCGCCCGGGGCATGGCCAACTACGATGCCGCCGAGGTGGCGCGGCTGGCCGGCCGGCCCAGTGGAAACATCATCGATATTCTCGGCTACGCCGGTGATCCGGAATTTCTGCACCGGGACAATCTGGTGCTGATCTGACCATCGCGGCAATTTTTCACTGCAATTCGAGGACTCGAGCCTGTGACCAACAGCAACAACGATCGCTCAACCAACGTGGTGTGGCACGAGCACCGGGTAGCGCACGAATCTCGCGTGCAACGCCTCGGCCAGAAGCCGGGCATTCTCTGGTTCACCGGCCTGTCGGGATCGGGCAAGTCCACGCTGGCCAACGCGCTGGAGGCCAGCCTGTTCGAACAGGGGCGTCTGACCTATGTGCTGGACGGTGACAACATCCGCCACGGACTCAACCGTGACCTGGGTTTCACCGATGAAGCGCGGGTGGAGAACATCCGGCGGATCGGGGAAGTGGCGAAGCTTTTCGTGGATGCCGGGGTGATCGTGCTGACCGCCTTCATCTCGCCGTTCCGGGCCGATCGCGAGATCGTGCGGTCACTGGTCGAGCCGGGTCAATTCATCGAGATACATGCCCGCGCGCCGCTGGATGTCTGCGAGCAGCGTGATCCCAAGGGGCTCTACAAGAAGGCACGGGCGGGGGAAATTCCGCATTTCACCGGCATCGACTCACCCTACGAGGCACCGGAGAATCCCGAACTGATCGTGGATACGGCGGATCACGGGCTCGAGGCGTGCGTGGCGCAGATCAGTGATGCCCTGCGTGAGCGGGGCATGATCTAGATAGTATCCGCGGTTGGGCAGGCTGTTGCGGGACGGCAACGAAAAAGGGCCCGCCGAAGCGGGCCCTTTCCGAGCTATTCGTGCGCGCTGCGGCTTAGCCGAGGGCGCGAATCTGTGCGTTCAGGCGAGACTTGTGCCGCGCGGCCTTGTTCGCGTGAATCCGCCCCTTCCCGGCAAAGCGGTCCAGAACCGGTTCTGCCGCTCGGAATGCAGCCATGGCCGCATCCTTGTCACCGGCGTCGATCGCCTTGCGAACCTTCTTGATGTGCGTACGGGCCAGCGAACGCTGGGCCATGTTATGGGTGCGCCGGACTTCGGACTGGCGGGCGCGCTTGCGCGCTTGCGGGGAGTTGGCCACGAAAAAAGCTCCTGAAGGCATCTGTTTCGGGCGCAGAAACCGCCCGGGAAAGCCCGCTATTATTGGTATTCGGCAGGCGCTTGTCAATGCGCGCGCCGACTTTTGCGCTGGAGGCCGGCGGAATGAAACCGCTATCATCGCGGATTCACGCCAAGGCGCTGTCTGATGTCGTCGTCCCTGCTCAAATCCACCGGCGTCGTGGGCGCCATGACGCTGCTGTCGCGCGTGCTCGGGTTCGCGCGCGACGTGGTGTTCGCCGTGGTATTTGGCGCCGGCGCGGGCATGGATGCGTTCCTGGTCGCGTTCAAGATCCCGAATTTCATGCGCCGGTTGTTTGCCGAGGGCGCGTTCGCGCAATCCTTCGTCCCGGTGCTGTCCGCTACCCGCAGCGGGGGCAGCCAGGCCGAGGTGCAGGCGCTGATCGACGTCGTCAGCGGCACCCTGGCAGTGATTCTGCTGGGAATCACCGTGGTGGGCGTGGTGGCCGCGCCCCTGTTCATCCTGATTTTCGCGCCGGGTTTCGTACTCACCGACGGGCCCGGCCCCCTGGCGGCGGAGCTGCTTCGCTGGACGTTTCCGTATCTGCTGTTCATCTCGCTGACCGCGATGGCGGGCGGCATTCTCAATACCTATGGCCGATTCGCGGTGCCGGCGTTCACGCCGGTGCTACTCAACCTGTGCCTGATCGGTGCCGCCCTGTTGTTGGCGCCGCGGCTGGCACAGCCGGAGCTCGGGCTGGCCATTGGCGTATTTCTGGCCGGGCTGGCGCAGCTGATTTTTCAGGTCCCGTTCCTGTGGCGTCTAGGTCTGCTCCCGCGCCCGCGCTGGGGCTGGCGGGATTCCCAGGTTCGCCGCATCCTGAAGCTGATGCTGCCGATCCTGTTCGGCTCTTCCGTGGCGCAGGTCAATCTGCTGCTGGATACTGCCATCGCGTCGCTGCTGGCGGCGGGCAGTGTCAGCTGGCTGTATTACTCCGATCGCCTGATGGAGTTTCCGTTGGGGGTGTTCTCGATTGCGCTGGGAACCGTCATCCTGCCGAGTCTGTCCGCCCGGCACGCGGAGGCCGAGCCGGCAAGGTTCTCGGCCACGCTGGACTGGGCGCTGAAACTGGTGATCGTGCTGGGCCTGCCGGCCATGGCCGGGCTGTTCGTGCTGGCCGGGCCGCTGATCGCCACGCTGTTCCAGTATCAATCCTTCGGCGTGCAGGACGTGCTGATGAGTCGGTACAGTCTGTGCGCTTACGCATTCGGATTCATGGGTTTTTCGTTGGTGAAAGTGCTGGTGCCGGGCTATTTTTCGCGCGAGGACACGCGCACGCCGGTCCGTTTCGGGGTGATCTCGCTGGCGGCTGCCATGGTCATGAACGTGGTCTTCGTCGGCGCCGTGGTGGCGCTTGACTGGCCCGCTCCGCATGCCGGGCTGGCGCTGGGGACGTCACTGGGGGCCTTCGTCAATGCGGGTCTGCTGTTTCGCGGGTTGCGGGCCGAAGGGGTCTACCAGGCAAGTGCCGGGTGGGTGCCGCTGCTTTCCCGGGTCATGGTGGCGACGCTGACGATGAGCGCCCTGCTGTTCTGGCTGGCCGGGGATATCGACAGCTGGCTGGCGGCGGGGGCGTCGGAGCGGGCGACGTGGTTGTTCACGCTCATCGGCGCCGGTCTGGCGGTTTATGCGGTCGTGATTGCGGTGCTCGGCCTGCGGCCGCGCCACTTGCGGGCCGCCTGATGGAGTTCGTCCGGCGCGTATCGGCGTTGCCGCCGTCGGGGCGCGGCTGCGTGCTCACCATCGGCAATTTCGATGGCGTGCATCGCGGCCATCAGGCGATCATCCAGCGGTTGACGGCGCTGGCGGCCACGCATGATCTGCCGGCGACGCTACTGACCTTCGATCCCACGCCGCTGGAATTCTTCAAGCCGGAGGCGGCGCCGGCACGGCTTTCCAGCCTGCGGGAAAAGATCGAGGATACCGCCCGCTACGGTCTGCACCGGCTGGTGCGAGCCCGGTTTGACGAGCGGTTCGCCGCCCAGTCGCCGGCGGAATTCGTGCGCTCATTGCTGGTGAGGCAGCTGGGTGTGGCGGCGGTGATGGTGGGTACGGACTTCCGTTTCGGCCGCGACCGCGCGGGTGATCTCGCCATGCTCGAGACACTGGGGCGGGAATGCGGTTTCGAGGTATTGCGGGTGCCCACGGTCTCGGTGGATGGCCGGCGCGTGAGCAGCACGCGGGTGCGCGAGGCCCTGGCCGACGGCAAACCGGATGTCGCTGAGACGCTGCTGGGGCGGCCCTACCGCGTTTGTGGGCGGGTGATCCGGGGGCAGCGGCTGGGTCGGTCGCTGGACGTGCCTACCGCCAATCTCGATTTGCGGCGCAAGGTCGCGCCCCGGCACGGGGTTTATGCGGTGCGCGTGCGGCTGACCGACGGTCGCGTGGTGGATGGGGCGGCCAGTCTGGGCACCCGTCCCACGGTCAACGGCCAGGGCTGCCTGCTCGAGGTGCATCTGCTCGATTTCAACGAGGACTTGTACGGCACCCGGATCGAGGTATTCTTCCACGCGTTTCTGCGGGGCGAGACCCGATTCGACAGCACCAGCGCATTGCGCGATGCGATGATGGCGGATATCGACCATGCCCGGGCCCTGCTGGCCCGAATCCATCCGGCCGACGAGCCTAACCCCGATACCAACCGAGGCACCCATGTCTGAGTCCGCGACCGGTCAAGCATTCCGCTATCAGAACGCCCACTGGCTCTGGATCTCGGCAATCGTGATCGTGGCCGACCAGATCACCAAGCAACTGGTGGTCCGCTCGTTCGAGCTCTACGACCGGCTGGTGATCGCGCCGTTCTTCAATCTGGTACGCCTGCACAACACCGGGGCGGCGTTCAGCATGTTTGCGGGGGCGGCGCCGCTGTTCTTCGTCGGCCTGACGGTGGTGGTGAGCATCGGCATCCTGATCTGGCTGCGCCGCAACCCGCATACGGACCGGCTGGTGGCCGCCTCGCTGGCGCTGATCCTGGGCGGGGCGCTGGGTAATGCCATCGACCGTGTCGCCCGCGGGCACGTGATCGATTTTCTCGATCTGCACGCGGCGGGCTATCACTGGCCGGCGTTCAACATCGCCGACTGCGCCATTACCGTGGGTGCCGCGCTGCTGCTGCTGGATATGTGGCGCAAGCGCGGGCCGTCCTGACGCCAGCGGTTACCAGCACTCGTCCGGCTTGTCGCCGGTGGCGCCGCGCGTGCCGGCCGCGGTGATGAACAGGGTGCCGCAGTCGTCGTCCCGCGTCTGCATGTTGGTTGGGACCGCTTCCACCCGGAAGTTGGTGTCCTGATCGAACGGCGCGGCGGACGATACCTGCAGGTGATAGACGATGTCGCTCGGATTGGGTGACGCGTCGAGATCATCCAGCGCGCCGTTGTTGCGGACACCGGTCGGGCTCGAGGGAAAGCCCAGCTCCCGAATGGTCTGGGCATAACGCTTGCGCTGGGTAAAGTAGTTTTCCTGTCTGGCGACCAGGTCACTAAGCGCCGCGTGGGCCACCGAACGGTTATTGCGCACCACTACGTTGACGTACGACGGGTAGGCCACCGCGGCCAGGATACCGACCACCGTGACCACGATCATCAGCTCGATCAGCGTCATGCCGCGTTGACAGCGGCGGAGGACGGCCGGGATGGAGCGAGGGCAGGGCATGCGACGCAATGATACGGGCCTGGCCGTACGGCCGGAAGCCGGACCCGCCGGTTACTGATCGCCGACGCGTTCGCGCCAGTAGGTGCGCCAGATGAGCCGGTGGTTGATGTCCAGTATCCCGAAGTCGCTGGCCAGGAAGGTTTCCGGCCGCAGATACTGCACTTCCGCCGGGATGCCGGCGCTGCGAAGCGGGGTGCTGCGGGCCATGGCCATTGATCCGCCAGCCGCTGCGCTGTCCCCGTCTTTCTCGAAGGCCGGCAGGGTGGGCGTGGCGTTGCGAATATCCACCGCATACAGCCGGCCCGTGCCGGTCCGCGGGGTACAGGCACTGCCGTCGGCGGCGGGCGGTACATAGCTGGTCACCAGTACCTTGCCGGCAATGGTGGTGGGGCTGGAGAGAATCTTCTCCCCGGCACTGCCCAGCACCATGTGCCAGCCGGCCGGCGAGAAGGCCGGGTCGAGCAGACTGTCGCACGTCCCGCCGGCGCAGTTGCCGGAAAAGTCGGCCAGGTCGCCCAGGGTGGCGGCGTCCGGATCGTCGGGCAGCGCCTCCCCATCCTTGATCACGAACAGGCGATTGTCGGTCGCCCGGTTGAGCGGGTCGGCGCGGTTACCCGACCCGATCACCACGGCGTAGAAACTCTGTGCGCCGGCACTCACGCGCACAACGTCGGGCGGATGGAAGAAGCGCCGGTCACCGGCGAGACCGGTACTCCCGGCATGCCGGCCCAGGCTGGCGATCGGCTCGGCCCGCCAGTCCGCGGCATCGGGGGCGCCAATGTCCGCCCGCCAGACGCGGCCGCCGGTATCGCCGACATAGAGGCGGTCCAGGTGACCGTCGCCGTCGGTGTCCAGCGCCGTCACGTCAGACGGGATGCTGTCATCCATGGCCGGGTGCTGCCAGATATCGGCGCCACCACTGGCGCTATGGCCGCGGCTGCCGTGCCGGGCCTTCCAGATCAGGGCGCCGGTTTCCGCGTCGACCACGAACAGCGCGTTGCCCTCGTCATCATCGCGGCCGATCAGCCCGCTATCGGACTGGCTCTGGGTCCCGGAGAGGCTGCCGCGGGCGGCGTCCTTGCCCAGCGGGTTGCCGGCGCTGGTGTAGCCGCCGTCATAGCCACCGGCGAAGACCAGGACCGGTCGCGAGCTGGTGTCCCCGTTGCTATCGGCCAGCCGGATGTAGCCCGCCTGCGGGGTGGAGAAGGTCAGGCCGAGTTCGGCGAAGTTGCTACCCGGAGCGCCCTTCTCGATGGACCAGAGGCCCTGGGGCGGGGCGTCGGGATTGGTGGCATCGAGCCCGTAATAGGCCTTGCCGCCACGCCGCAGTCCGAAATACAGCCAGACGCGATCACCCTGGCTGCTGCGGATGACGCCGTCACTGTCCCGGATCAGGGCAACCGGCGCGCCGTCCACGCCATAGGGTCGGCTGGCGGCGGTGGGGCTGCCGGACTGCCAGCGCTTGAAGCTGGCCATGACCGCGCGCGGGGCGAGCCGCCAGACTTCCTGCCCGGGGTACGTGGTGCCGCCGTTGCCGTCATCCCGGAACTGGTGCAGGAAGCCGCGGTTGGTGCCGGTGAATATGCGGATATCCGTGCCGATGTCGTCACTCCCGGCACTGCCACGGCCATAGTCGATGGCAAGCGGATGGCTGTGGAGCACGTCACCCATCTGCCAGTCCTGTGGTGGCGGTTCTTCCGCTGACGGGATGCTGCAGTTGAACCCCAGCACCACGCCGAGAAAGCCCAGAATCGGATTGCAGAACACGCCACTGAGCACATCCCGGACCAGATCGCGTACCAGGTTCGTCAGCCCCTGGACCTGGCTGTTCAGGAAGCCCAGCAGACCGCCATAGCCCTCGTCGCCCAGCACGGCGGGCGAGGTTTCATAACCGCGCGCCCAGGCGACCAGCTCCGAGGCATGGAGCTTGTCATCGGCGGCCAGCGCGGGCTGCGCCTCCTCGACCGTGGTGGTATCCAGGTTGAGCGGGGCCACGCCCATGCCGCTACCGGCGGTCTGGTAGAAAATCCGGGGCCCGCCGCTCCCGCTGCCGGCATTGCCGGGCGGGTTGGTCGGGCTTGGCGGGGTGGCGGGAGGCCGCAGGTACATACCGGCGCCGCCGCGCGTGACATGGCCGCCGTCGCGTCCGTTCACGGTACCGGTGACACCGGTATCGAGGTCGCTGGGTTTGGTCCAGAACGTCAGCGCGCCGTCGGCGATCTGGCCGTTCGGCCCCACCGCGGGTTGCCCGAGCGCGTCGACGACGATCGGACTGGCGCCGTCGGTTACGGCCAGCTTCTTGAGATTGCCGTTCCATGCCGGTGCCCGGTTCGGATCGGGCTGGAACAGGCCGGTGAACAGCGCGGGTTGCGCCTCGCCGGGACGGGCGCGGGAGAATACCGGTTGCGGGCCGCCCAGGGAGGCGCTGTCATTACTGACCGGCAGGAACGAGTCACGGCTGGCGAACGGGGTGGCCAGGGGATTCAGGCCGATGGGCAGGTTCATGGTGGTGCCCACGAGGTTGCTCAGCAACTGCGTGGGGCCGCCGCCCTCGATGCCGTTGATCAGGTAGTAGCTGTGCAGGCGATAGTTGCCACCGCCATGGTCGAAGCCCTGGTCGGCCAGATGGCGGGTCATTTCGGCAAAGGTAAAGCCCCCATCGCCGGGGCCATCGGCGCCTGCCATGCCGGGAAAGGCGAGGATGTCGGCATCCGACTCGTCCTGGCCGTCTGGATCGGTCAGCAGGATGTTGATGACCCGGATGTCGCCGCAGGTGGCGGCATTGAGCGGGCTGTTGTAGCTGGCGCCACTGGCGTTGGTGGCGGCCGGATCGGCCAGCAGAGGCAGGCTGTCGTCGTGGTTCAGGTCGGCGTTGTAGACCGAACCGCCGGTTAGATAGCGCAGAAGCTCGAAATAGACTTCCTTGCCCTGGAACGGATGCGGTGCAAGCTGGGGCGGGTCGCTGCAGGGGCCTATGTAGTCGCCATGAGCGAGGTGAGTGTCAACCGCATTGACGTTGATCGAGATATCGACATTGACGGTTTGTGGGTCGTCCGGATCGGTGGGTGGCTTGTGACACATCGTCACCTTGTTGCCGTTGGTGTAATCCTCGATCCGATTGCGTCGCTGTGTATCGACCTGGCCGACACGGTTGAGCAGGTTGTCGACGGTGCTGTCGAGATTGCTTTCCAGCAGTTCGGTTGCCCGCAGCAGCACCACCGCGCCGTTGCTGCAGTCATCGGTGTCGGCGCGGGGATCGTCGAAGTCCCCGGCTTCGCAGGTATTGGCGTGGCTGGCGAGCACGGCGACCCGAACCCCCACGAGCTGATGCAACACCCGGTATAGCAGCAGCCGGACGACATCCAGCTGGTCCAGGGCAACGCTAGTGCCGCTACCTTCGTCGCCGGTAATGCCGCGCAGGCCATCGGCCAGCGAACCCAGCGTGGCGCCGGTCAGGCCGCCAACCAGACCAACCAGGCCGCCGGTAACAGGATTGTTGCCGAGCAGCGTGTCCAGCAGTTCGCCTATCTGCAGGCCCAGCGCCTGTTCCAGCACCGGCAGTACGGCCACCTGCTGCAACAGTTCGCAGGCGGGTTCGCCCACCAGACTGCTCGGGTCGGCCAGCACGTTGCTGCAGACGATGTCGGTTGGATCGAGATTCAGATCGAGATTGAGTACTACCAGCGGCGGCTGGGTATCCGCGGTACCGGCCTGCTGGTAGATGTCGATGTCATCGGCCACCACCTTGGGTGCCGGCGACAGGGTCGCCACCAGCGACAGGCACATTCCGCCCAGCAGCGCGCGCCAGCGCGGGCCGGCGCGAGTGCGAATCGGTCGATTATCGCGGGTACGGCTCATCGGATCCTTTCCTGGCGGGGCACCAGTTTGATAACCCCTTGTTCTATATCGGCCGCGCCCTGGCCGGCTTGACCGCGCGAATACTGGCCGCGGACGGCAAACGCGGCACCGGAAAACCTGGCCATGCTGGTCAGCAGACCACCCGGCAACGGGGCCTGATCCGGCGGCAATCGCCGGACTTCGGCATGGATGCCTTTCTGGAACAGCGACGGCAGGGGCTGATCCGGACCGGACAGTGTTAATTGCGCCTGCTCCGGCGGGCAGAGGGCCTGGATGTCACCGCCGCCGCTGGCGAAACAATCTGGCGCGTCGAGATCCATCGTGAGCGGGAAGTTGTCGCTGTCGGCGAGTACCGTGTCGACGACGGATTGCGCGGTCTGCATGGCTTCCATGCGGACCTGTTCATTCCGAGCCAGACGCAGTTCGGTGGTACTGGTACGCATGGCCACCAGGCCCAACAGGGTGATGACCACCAGAAAGATCAGTGCCGTGGCCAGCGCAACACCGCGCTGGTTTGCCGGCATGGCCGGATTGCGGCGGATGATGCAGTGAGTCGTCATGGCGCGTTGCCCGACGCCAGCGCCGGGTTGTGAAGATTGATCGTGGTCTGCACCAGGCGCCGGTAGAAACGGTCATCCGGCGCGTAGCCGTCGCCGCTTTCATCGATCGCGCCGTCGCCATCGTCGTCGTGGCCGTGCAGGTCGTAGCGTTTGTTGTTGCGGTACGCGGGGTCTGCCGCGGTACTGCGCATCAGTAGCTGAATCCGGGCGGTAACGGCCCGGGCCAGATCCGCGGCGGCGGGGTCGGTGGCGTAGCGGTTGACGATGCCGTCGTCGTCGGTATCGATGCCGATGGCGATCTGGAAATTTTCCACCCCCTCGGCGATACACTCGGTGTCGGTCCGCGGTGTGGCCTGGTCGGCAAGGTAGCGGCGGCAAAGGGCCGGGATGCCGTCGCCTGGTGTCTGGCTGTAGTCCCGCACGAAATACAGGCGTGACTCGTATTCCCAGATGGACTTCGGCGGCAGCCGCGGCGCGTGCGATGTATCGGGGACTTCGGCATCGGCACCCGAAAAGAACAGGGAGCCGACTGTGCGGTTGGTCTGCAGGTAGAAGGTATTGGCGCGCAATGTTGCCGTGGCGCCGGTATCCAGCTCGGCTGCCGGCAGTCCGGCCACGTGGCGAACGGTGAGGACGTCGGCGTCGGGCACCACTGGTTCGTCGCCAAGGCAGGCATGGGTAGCGGTCGCACTCGTACCGGGCTGGTCGAGAACCTCGATCGGCGCATTATCCAGCGCCCAGCCGCCGCTGCCGTCGGCCCCGGGGCCGCAATCCGAGGCAATGGCGGGCAGGGTATCGCTGTCGCGAGCAATCGCGCCGACGTCAGTCATGCCACCCATGAAACCCGCCATGCCGATATCTCGCCCCAGCGCCTGCATGGCGAACCGGCTGTTGTCCTGCATTTCCGCAATCAGGGTGTTCTGACGGTAGTTGGTCTTGTTGGCGACGAACAGCGTGCCGATGGCGGCGGTCATGAGCAGGCCCAGGGTCATGGCCACCATCAGCTCGACCAGCGAGAAGCCCCGCGATTGATGATGCCGGGTGCAAATATTCATGAGGCGATGAAGGTTTCCAGCACGAGCGCGCGCTGATAGCTCTCGTCAGCCGCGCCGCCGGCGGTGTCGCTGGGGGCGCCGTACAGGCCACGGCCGGTACCGCAGGGAGTGACGCCGGCGGGGTCCAGCTGGGTGACACCGCGCCACGCAATCACGATGGTATAGAAGCCGCTGCCACCGCCGGCCGGTCCGGTGATGCAGGCGCTGGCGCGGCTCAAGCCCCCGGTTCGCGTGGTTTCGCCATCGGCGGTGACTGTCTCGCCGGCGCCATCCAGCGCCTTTTCCCATTGCCAAAGGTCGAATGCCGCCAGTTCGCCGGGCGAGCAATCGGTCTGGTAGCAGTCATTATCCGGCGTCGTGAGCTGTGCACGACTGCCCCGCGGGGTGCTCTGGCTGACAAGATAGTCGTCCAGCGCCGCGGGGTTGGAGCGCATGCTGGAGACGATAAAGCCAGCCAGGTTCGCGGCTTCCGTGCGCTGCAGGGCGTCGAAGTTGTTCTTCTTGGAAATGGCCTGCAGGCCGGCGACGGCGAGAATGCCGATGGAGAACACCAGCAGTGTGATCAGGATCTCGATCAGCCCGAAGCCGCGTTGTCTTGATGATATTGTGACCGCCACGTCATTCCCCGCAATCGAGATTCGCAATACGCGGCCGCCCGGTCGAGGTGATAGCCACCGCACGGCCCTTGAGGTCGGGGTCATCGGGGCAAAGCTCGAAGCGGCCCTGGCTGCGGCTGCGGCCGGAGGGCAGGAACAGGATCGGCGTGGTCATCCCGCTGCCGGTCAGGGAGAACTGGCCTTCGATCTCACCGTGGCTGGCGAGAATCGGTTCATCTGCATCCGGTTCACCACCGCTCGTACTGTTATCGGTATTGGCGTAAATCAACCAGCCGCTGCGCCAGTCGTTGCCGTCGGCGCAGCTGGCGCCATCCTCGCTGGGACATACCCCCACCTGCAGGTTGCGCGAAATGGCTTCTGCCCGGGCGAAAGCAAGGTCGCTGTACAGATCGGCGCTGTTAGCGCTGCGCTGATTACCCGCAATCATCTGCATGAAGGCCGGGATGCCGATCACCAGCAGGATGGTGGATACGGTGATGGCAACCAGCAGTTCCAACAACGTGAAGCCCCTCGAGAAGATAGGTCCGGACATGGCTGGCCTTGTTAACGGCAATTTCGGGTTGCCGCCCGGGGCAATTCCGACGAATGGTGGCAACTGGCCGACCAGCGTGCGGGCGTTAGAATGGCAGGCTCATGGCACGCCCCGATCACATCCTCATTGCCGGCGGCGGCCTGATCGGCCTTATGACGGCATGGTACGCCAGGCGCGCCGGATACGCGGTGACCCTGTTCGAGGCCGATCGCGTGGCCCGCGGTGCCTCCTGGGCCGGTGGGGGCGTCCTCTGGCCGATCTACCCCTGGCGCTATCCTGCATCGGTTCAGACCGCTGCTGCCGCGGGCGCCGCACTGTACCCGGCGCTCTGCCGGGAATTGCATGCCGCCACGGGCATTGAATGCGAACTGCGCCGGACTGGCGCGGTCATCCTGGATGCCGAGGAACAGCAACGAGCCCGGGACTGGGCGGCCGAGGCCGGTCATGCCGGCTCGGCCTGGCGGGCGGCGGATATCGCCCGCCATCTGCCCGGCAGCCAGCATCGGCAGGGCTTCTGGCTGCCCGACGTGGCTCAGGTCCGTAACCCGAGATTGGGCCGGGCGCTGGCGACGGCAGCGGCGATGGCGGGTGTCGATATTCGCGACCATTGCGCGGTTACGCGGGTGCAAGCCGGTGCCGACGGATTTGAGGGCTTCGAGACCACGCATGGCTGTTTCCGGGGCGATGCTGGCGTGGTTGCGACCGGTGCCTGGGCTGGCGGAATGCCGGGTACGCACGGGTACGCCGAGATTCGGCCGGTCAAGGGACAGATGCTGTTGCTTCGCAGCCGGCCCGGCGCCTTGCCGCACATACTGGTGCATGACGGTTGTTACGCGATTCCCCGGGCGGATGGTCGCATCCTGATCGGTAGCACAGTGGAAGAAAGTGGCTTCGATGCCCATCCAACCGAGGCAGGCCGCCGGATACTTCTGGCCGCTGCCGCCGCGTTGCATGCGCCGCTTGCGGACCTTCCGATCGAGGCGCAGTGGGCCGGACTCAGGCCGGCCGCCCCGGACGGCGAACCGATTGTCGGCCCTCTGCCGGGATGCCCCGGCGTGTTCGTCAACACCGGTCACTTCCGCAATGGTGTGGCCTGCGCGCCGGCGGCGGGTCAGGCGCTGGTCCAGGCCATCGACGAAGCTGCGGGAGCATCGCGTTCTACCAGCATTCCGCGCTGACATCCTTGCCGTCCTGGACCGCATTCGAGGCGGTACGTTGCCCGAGGTGATCGAGCCGCAGGACGACGCAGTCATCTTTGCGCTGGTCTTCGAGCGCCGTGGCTTCTAGCGTAAAGCCCTCATTGATGCCATCCGCATTGGTGTCAGTGCCATTCGCGACAATCTGATACCAGCCGCCTTCCGTCTCTAATTGGTCATTGGGATAATTTAGCCCCCCGGAGCCCATGTTGTCCGCATAGCTGTTCGGGCTCGACGTGGTATAGACCCGCTCCTGTCGATTCGCCGCCTCCAGCAAGAGCCGCTGCGCATCAGTGCGGCGCGACTCCCGCACCTGATTGACGTAACTCGGGTAGGCGATCGCCGCCAGGATGCCGACAATGGCGACCGCGATAACCAGCTCGATCAGGCTGAATCCGGCGCTATCGCGTACCCGGGATGTCATCGTCGCAACTCCCGCCAGCTACGGCGGCCGTCGGCTTCGTAGCCGGGGTTGATAGCTTGGCTGAACGTGGTGCCATCATTGAGTGGAATGATGGCGTTGTCGAACGCCGGAACATTCGCATTCGAGGCCGCCTCTCCCCGCACTATGCCCGAAGACAGCTCACCTGGCACGGCATTCAGCACGATGGCGGACGGTCGAATGAGATCCCCGTTGAGGGTGACCCGGTCCGCCCTGGTGAACAGGAAATCGCCGTTCACATCCAGCGCGGAAAATGGGGTTCTGCCGCCCGTCGCCGCGTCAATGAGGAAGACGGAGCCGTTGCCACCGGCGGCGCAGACGTCGTCTTCCGGGATATGTGTGGAGAACGTTAGCACCCGCCCCAACAGCCCAGGTTTGTCTTTGATCAGTTCACCGCTTGCCGTCGGCAGGTCCAATACCCAGCCGCGCCTGTCGGAACCGCCTTGCGTAGACTCGGCGTCATCGTTGCCATCCTGGTATTGAACGACAGCCTGGGTGACGCCGCGAAAGGACTGTCCGCCATCACCTAAGGCGGTTCCTTCCAGCACGCTTTGTCGGGTCAGACGGGTCCGTCCCGGAATTCTCTTCGTATTGGTCGTGAAAGGCGGATCGTCCGTGAACGCGAAAACGTCCAGATCCCAGAGGCCGTAGACGCTGTGAGTAATTGACGTGTTTGCGGCTTTATCGCCAAATTCCAGATATTTGCCGGTGCCGACATACACCATCACGCCGTAACCTCGCCCGTACGGGTGAATACCTACCTGCGGCTCCGTGGTGATGGGTTGGCGCTGGCCGGCGGAGTCGCGCGCCGTAAACAGGGGGTCACCGGAAAACCCGATGGCCCAACTGGCCGCGTCACTGGCCGTCAGATCGAACTTCCAGACATTGCCGTACAAGTCTCCTGCATAGAAGTAGTCGGTGACGAAATCGCCATCGAGATCGACCGGGAAAACGCTGCTTAGCCCGTTGCCGAAGTCAGGGGTCTCGTCACTGGGTGTGGCGCCGGTGTCGATTTTCCGGATCAGGCTGCCATCGGACAGATCCACTACGAACAGCACTGCTGATTCTTGCGCGCTGTTGTAACCGTTGCCGAATACGGCAGCCCAGCGGCCGTTGTGCAGCCGGACGATGCTGGGCTCGCTGAAGCTCTTGCCAAGGTCCGGATCCCGGAATTCCCACAACAACACATCCGACGCATTGCTTTCGGTGAGAGCGGAGGGATCGGTGACATCAAGTGCGAAGACACTGCGCCCGCCATTGCGCATGCCGGACACCAGAACCGTGCGCCACGCATTGGCGCCATTCCGCGTGATAACGGCATCAACCACGATCGGGTTACCGTCGACAAAGTACCGGTGCCTCTGGTCATAACCGGGTCGGCTCAGATCGAGAATGCTCGACTTGTCGTCGTCAGATGGATCGGGCAGCAGCTCTCCCGGAATAAACGCGAATTGCTCAACGCCATCAGCGGCCCGGAAGCCATGCAGCATGCCATCGTTGGCACCCACGTAGACCATGGGTGTACGGTTTGCGTAGGTCTGCACAAAATCGTTGTTAGTCAGGTGTCGGTAGGGCAGGGTAAGCTGGTCCTCTATCGTGTTCTCATTCCCGTCCTGTCGCAGATCATCCCAATCCAGCGGGTACCGAAGCCGGTTCGGCGCCCCAACATAGCTGGGGCTGGAATGGACGATATCGCCAAGCAGGGCTGAGCGGTTGCGGAATGGCCCGTTATTTTTTCGTTCGTTGTTCCGGTCCCCGCGCAAATACGCGAGTTCCTCCGGGGTCATGATAGCGTCTTCACCGGTCCCGACTTCCAGGCTCGAAGCGCGGAACGGCACCCCCTGGCCGGCGCCGTCGGAGGTCAAAATCTGGCGGGCGTTGGGCGCCAGCGTTTCCAGTTGCGCCGACGCGGACCAAGCATCCGGGCAGACCTGACCGATCGTGTCGTCAACGCTGCACGATCCATTTCCGGTGCCGTCGGAGATCGAGGCCGCAATCAGATCGCCCGTCCATAGCCCGGGGACGAAAGTCGCCCGGAATAATCGCGTATCTCCGGATACATTGCGGGAGGTTTGCGCCAGGGAAGAGGCTGCACCGCGGCGGCCGGAAATTTCGTTTAGCGTGCTGGCGAAATTGTCGGCGACCTCCTGTGGAGTGTTGGCGTTGAGCAGGGTGCCGCGGCCGTTGATGGTGGCGTGCCAGAGATCGTCTACCTGTCCCGGGCCGTAGGTGCTCAGTGACAGATCGTCCCAATTCGGGGGATTGGCATAGGGATCGTCAGTGGCTTGTTCGTCGGTGCCGAAGATGGTGCCCTGCTGTCCCAGCGTAACGGCAAATGTCACCATGTGCAGGTCGGCATTGCAGTCCAGCCAAGGGTCGGGATCCGGTTGGTCACAGCCGGGGGCTACGGCGACCTTTCCCGTCTCGAACCTACCCGCCAGCCGGTCCGCCAGTTCGCGGTAATAATACATTGCTGTATCGCCGAGTGTGTTCGACTTGCTGTCGGCAAATGGACTGCCTTGGCCACCATCGGCGTTATCGACACCTGCGGTGTAGTTGCGGTCACCGGTATAGCCGTCAGTGAACAGGATGCCGAAATTCTGCTGGCAGGCTTCAGTGATTACCTGCTCGTTACGCGCGAACTGTTCGCCCAGAAAGTGCAGGGCATGCCGGTTCGGCGTCCCCTGGGGTTGCGAAAAATCGATATCCAGAATTGAATCGATAAAAGTGCCGCGCTCACTGTCCAGATCCCGAATGGTGACGTCGAAATAATTCAGCGACCCGCTGTCCTGGCTACCGGTCTGATTAATGGTACAGGCCCCCACATTGAAGCCGCTGACCTGATCGAAGGCGCCCGCGATGCCACCGCGAGTGGCGAGATGACGCTTGCGGTAGTACGAGAACCAGTTGGCGAAATTCTGGATCATGGCCTCGTAATGAGCTCCGGTAGCGAAGTTTCCGGGACGGATTGCATAGCCATACATGTCGCTGCCGTCCGGTGCTTCGCCCGTCAACGGATCGGCGGAATAGCCGAAGTCAGCCGGAAGCGGCGATTCGAGATAGAACGTGGCCGGGAAGTACTCGATCGCGAGGTAGCGGTAGTTGTCGACCGTCGCATTACCGTTAAGGCGATACCAGCCGCCGCCGGCATCAATGATGAGACCAGCGGGCAGAAGCATATTTGGACCGATCACGAAGCTTTCGTAAGTATCGTTCTCACGGACGTCGTCGGTCAGATCGAAACGATCGCCGGCACGGGCCGGGTCCGCGTAAGCATCATCGGGATCCGCGTCGTCGTAGCCGACCCAGGGTTTGTAGGTGACGGATGGGTCGAAGTAGGACTGGTTGAAATCCGGCGATCGAGCGAACGCGAACTGCGGAATGGGGGGAATGGCGAAATAGTCGCTGTTGCTACAATACGCACGCCGGTCCCGGGCCCCGTTGCCGTTGCAGTTGTTCGGAAACAGATAGGTGTAGTTGTAATAGCTGCCTTGCTGGTCTCGGGGCGGTGAGTACAGATTGCCGTTGCTATCCGAGAAGCTACGCGTATTCCGGTTCCACCAGAGGGTGCCGCCATCGGTGCCGAATAGCAGTTCGAAGTCCATCGAACCGGAGTCGTCCACTGCCAAGATCACGTTCGGCTTGGCGCTATTGGTCACGAACAAAGGTTGATCAGCGATATCCAGCGGTGCCGCCAGCGCTGATGCCGTAGGCAGCAGGGTTGTGATACCGAACAAGATCCGGGCTAGCAAGCAGGAC
Source organism: Spectribacter acetivorans (assembly GCF_031846305.1). Classification (NCBI taxonomy): domain Bacteria; kingdom Pseudomonadati; phylum Pseudomonadota; class Gammaproteobacteria; order Salinisphaerales; family Salinisphaeraceae; genus Spectribacter; species Spectribacter acetivorans. The sequence continues at coordinate 83,911 of NZ_JAVRHY010000002.1, forward strand.
ACGCGTTCGATCTGTGCAGTTTTCATGCTCAATATCGCTTCTGGTAGATACTCTGGGTAACCGCTGTTGCCGAAGGGTTGCCGCCCCTGGCGCGCCCGGTCACCCGGTAATGCGTGGACCCTTCGGCCCTGGCCGCGGTTTCAGGGTCGAGATCATCGGGACGGAAGGCTACTTCCTCGATATATAGGCGTGGCAACTCCGCCAGACCCAGAGTGCTGGCGTTGACGGTTTCGCCGGCTTTATAGAACTGGAACAGAATTGGCTCCGGCTCGTCGGATTTCGTGGCGCGGTCCCAGGGTTCAGCGGCAAGAAAACCGCCGGCATCCTGTGCCACGCCAGTTAGCGGGACATCCTCGAACCACAGTCGCCACGACTCGGTGTCGTCGGTCTCCTGTTCGGCTGGCGTCGGGTCGTACTCGTGATTCCTGCCGACCTCTGGGTAGTTGACCAGTTGGGCGAGACGCCGCTCGCCGTCACGCAGGGCGGCATCCGAGGCTTGCAGGGCGCGGAACTGCTCGCGCTGATTGGAGGTCATGCGTTCCTGCAACGTGGTGGAGCCCATGGTGGACAGGGCCAGCAGGGTGATGACGATCAGGAAAATCATGCCGGTGATCAGCACGAATCCCTGTTGCGGGTTTTGGCGGTATTGGTATCGCATCATGGCAGCCGGTTCTTGAGGGCGATTACACGATCGACCAGCACGCGCTGGCGCCGGTCGCTGGGCAGTTCCAGGTCGTCATCAAACAGTGTCTGCTTGAACTGCGGATCCTCGTTGGCATCGCGCGCGGTGGTCAGCACCTCGCCCTCGCTGGCGAGTACAACCTGTATGTGCACGCTGTGGACCCGATCAAAGTCGGAAACGGCCTTGACGCTGGCGGCATCGCCATAGCGATCCACGGACCCGTCTTCGTCCGTATCCATGCCGTAGCGAATCGAAAGCGCTGAAACATTCTCGATCAGGGGCAGAAAGCTGTCGCCCACGGTGCTGCCGTCGGCACGCTTTACCGCGCTGCCGTCGGCCTGTTGCAGCGACCGCTGGCACAGCAGGGTGGCGTTGCCATCGTCATCGGTGTCGGATACGTAGAAGCGGTTGGTGGAAATGACGTCTTCGTCAACCAGGCCACCGCCGCAATCGTTCAGGGCGCCATCAGACTGGAACCGGATGGTGACTTCGTCGAAATTGCCGTCTTCGCCCCGGAGCGGATCGCCGCCATTGCGAAATACCCGCTCGGTATCCAGAAACGTGTCCGGGTAATAGCCGGCGTGCGCCACGATGGTATCGAGAAAATAGGAGACCACACGGGCGTTCTGTTGCAGCGCCGCCTGCTGCTGCTGGACCTGGAAGCTTTCCCGGTTGCCGAGCAGGATCTCGAGAATGCCGGCCAGCAACAGCAGGCCGATGACCATGCCGATCATCAACTCGGTCAGCGTAAAGCCGGACTGGCGCCGCCGAGTGGTCATGGCACGAATTCCAGCTGGAAGCAGCGCTGGTCGATTTCGTCGGCCGCATCGTCGCAGGCGTCAAAGTCCTGGATATTCTGGCGTTCCACCTGCCGGTTGCGTTCTCGCCAGATCACCGTCACGCGGTGCGGAGACTTCCGGCTGCAGGCGTCGCCATCGGCCGGGTCGTTGTCGAGGCAATCCACCTGGCCACGTCCATTGGGTAGCCGCGCACTGATGGATTGATCCCAGGTATAGGCATCGACGGCCGCCATCTGCTCAGCGGAACATCGGTTAGTCACGCAGTCGACGCCCGGGGCCTTGCCGGCCGACGGGTTATCGATACTGGCGTAATGATTGGCGTCCACCCCCGCCAGATTACTGCGCATGCGCTCGGCAATATCCTCGGCCGCGTCATTGGCGGTCGTGCGGGTGGCCGACACATGCGTGTTGGACAGGCTTACGGCCTGCAATCCCAGCAAACCGAGCAGGCCGATCGACACCACCACCAGCGCAATCAACGCCTCCAGCAGCGTGAACCCCTGTTGTCGGATCATGACTTGCATGGGCTGGCCGGGCCGCATTTCTCGGTGCGCATGTTGCCGCTGAACAGAACCGTGATATCGGTGCGCTCGTCCGCGTTATCCGGACGCGCCACGCTGAGCGTGCCGACGGTTCCTTCAGCGAAACCGTTGGGGTCAAAGGTCACGCGCTCATCCAGCGTGCCGGTGCCGGAAATCGCCAGCCCCTGGTGCGCCTGGTTGTTGACCCGCAGAAGTGGCTCGTCGGCCGCTTTGCGGACGCCGCTGTTGGTCGGATCAACGAAGATGATCCAGCCCTGCTGCCAACCGCCATCGGCGGTGCAGGACTGGCCGTCGCCACTCTTGCAAACGGTCACGTCCCGGCCGCGGGTGACGGCTTCGCTGCGGGCGAAATGCAGGTCGGCGAGCAGGCTGTTGGCCTGGGACGCAACCAGATTGCGTTCGATCATGGCGCGATAGGCGGGTACGGCCACAACCAGAAGAACCGCCGCAACCGCCAGACCGACCAGCAGTTCGATCAGCGTGAATCCCGCCCGGCGGCAGGCTACGCTAGTCCCCATGGTGCTTCCCTCGACGCTTATATCCATTAGCATGAAACGGCATCAGCCTTCGCGAACAGGTCTTCGGTCCGACGAACGTGCCCGAATGTCCGATGAATGGTCACATCTACCCGGATTCCCACGCAGTCAGGCCGGCTTCAGCCTGCTCGAAGCTCTGATTCTGCTGCTCCTGGCGGGTGCGATCTGCCTGGCGCTCTGGCCGCATTATGCGAACTGGCAACGCGCACAGCACCGGGAACCCGCACGCCAAGCCCTGCAAGAACTGGCTCGGGCGCTGGAAGATCATCATCAGCGGACCGATACCTATGCCGGTGCCGCCGGGACCGACGGCGAGCCGCGGGACACCGGTGCGCCACGACTGGCGCCGACGGAGGTCGTGGATGACGGCACAACGTATTACCGACTGTCGATCGTGACCGCCAATCGGCGGGGTTTCGAAATCCGGGCTGCGCCAGTGGCGTCTCAGACTGCCGATACCTGCGGGACGCTGACGCTCACGGCATCAGGTCAGCGCGGGATGGTCGGCGCCGCGCCGGAAGCGCGCCGTGAGAACTGCTGGCCTCGGGCGCAATGAAACGGCGACAAGCCACCCCTGATGAAATTGTGGCCGCGAGGCGGTTTCTCTATAATCGCGCCGAGTTTGCGATCGACGTCGCTCCACCTCCGAATCTACAGCGGTTTTTACGTGCCGGCATGGCGTGATCAGGAGTATCGACACCGTCAAGTCATGTGGTATCGCACCAGGTAAGCGCCTGGCGAGGGCAGCACGCCCGAGCGACGACTGATGATCGACAATTTGATTAGCCGGGATAGCTCAGTTGGTAGAGCAGGGCATTCGTAATGCCAAGGTCGCAGGTTCGACTCCTGTTCCCGGCACCATTTAAAAGCCAGACCGTGCGCCGGCAAGGACGCCCGAGCGACGCCAAACCGCACCACGACTTAAAACGGAGAGGTGGCAGAGTGGGCGAGCCGGAGACAGACGAATCACGGATTCGTCCCGGCGAGCGCAGGGCAGGAGCCCGGCCGGAGAGCGCCGGATACCAGCGAGGGCAGGACGCCCGAGCGACGCCAAACCGCACCACGACTTAAAACGGAGAGGTGGCAGAGTGGTCGAATGCACCGGTCTTGAAAACCGGCAGGGGTTTTGCCCCTCGTGGGTTCGAATCCCACCCTCTCCGCCAATTTCCGTCAATCATTTGTGAAAAAAGAATGCCGCCCGATCCGGCGGCGCGAGACATGAGGAAGAAGAGCATGCAGCAGCAGTTGATTGATACCGCGCGGGCGCTGGTGGCGCCGGGCAAGGGTATTCTCGCCGCCGATGAATCGACCGGCACCATCACCAAGCGCCTGGACAGTATCGGTGTGGAGTCCACCGAGGCCAATCGACAGGCTTATCGGGACCTGCTGTTCACCACCGAGGGTGCCGAAGCCTTCGTCAGCGGTGTGATCCTGTTCGAAGAAACGCTGTTCCAGTCGGGCCTGGACGGTACCCCGTTCACCGATCTGCTGACCGGTAAGGGCGTGATCCCGGGTATCAAGGTGGACAAGGGCGCCAAGCCGCTGGCGGGCAGCCCCGACGAGAAGATTACCGAGGGTCTGGACGGGCTGCGCGAGCGACTGGCCGACTATGCCAAAGCCGGTGCGCGATTTGCCAAGTGGCGTGCGGTGATCACCATTGGTGACGGCATACCCACGGACTACTGCATCGATACCAACGCGCACGCGCTGGCGCGCTATGCCGCGCTCTGCCAGGAAGCGGGGATCGTGCCGATCGTCGAACCGGAAGTTCTGATGGATGGTCCGCATGACATCCACCGCTGCGAGGCAGTCACCGAACGCACGCTCGCGCGCGTATTCGACGAGTTGCTGGCCCAGCAAGTGCTGCTCGAGGGCATGCTGCTCAAGCCCAACATGGTCATTTCCGGCACGGAGTGTCCGCAGCAGGCCGGGGTGGACGAGGTTGCGGCCACCACGCTGCGCTGTCTGCGCCGCCATGTGCCGGCCGCAGTGCCCGGCATTGTCTTCCTGTCGGGCGGACAGAGCGACGAGCTGGCGACCCGTCATCTGAACGCGATGAACCAGCATGGTGACGCCCCCTGGACGTTGTCGTTCTCCTACGGTCGGGCCCTGCAGGCCCCGGCGCTGGCGGCCTGGTCCGGCAAGTCGGACAACGTACCGGCCGCCCAGCAGGCCTACTATCGCCGTGCCCGGTGCAATGGCGCGGCGGCGCGAGGTCAGTACACCGACGCGATGGAACAGGACGCCGCCTGAGCAATCCGGTTGCGGGCCGGTGAACATCGGCGGCAGGTGCGCTAGCGCATGAAGGCTGTCGCGGCCCTCAAGGTGAGCCCGCTGTTCCGGGCCCTGGACCGGCGGTCGCTGCGCGCGCTGGGCGACGCCGCCGAATGGTGTGACTACCGCGGTGGCGAGTATCTGTTTCGGCGGGGTCAGCCCGGTGATGCGCTGTTTCTCGTCGTCCACGGCCGGATGCGGGTCAGCCATTCAGCGGATCGCGGTGCCGATGCGGCCGTGGTGGAAGCCGGGCTCGGGCAGACCGTGGGCGAGGTTGCCCTGGTGACCGGCGAGCCGCGCGTCGCGGATGCGCTGGCACTGCGGGATTCGCGTGTGCTGCGCATCAGCCAGGCGGCTTTCGAGACCGTCGTCCAACGGCACCCGGCGGCAATGCTGGCACTGGTACGGCAGCTGCTGGAGCGCCAGCGTCACGATGTGCGCCCTCACCCGCGTGATCGCCGACGCAGTGCGCGCACCTATGCGCTGATACCGGCCCACGACGGGATTGATATCCGCGGCATCGGCAGTGCGTTCAGCCGAACGCTGGCGGGATTCGATTCCCTCATGCGGCTGGATCCGTCCCGGGTGGATCAGGCGCTGGGCGAGGGGGCCGCGGCCACTGATTTCGAGGCCGAGGGCAACGCCCGCGTGGCCGGCTGGCTCAACCGCCTCGAGGATGCCTATCGCTATCTGGTCTACCAGGCCACCGGGGAACTGGACGCCTGGACACGTCGCTGCGTGCGGCAGGCGGACCGGATCGTGGTCATCGCCCATCGTGACCGTGATCCCGCCGGCAGCCGGGTGCTTGCCTGGCTGCGCGAGGCGGAACTTCGGGCTCCGGTGGAGCTGCTGCTGATCGGTCGGGACGGTGAGGACGTCCCGACTGCAGGGCCGGACTGGCAGTCGGCATTACCGGTGGAGCATCAGCATCGCATCGACGCCTCGCTGCCGGCGGCGGCACTGGGCCGGGCGGTACGGCTGATATCGGGTCAGGCGCTTTGTGTCGTGCTGGGCGGCGGTGGTGCCCGGGGCTTTGCGCATGTGGGTCTGCTGCGGGCGCTGGAGGATCGCGGACTGGCCGTGGACGCGGTCGGCGGCACCAGCATGGGCGCGTTCGTGGCCGGGTTGGTGGCCTGCGGTCATGATTCCGACACGGTGCTGGATACGCTGCGGGATACCTTCGTGGCTCACAATCACCTCAACGATTACTCCTTCTCCCGGGTATCGCTGATCTCCGGTCAGAAATTCCGTCGACAGCTGTTGAGCATTTTCGGGGAACGCCGCATCGAGGATCTGCCGATGCCGTTCTTCTGCGAAAGTACCAACCTCACCCGGGGGCTGCCGGTGATTCACAATCGTGGGCGCCTGGCGGACTGGATCGGCACGAGCATGGCGGTGCCAGGCATTGCGCCGCCCACCGTCTATCAGGGCGACCTGCTGGTGGACGGCGGCCTGATGCGCAGCATTCCGTTTGAAACCATGCACGCCATGGGGCTGGGCCCGGTGCTGGTGTCGGACGTCAGCCGCAACGCCGATCTGCGCGTGGAGCAGGCCCAGGGCGATCTCCCCGAACTGCTGAGCAGCGTCGACGGCGCTCCCCGGCACCTGAATATCTTCAAGATACTGTTCCAGTCAGCCACGCTCACCAGCGAACGGGAGACCCGGGAACTGGATCGTCAGGCCGATCTGGTACTGCACATGCCGGTGGGGAAGTCGGGGATGTTCGATTGGGATGATATCGATGACATTGTCTACCGCGCCTATCACCATGCGGACGAGCAGCTCGACCGCTGGACCGGCGGCGCACCGGCCTGATCCGGCGTCAGGCCGCGGGACCCAGCAGGCGTCGCATGACGTCTTCGAATATCTGCGAGAGGGTGGTCAGGTCCGCGGCCGAGACCCATTCGTTCGCCTGGTGAATGGTGGCATTGACCGGGCCCAGCTCCACCACCTGCGCGCCGGTGGGCGCGATGAACCGGCCGTCCGAAGTGCCACCACCGGTGGAGCGGACGGGCCGACTCCCGAGGCAGGCCTCACACGCGTCGCTGACGGCGTCGAGCAGGGCCCCGTCACGCGTGATGAAGGGTTCGCCGGACAGGTGCCAGTCGATATCGCAGGCCAGCGCGTGCCGCCGGCATACGGCGTCCACGGTGGCCTTGATCGCGTCCGGCGTCAGCGCGGGCGAAAAACGCAGATTGAATCGCGCCTCGGCGCGGCCCGGAATCACGTTGTCGGCGCCGGTGCCGGCCTGGAGATTGGAAATCTGGAAACTGGTGGGCGGGAAATCGGCATCACCGGCGTCCCAGGTTTGGCCGGCCAGTTCGGTGAGCACCGGCATCAGGCGGTGCAGGGCGTTGTCGGCGGCATCGGGATAGGCCACGTGGCCCTGGCGGCCATGGGCCCGGATGTGACCCGTCATGCTGCCGCGACGACCGTGCCGGATGGTGTCGCCCAGTGCCGTGTTGCTCGAGGGCTCGCCGACGACGCACCAGTCGATGGCGTCACCCCTCTCGGTGAGTGTTTCGATCACCCGGCGTGTGCCGTCGCGGGCCGGACCCTCTTCGTCGCTGGTCAGCAGCAACGCCAGTCGCCCCGTCTGACGTGTCCCGATCTCCGCCCGGAACCGTTCGGCCGCAGTCACCATGGCAGCGACGCTGCCCTTCATGTCGGCAGCGCCGCGGCCGGTCAGGCGGTCGCTGTCCAGGTGCGGGTCGAACGGATCGGTGTGCCAGTCGTCGGCAGGGCCGGGCGGCACCACGTCGGTATGACCGGCAAAGCACAGCAGGGGCCCGCGGTTGCCAGCCACGGCCCAGAGGTTATCGACGTTCCCGAATCGAAGGTTTTCCACCCGGAATCCGGCCGCCTGCAGGCGGCCGGCAATGAGCGGCTGACACCCGGCATCGTCGGGGGTCACGGACGGCCGCGCAATCAGCTCGCGGGCCAGTGCCAGCGTGCTGTCCATCAGTCCGCGCCGGCCAGAGTCGCCTCGTAACGGGCGGCGGAAAAGCCCACGAGCAGGTCGCTGCCGTGTTCCAGCACCGGCCGCTTGATCAGGGTCGGGTGACGCGCAAGCAGCTCGTGTGCGCGCGTTGCGTCGATGGCCTGCTTGTCCGCGTCCGGCAGTTCGCGCCAGGTCGTGCTGCGTTTGTTGAGCAGGGCTTCCCAGCCCAGCGCCTCCAGCCAGCGGCCGAGCCGCTCGGCCGCAATGCCTTCGTCGCGCAGGTCGACGAACGCATGGTCGATACCGGCCGTGGCCAGCCACTGACCCGCCTTGCGGGTGGTGTCACAGTTCTTCAGACCGTAAAGGATGACATTCACTGCAGGCGCTTTTCCCAATTTGAAATACGAAACCTAAAACTCGAAACGCGGACGCGCATGCGCGCCCGCTCAATCCGCGCTGCGCAGCAGTTCGTTGATCCCGACCTTGGCGCGGGTGGCGGCATCGACGCGCTTGACGATCACGGCACAGTTCAGACTATAGCGGCCGCCGTCCCGGGGAAGGCTGCCGGCAACCACGACGGCGCCGGCCGGAACTTCCCCGCGGGTAATCTCGCCGCTTTCGCGATCGTAGATCGGCGTGCTCTGACCGATGAACACGCCCATGGAAATCACGGCGCCTTCACGCACGATCACGCCTTCGACGATCTCCGAGCGGGCGCCGATGAAGCAGTTGTCCTCAATGATGGTGGGGTTGGCCTGTAGCGGTTCGAGCACGCCACCGATGCCGACACCTCCGGACAGGTGCACGCCCTCACCGATCTGGGCGCAGGAGCCGACCGTGGCCCAGGTGTCGACCATGGTGCCGCGGCCCACGAACGCGCCGATGTTCACGTAGGAGGGCATCAGCACGACGTCGGGGGCGATGTGGGCGCCCTTGCGCACGGTGGCCGGCGGCACCACGCGGGCGCCCTGCGCGCGGAAGGCGGCGTCATCGAAATCCGCGTACTTGCTCGGCACCTTGTCGAAGTAGCGGGTTTCGGCGCCGTCCACGACTTCGTTGTCGCGCAGCCGGAAGGACAGCAGCACCGCCTTCTTGAGCCACTGGTTGACCACCCATTGGCCATCGCGCGGCTCGGCTACCCGGACCTGGCCACGGTCGATCTGTTCGATCGCCTCGAACACGGCCTCGCGTACGGCGGCGTCGGCGCTGTCGGGGCGGATGGTGTCGCGCTGCTCGAACGCCTGTTCAATGGTGGTCTGCAGATCGGCCATGGGGTTGTCTGATTGCGAGTGAAGGACGCGGATTCTACCAGCGGGCCGGTCTGCTGCCAGCCATTACCGCTCAGTCCCCGAGCCGTTCCGCCACCCGGACGATGCGGTGGGCGGCTTCGACGCATTCGGGAACGCCGGCCACCAGCGACAGCCGCAGACGGCCGTTGCCGGGATTGCCGCCGCCGGCATCACGGCCGAGATAGCGGCCCGGCACGGCGCGCAGGTGCTGCTGCTCGAACAGGGCGCGCACGAAGGTTTCGTCGTCGCCGCCGGCCACCGCATCCGGGAGCGCCGGCCATAGATAGAAGCTGCCGGCCGGGCGGGCCACGTCCAGCATCGGGGCCAGAATGGGCAGGACCGCGTCGAACTTCGCGCGATAGGCATCGCGGTTGGCCAGGACATGCGCCTCGTCCGACCAGGCCGCGCGACTGGCTGCCTGCACCGGCGGGCCCAGCGTGGCCCCGTGATAGGTGCGGTAGCGCAGGAACTGGCGCAGCACCTCGGCGTCACCGGCCACGAAACCCGAACGCAGGCCGGGCAGGTTGGAGCGCTTGGACAGGCTGTGGAACACCACGCAGCGCTGGAAGCGGTCGTTGCCCTGACCCGCGGCGACTTCGAGCAGGCCCGGGGGCGGCGCCTGCTCGTCGAGATAGATTTCGCTGTAGCACTCGTCGGCCGCGAGGATGAAGTCGTGGCGCTCGGCCAGTGCCAGGGCCCGGGCCAGATAGTCGGCATCCAGTACCGCGCCGGTCGGATTGCCCGGTGAGCATAGGTAGACCAGTTCGCATTGCCGCCACTGCGCCGGCGTCACCGCATCGAGATCGGGCCGGAAACCGTTGTCGGCACGGCAGGGCAGGTACAGAGGTTCGGCGCCGGCCAGCAGGGCCGCGCCCTCGTAGATCTGATAACCCGGATTGGGCAGGGCGACCCGGGCATTCGGACTGGCCACCACCGCCTGGGCGAAGGCGAACAGGGCTTCGCGGGTTCCGGCGACGGGCAGAATCTGGGTGTCGGGGTCGGGCGGGCAGCGGTCGAGCCCGAAACGTCGCGTCAGCCAGTCGGCGATTGCCTCACGCAACGCGGCTTCACCACGGGTGGCGGGATAGCGGGAAAAGCCGTCCAGGTGGTCGATGAGGGCCTGCCGGGCGCAGTCCGGGGCGGGATGCTGGGGCTCGCCCACCCCCAGGGAAATCGGCGCCACATCAGCGGGCGGAACCGCGCCCGCGAGCAACTCGGCCAGACGCTCGAAGGGATAGGGCTGCAGGCGATCCAGACGGGGATTCATGGTTCGTCCCGGGTCCGGTCGAGCACCCGCATCAGCATCTGGCGCAGCTGATAGAAGATGGCCGGATCGGTAATGGGCGCGCCGTTGCGGTCGGTGATGTGGAAAACGTCTTCCGCCCGCTCGCCGATGGTGGCGATCTTCGCGGTATCGACCAGGATTCCCCGCTTGCGAAAGATCTGCCCGACCGTGGACAGCAAGCCGGGGCGGTCGGCCGTGGTCAGTTCCATCACCGTGTGCTGGTGGCGGTGATCGACCGTGAAATACACCTGAGTGGGCACCGAGAATGCCCGGCTGCGACGCGAACTGCGACGGGTGACGCGGATCTCGGAGACCTCCGGGTTGGCGATGGCCTGGGCCAGCGCGGTTTCGATCTCGGCACCGCGGCGAGCGTCGGTGATCGGGCGGCCATCGCTTTCGGTGACCACGTAACTGTCCATGGTGCAGTCGTCCACCGTGGTGTTGATTCGCGCATCCAGGATCGATAACCCCAGCTGGGCCAGGATGCCGGTGGTCAGGCCGAACAGGTAATCCCGGTCGCGGGTGTAGACGAATACGGTGGTGCCCTGATCCCCGACGCTGTCGACGATTACAAGCGGCTGATCGGCGTCCGCCTGCTGCTGATGGCGGGCGATGGCCGCAGTGTGCCAAGCGATCTCTTCGGCACTGTGGCGCAGGAAGTAGTCGTCATCCAGACGGGCCCAGACCTGCTTGAATGCCGGCGTGCGCACCTTGCGGCGGGTGAGCAAGGCGGCGGCGGCGCTGCGGTTCTCGGCCACCAGCTCGGCCTGTTCCAGCGGGTTGTCCAGCCCCCGCTCCAGGTTTCGCCGGGTGTTGGTATAGAGCTCGGTGAGCAGGCTTTCCTTCCAGGAATTCCAAAGGTTGGGATTGGTGGCGCGGATGTCGCATACCGTAAAGATATAGAGCCGGTCCAGCCGTTCCACCGTGCCCACCGCCTGGGCGAATTCGTGGACCACGTCGGGGTCGTTGATGTCCTTGCGCTGGGCCGTCATCGACATCAGCAGATGCTGTCGGATGAGCCAGCAGATCATTTCGCGATCCTCGCTTGCCATGCCGTGTTCGCGGCAGAACAGGTCGGCGTCCTCGGCCCCAAGTTCGGCATGATCGCCGCCGCGCCCCTTGGCGATGTCGTGGAACAGCCCGGTGATATAGAGCAGGTCATGTTTGTCCAGGCTTTGCATCACCCGGCTGATTGCCGGCAGTTCGTGATCGAAGCGGGGCAGGGCCAGCCTGCGCAAGTTGCGGATCACGAACAGCGTGTGTTCGTCCACGGTCAGGGTGTGGAACAGATCGAACTGCATGCGGCCGATGATGTCGCCGAAGGCCGGCAGATAGCGGCCTAGTACGCCATAGCGGTTCATCCGCCGCAGCGCGCGGGTAACGCCGTTGCGCTGGCGCATGATTTCTGTGAACAGGCGCCGGCTGCGGACGTCGCCGCGCAGCTTGTCGTCGATCAGGTGGCGGTCGCGGCGCATCAGCCGCAACGTATGGGCGCGGATGCCCACCAGCCGCGGGCGGGTCTGCATCAGGTAGAAAATTTCCAGCAGGGCCCGCGGCGACCGGCGGAAGACCTCGTCGTCGCGCACCTCGATGAAACCCAGCCGGGCCTGAAAACGTCCGTTGATCGGGCGTGGCTCGGCATCCTCGCTGGCATGCAGAATCGCTTCACTGAAAAGCTGAAGCAGAATGTCATTAAGTGCAGACAGCGCCTTGATATTCCGATAATAACGCTGCATGAACTGTTCAACCGCCAGATTGTGGCTGGCGTCCTGGTAGCCCAGCATTTCGGCCACCCGTACCTGATGGTCGAACAGCAGGCGGTCCTCGCAACGATCGGTCACCATGTGCAGGGCAAAGCGCACCCGCCACAGGAACGATTGCCCCCGGCGCAGTTCGCGGTATTCCCGTTCGGTGAGGAAGCCGTGTTCGACCAGGCCGTAGAGCGTGTCGGTATCGAAATGGCGCTTGGCCACCCAGGCGATGGTCTGGATATCCCGCAGGCCGCCGGGTGATTCCTTGGTGTTGGGTTCGAGCTTGTAGGCGGTCTCGTCGTAGTGGGCGTGGCGGGCCTGCTGTTCCTCCAGCTTGGCCTGGAAAAAAGCAGGGGTTGGCCACACCTGATCCGGCTGCAGCCGCGTTCCCATGTCGGCCACCAGCCCGGCGTCGCCGGCCAGCCGGCGCGCCTCCATCAGATTGGTGATGACGGTGACGTCCTCGGCCGCGGCGTCGGTGCATTCGGCCGGCGAACGCACGCTGTGGCCGATCTGCAGGCCGATATCCCAGATGAAGGTGACGAACTGCTCCAGGCCATCGCGGATCTCGTCCAGACAGCCATCGCGGTAGAGAATCAGCAGGTCGATATCGGAATTGGGCAGCAGTTCGCCGCGGCCGTAGCCCCCCACGGCCACCAGGGCGGTGCGGGTGTCGGCATCACCCATCAGCTCCTGCCAGGCGCGCACCAGGATGCGGTCCGTGCAGACGGCACGAAGCCGGACCAGCTCGTCGATGGGGGCGCCGGCCCCGAAGGCTTCGCCGAGCGCCTCCCGCACCGCCTTGAGCGCCGCGCGTACCGGCTTGATCGCCAGTGGCGCGACGCCATCGGTATGGGCGAACAGTTCGGCCTGCAGGTCGGCCGTCTTCAGCGCGCGATCCGGCGCGGAACTCAAGAGTCGTCCCGGCCCAGCGTCAGCACCTCGACCCCGTCAGCGGTGACCAGCAGCGTGTGTTCCCATTGCGCCGACAGGGTGTGGTCCTTGGTCACGACCGTCCAGCCGTCGCGCAGCACCTTCACGTGACGTTTTCCGGCGTTGACCATGGGTTCGATAGTGAAGGTCATGCCGGCTTCCAGGGACAGACCGGTGCCGGCCTGGCCGTAATGCAGCACCTGCGGATCCTCGTGAAAATCCCGCCCGATGCCGTGGCCGCAGTATTCGCGCACCACCGAGAAATTGCTGCCTTCCACATGGCGCTGGATCACGGCGCCGATATCACCCAGGGTAGTGCCGGGGCGCACGATGTCGATGCCCTGCCACAGGGCCTCGAAGGCCACGTCGGACAGGCGCGCGGCCTGCACGCCGGGGTCGCCGGCAAAGAACATGCGGGAGGTGTCGCCGTGGTAGCCGTCCTTGATTACGGTGACGTCGATGTTCACCGCGTCGCCTTTCTTCAATTTCTTGTCGCCCGGGATGCCGTGGCAGACCACGTGATTCACCGAGGTGCACACGGACTTGGGGAAGCCGTGATAATTCAGCGGGGCGGGAATCGCGTCCAGCTCGCCGACGATGTATTCGTGGCACAGGCGATCGAGCTCGCCGGTGGTGACGCCGGGCTGTACGTATTCCCCGATCATGTCGAGCACGCTGGCGGCCATGCGGCCGGCCGTGCGCATCCGGTCCTGTTCCTCGGCGGTCTTGATGGTGGCAGTCATATGTCTCGTGTGTTGGCGGGGCGGATGCCGCGGGGCCGGTCGGGGCGCGCCGCGAGCGAGCGCCGGCGGGATTTCCCGCCGACGATGTGCTGGTCGGGCAAAGCGCAGTATGGTATAAAGCGCCGCCGCTCGCGGCAACGCGGGCGTTATTCGTAACGCAGCCGGCTTGCCGGCACTTTGTAAAAATTCTCACGCCCACCGGCACATGTGGCCGGGTGTCCTGTTTGCAACTGCAAGCCGGGATTGCCGCATGGGGTGGCGCGGAGGCTCAACCCGGAGACAACTCATGACCGACGTCAGCATGCGCGAATTGCTGGAAGCGGGTGTGCATTTTGGCCATCGCACGCGCTACTGGAACCCGAAGATGGAACCCTACATCTTCGGTCATCGCAACAAGATTCATATCATCAACCTCGAGGAGACCCTGCCGCTCCTCAAGGATGCGTACAACTACGTCAGCCGGCTGGCCGCCAACGGCGGCAAGCTGATGTTCGTGGGCACCAAGCGCGCGGCCCGCGATGCCATCGGCACCCAGGCGGCCCGCTGCGGCATGCCCTACGTCAACCACCGCTGGCTGGGCGGCATGCTCACCAACTTCAAGACGGTGAAGAACTCGATCCAGCGCCTGCATGACCTGGAGCAGATGATCGAGGACGGCTCGATCCGCAAGGTTTCCAAGAAGGAAGGGCTGGAACTGTCCCGCGAGCGGGACAAGCTCGAGCGCGGCATCGGCGGCATCAAGGACATGACCAGTCTGCCCGACGCGTTGTTCGTGGTCGACGTTGGCTTCGAGAATATTGCCGTGGACGAGGCCCGCAAGCTGGGCATTCCGGTCGTGGCAGTGGTCGATTCCAACTGCTCCCCGGACAAGATCGATATGGTGATTCCGGGCAACGACGACGCGATTCGCGCCATCCGCATCTACAGCCAGGTCATGGCCGACGCGGTCATTGCCGGCCGCGGTATCTCGGTGCGTCCGGACGACAGCGGCGATTACGTCGAGGTCGACGACACCGAAGCGGCAGCGCCGGCCAAGGCCGAAGCCCAGCCCGAGCCCCAGGCGGAAGCGCCCAAGGTGACCCAGAACACCGTCCTGCAGGAATCCGAAGCCGAGGCCGAACCGGCCGCGACGGCGTCGCTCGAGGATGTGGCCGCGGTGGATGCAGAGGCCAAGCCGGAAGGCGACGAGGACACTGCGGACAAGAGCTGAAGTCTGCTGCGCAACATCCAGAATCGAAAGGAATATCCATGACGATCAGTGCATCTCAGGTCAAGGCCCTGCGGGAGCGTACCGGCGCGGGCATGATGGAATGCAAGAAGGCATTGCAGGCCGCGGATGGCGATATTGACGCCGCGGCGGAAAACATGCGCCGTGATGGCCTGGCCAAGGCCGACAAGAAGGCCGGTCGCGTGGCCGCGGAAGGCCGTGTGGTCACCGCGGTCAGCGATGATGGCAGCCGCGCGCTGTTGCTGGAAGTGAACTCGGAAACCGATTTCGTGGCCAGCAACGCCGATTTCGTGGCCTTCGCCGAGCAGGTGGCCGGCGCGGCGCTGGCGGCCGGGGTCGAACAGGCCGACGCGCTGTCCGAGCTGGATGTGGACGGCGAGACCGTCGACGCCCGGCGGCGGGCCCTGGTGGCCAAGCTGGGCGAGAACATCTCCGTACGCCGGGTGCACGCCATCACGGCGGACAACGGGGTGATCGGCGCCTATCTGCATGGCAGCCGGATCGGCTGTCTGGTGGCGCTGGAAGGTGGCGACGAGGCGCTGGCACGGGATGTGGCCATGCATGTGGCCGCCACCAATCCGGAATACGCCTCGCCCGAGCACGTGCCGGCGGATGTACGTCAGCGCGAAAAGGCCTTCCTGATCGAGCAGGCGCAGGACAGCGGCAAGCCGGACGACATCATCGAGAAGATGGTCGAGGGTCGCCTTCGCAAGTACTTCGCCGAGATCACCCTGCTGGGCCAGCCCTTCGTCAAGGATCCCGACCAGACGGTGGAAAAGCTGCTGAAAGCCGCCGGTGCCACCCTGCTGGCCTACGCCCGATTCGAAGTGGGCGAGGGGATCGAGAAGGTCGAAGAAGACTTTGCCGCCGAGGTGCGGGCCCAGGCCCAGGGCTCGGCCTGAAAAACCGGGATGTTGCCCGCCATTGGCGGGCGCGCCCGCCGGTGCCGCCGCATGGCTGCGTGATTCTGGTCAAGCAATAAGAGGACTGCATGTCCGACAAGCCGGTCCACCGTCGCATTCTGCTCAAACTCAGTGGCGAAGCCCTGATGGGCGAATCCGACTACGGCATCAGTCCGGCGGTGATTCACCGTCTGGCCGGTGAAATCGGCGACCAGATAGCCCTTGGCGTGCAGATCGCGGTGGTGGTCGGCGGCGGCAATATCTTCCGCGGCGCCGGCCTGGCCGGGGCCGGCATGGACCGGGTAACCGGGGACCAGATGGGCATGCTGGCCACCGTGATCAACGCCCTGGCCCTGCAGGACGCGGTGGAACGTGCCGGCATGACGGCCCGGGTGATGTCGGCGATCCGCGTGAACCAGGTGTGCGAGGACTACATCCGCCGCCGGGCGATCCGGCATCTGGACAAGGGCCGGGTGGTGATCTTCGCTGCCGGCACGGGCAATCCCTTCTTCACCACCGACTCGGCAGCCAGCCTGAGGGCGATCGAGATCGGCGCCGACCTGTTGCTCAAGGCCACCAAGGTGGACGGCATCTACAGCGCCGATCCCAACAAGGACGCCAGCGCCACCCGCCACGAGCACCTCAGTTACGACGAAGTCATCGACGGCCGCCTGGCGGTAATGGATACCACCGCCATCGTGCTCTGCCGGGACAATGGTCTGCCGCTACGGGTATTCGACATTCATCGGGCCGGCGACCTCGGCCGCATCGTGCGTGGTGACACCACGGTCGGTACGCTGGTCGACAACCGCCCCGGTTCCACGGAGGCCTAGCCGCCATGATCGACGAGATTCTCAAGGATGCACAGCAGCGGATGGACAAGTCCATCGGCGTGCTCCAGGACAACTTCAGCAAGATCCGCACCGGTCGCGCCAGCGCCAACCTGCTGGATCACGTCGAGGTGGACTATTACGGCGCCAAGGTGCCGATTCATCAGGCCGCCAGCGTGAGCGTCGAGGACGCACGCACCATTACCGTCAGCCCCTGGGAGAAGTCCATGGTGCCGGTGGTGGAGAAGGCGATCATGACCTCGGATCTGGGCCTGAATCCTTCGACCAGCGGGCAGGTCATCCGGGTGATGCTGCCGCCGCTGACCGAGGAGCGTCGCCGCGACCTGGTCAAGATCCTGCGCCAGGAAGCCGAGGATACGCGGGTCGCCGTACGCAACATCCGACGGGATGCCAACCAGGACTTCAAGGAACTGGTCAACGACAAGGACATCACCGAGGATGAGGCCCGCGGGGCGGAGAACCGCATCCAGACCCTGACCGACGAGCACGTTGGCCGGATCGATTCGCTGCTCGATAACAAAGAGCAGGAAGTGATGACGGTCTGAGCGGGGCGGTTGCTGCCATGCCGGTGGAATCTGGCGGGCCACGCCACGTCGCCATCATCATGGACGGCAATGGCCGCTGGGCCTGTGCTCGCGGCTATCCCCGGGCCCACGGCCACAAGGCCGGCGCGGAAGCCACTCGCGCGGTGGTCCGGGCGGCCCCCGATCTGGGTATCCGCACCCTGACGCTGTTCGCCTTTTCCAGCGAGAACTGGCGCCGACCGGGCGCCGAAGTGTCCCTGCTGATGGCGCTGTTCAAGCGGACGATCCGCCGCGAGATCCATGAACTGCGCGCCCGTGGCGTCCGGCTGCGCTTCATCGGCGCCCGTGAACGGCTCTCGCCCGCATTGCAGGCGGACATGCGCCGGGCCGAACGTCTCACCGAGGCCAATGATCGGCTGAATCTTCTGATCGCGGTGGATTTCGGCGGGCGCTGGGACCTGGTCCGCGCGGCGCGGAAACTGGCGCGGGCCTGTGTCGATGGCGAGCAGGCGCCCGACGCCATTGACGAAGCCGCCCTGGGCGGCGCCACCAGTCTCGCGGACCATGGCGGACCGGACCTGTTCATCCGCACCGGCGGCGAACGGCGAATCAGCAATTTTCTGCTGTGGGATCTGGCCTATACCGAACTCTACTTCGCCGATACCCTGTGGCCGGATTTCGATGGGGCCGCCCTGGCCGAGGCGGTGCATTGGTTCGCTGGCCGCGAGCGGCGCTTCGGTGCCGTAGACGAGGCACGGCAATGCTGAAAACCCGCATCCTGACCGCACTGGTGGCATTGCCGCTGGTCATTGCCGCCATCCTCTGGCTGCCCACCACGGGTGTTGCGCTGATTGTCGGCGCGTTGCTGACGCTGGGTGCCTGGGAATGGAGTCGCCTGGGCGGCATTCACGAGACCGGCCCGCGCGTGGTCGGTGCGGGCGTTGCGGCATTGTTGATGCTCGGCGGCTGGTACGGACTGGTGCACCCGGGTCTGGTTCTGACCTGGCTCGGGGCCGCGCTGGTCTGGTGGGCCGCGGCCGTCCGATGGATTCCGGCCTTTCCTCGTGGCTGGGATGCCAGTCTCGGACGCCCGGCTCTGACGCTGGCCAGCGGCCTGCTTGTGCTCAGCGCCTGTTTCGTCGCCCTGGTCGACCTGCATGCCCACCGGGGCGGCCCCACGCTGCTTCTGCTTCTGCTGGTGCTGATCTGGGCCGCCGACACCGGCGCCTACTTTGCCGGCCGGGCGCTGGGTCGGCACAAGCTGGCGCCCAACGTCAGCCCGGGCAAGACGATGGAGGGCGCCATCGGCGGTCTGGCATTGACCGCGCTCGCCGGGGCCCTGGCCGCGTGGTGGCTGGATCTTGCCGGCGGGGCGGCCCTGGCGTTCATTCTGCTGGCGGTTCTCACCGGGGCGATTTCCATCGTCGGGGATCTGACCCAGAGCATGTTCAAGCGCCACGCCGGGGTGAAGGACAGCGGCAATCTGTTTCCGGGACACGGCGGGGTGCTGGATCGCATCGACAGTTTGCTGGCAGCGGCGCCGCTGTTCGTGCTTGGACTGCAATGGCTGCCGCTGTGATTATTCGCTTGAATCGGGATCGAAACGGCACCGCTGCGGTCCAACGCCCGTTCATGGATTGCCTTCAACCAGGGGATTGTCATGCCTGAATGGCTGATGTCGGTACCGGCGTTCATCGTCGCGATCGGCGTGCTGGTGGCGGTACACGAATTCGGGCATTTCTGGGTTGCCCGGCGGCTGGGCGTTCAGGTGCTGCGCTATTCGGTGGGCTTCGGCCCTCGTCTGCTGGGCCGGACCGGCCGCGACGGTACCGAATACTGGCTTTCCGCGGTGCCGCTCGGCGGCTACGTGAAAATGCTCGACGAGCGCGAGGGCGAGGTACCCGCCGATCAGGTCCATCGCGCCTTCAATCGTCAGCCGGTGGCCAGCCGCATTGCCATTGTTGCAGCGGGACCCGGTATCAATTTTCTTTTTGCCATCCTGGCTTACTGGGTAGTGTTCATGCTGGGCGTGGGCGGTATCAAGCCCGTGATCGGCGACGTGCCGGCCGAGACCCGCGCCGCCGCGGCAGGTCTCGAGCAGCGTGACCAGGTGGTGGCGGTTGATGGCAAGGACACGCCGACCTGGCAGGAACTGCGACTGACATTGCTGCAACGTACGCTTGACGGCGACGCGGTGTCGCTGACGGTGAATGCCGCCGATGGCGGCCAGCGCCGCGTGGCGCTGGATCTGAGTGGTATGTCCGCGGAACCGGAGACACTGTTCACCGAACTGGGGATACAGCCGTTTCAGCCGGGCGGCGTGCCGATAATCGCCGACGTGCTGGATGGCAGCGCCGCGGCCGCGGCCGGCATGCAGGCCGGCGACCGGGTGCTGGCGGCGGGGGGCGAATCGCTTGACGGTCCGCAGGCGCTGGTCGACTGGGTGCAGGCGCGACCCGGCGAAACGATTGACTTGAAGATCGAACGTAACGGCCAGCCGATGACCCTGCCGGTCACCCTGGCCCGGACCGAGGGCGAGGACGGCCCGGTGGGCCGCCTGGGCGCACAGATATCCGTCGATGCCAGCCAGTGGGAGGCATTGCGTACCGTCACCCGTCTGGACCCGCTGTCCGCCATCCCGGCCGCAGCGGCCGAGACCTGGTCGATCACCGCACTGACGGTGCGCCTGCTCTGGCGCATGGTGATCGGCGACGTTTCCTGGAAGAACATCAGCGGTCCGATCCAGATTGCCGACTACGCGGGTAAGACGGCCACCATCGGGCTGGAGGCGTTCCTGGGGTTCCTGGCTCTGGTCAGCGTCAGTCTGGCGGTGCTGAACCTGCTGCCGGTGCCTGTGTTAGACGGCGGACATCTTATGTATTATGCCGTTGAAATTATTCGCGGTCGGCCGCTCTCCGAGCACGCCCAGATCATCGGCCAGCAGGCCGGGATGCTGGCGCTTCTCATGCTGATGAGTCTGGCCTTCTACAACGACATCATGCGACTGCTCGGCTGACGGCCGGGCACTACGTGAGCCTTTGATCTTCGGGAGCATCTTCATGCGCTGCCTGCTGGCTTCTGTTTGCCGTCACAGCATCCGGTTTCCCTCGTGATTGCGGCCGCCAGCCGTCGTCTTGTCCTGCTCGCTGGGCTGATGCTGTTCGCGGGGCAGGGAGCCTGGGCATTCACGGCCTTCACCGCCGAGGACATCCGCGTCGAGGGTGTGCAGCGGCTCGAGTCCGGCACCGTGCTGACCTACCTGCCGTTGTCGGTGGGAGACCGCGTGGACCAGGCCCGCAGCGCCCAGGCGATCCGCGCGCTCTACGACACCGGCCTGTTCGAGGATGTCTCCCTCGGTCGCGACGGCAACACGCTGGTGGTCGACGTCCGTGAACGGCCGGAAATCGCCTCGTTCACCATCGAGGGCAACAAGCAGATCGGCGGGGACGAGCTCAAGGAAAGCCTGCGCCAGCAGGGCATGGCAGAGGGCGAGCTCTACAAGCGGGCCCTGCTGGATCAGCTGCGGCTGGAACTGCAGCGTCAGTACTACGCCAACGGCTTCTATGCGGTCAGCGTGGACACCGAGGTGACCGAGCTCGACGGCAATCGCGTGGACATCGCGATCAACGTCGAGGAAGGGCAGGTCGCCAAGATTGCGGATATCAATATCGTCGGCAACGAGGACTTCACCGACGAGGAACTGCTCGACGTCATCTCGCTGGAATCGGTCAAGCCCTTCTACGCCCACCCGCTGACCTTCTGGCGCAGTCGTGCCAATTACTCCCGCGAGAAGCTGCTCGGGGACATGGAAACCCTGAACTCGTTCTATCAGGATCAGGGCTATCTGCGGTTCAACGTCACCTCCATCCAGGTATCGCTGTCGCCGGACAAGCGCGACATCTTCCTCACCATCAACGTCGACGAGGGCGATGCCTACACCATCAGCAACATCGAGTTCGCCGGTGATCTGATCGTCCCGGAGTCCAATCTGCGCGCCCTGGTCAGCGCCCGCGAGGGGCAGACCTTCTCGCGCCAGCTGGTGACCGACACCTCCAATCGCATCAGTTCCGGGCTGGCCGATTTCGGCTACGCCTTCTCCGAAGTGGATCCGCTCACGCGTCCGGATGACGAGGAAAAGACCGTCGAGGTGACCTTCTTCGTGGAGCCCGGCAAACGCGCCTATGTGCGCCGAATCCAGTTTTCCGGCAACCAGAAGACCAACGACGAGACCCTGCGCCGCGAGATGCGCCAGTTCGAGGGCGCCACCTTTGCCCGGCGTGCGGTGGAACGCTCGCGGGTGCGCCTGGCGCGGCTGCAGTTCATCGAGCAGGCCACCGTCGAAACCGAACCGGTGCCGGGCTCCGAAGATCTGGTCGACGTCGATTTCAGTGTTTCCGAGCGGCCCGCCGGCACGCTGCAGTTCGGTGTCGGTTTCTCGGATGCCCAGGGCTTCCTGATCAACGGCAGCGTCAGCCACAGCAACTTCCGTGGCACCGGTAACCGCCTGCGTCTGCAGGCAGAAACCAACAGCTTCGCGCGCACCCTGTCCGGCAGCTGGACCGACCCGTACTACACCGAAGACGGCATCTCCCGCACCCTCTCGGCGTTCTATCGCGACACCGAGGAGATCATCCGCTTCGGTTCCGGGTTTGACCTGAATTCCATCGGCGCGGCGATGACCTTCGGCATCCCGATTTCCGAGTATTCCAGTTTCCGATTCGGTTTCGGGGTCGAGACCAACGAGATTTCCACCCGCGTTGATCCCATCACCCTGGGCGGTCAGCCGACGTTCCTGACCTCGGCGGAACTGCGTCAGTTCATCCGCCAGAACGGCCGGGAATTCTTCACCTATGAGCTGCGTACCGGCTGGAACCGGGACACCCGCAACCGCTCGTTCTTCGCCACTCGTGGCGCGAATACCTCGGTGAACTTCGACTTCAAGCTGCCGGGTTCGGATGTCGAGTATTACAACGCCAGCTTCACGCACGAACAGTTCTTTCCCGTCGGCACCTGGAGCGATTGGCTGTCGGATGACTTCGTATTCGAGACCAATCTGCGGGTGGCCGATACCGGCGTCTGGGGCGAAGGCCGCGACGTGCCGCCGTATGACAACTACTTTGCCGGCGGCGCGCGTTCCGTGCGCGGTTACCAGGACGGGTTCCTCGGCCCGCGGGACAGTTTCAACAATCCCTTCGGCGGCCAGTTCCTGACCACCATGCAGAACGAACTGGTGATTCCGACGTTCCTGGAAAGCGATAACAAGTCCACCCGGCTCAGCCTGTTCTATGACGTCGGCAACGTTTTCAGCGGCGCCGACGAGTTCGAATATGACGACCTGCGCAGTTCCGCGGGGGCGGCGTTCTACTGGTTTACGCCATTCTTCGGGCTGCTCCGGGTAAGCTATGCCGTGTACGTGGACGAGCGGCCGAATGACCGTGTGGACCGGTTTCAGTTCTCGTTCGGCGTCGGGCTCTAGCAGGCTGCCGCAGCGGTTGGCAGGCAAGGGCACCCGGGGACCGGACGCAATCAAACCATTGAGAGGTTAAATCGTGAGAGGAACAAAATTTCTGACGGCATTCGCGGCGGCGATGCTGCTGGCCGGTGGCGTAGCCCATGCGCAGGAGTCGCTCAAGATCGCGGTGGTCAATCTGCCGCAGCTGGTCAGCCAGTCCCCGCAGGCCCAGCGCGCCCGCGCCGAGATGGAAGAGGAATTTACCAGCCGCCGGGATGATCTCCAGTCCCGCCAGGAAAAGCTGCGCGAGGACGTGCAGCGCCTGCAGCGTGACGGCTCGGTGATGAGCGCGGAAGCCCGCGATCAACTGGAGCAGAGCATCCGCGACCAGCAGCGCCGCCTGCAGCTGGCCCAGTCGGAGTTCAACGAAGACGTCCAGCGCGCCGAACAGAAGGCGATGGAAGGCCTGCGCGAGGACGTGCGCGCGGTGATCCAGGAATTCGCCGAATCCGGCAATTACGACCTTATCCTCGGCGATGGCGTGCTGTTCGCCACGGAGCAGGTGGACATTACCGGACAGGTGCTCGAGCGCCTCAAATCCCGGTAAGGGAAAAAGCCACGCCGGTGGCGTTTTCACTCCGCGACATCGCCGATCGTTTCGGGCTGACCCTGCAGGGTGACGGGGCGGGCTTGATCGAGGGTGTCTGTTCGCTGCAGCCGGGTATGCCGGGGCGGCTGAGTTTTCTCGCCGATCCCAAGCAGGACGGTTTTCTGGCACAAACGGTCGCGGGGGCGGTGATCCTGGCGCCCGATATGGCTGACCGCTGCCCGGCGCCGGCGCTGATCGCCGACAATCCGCAGCTGGCTTATGCCCGGGTTGCGGCGCTGTTTTTGCCGCCACCGCCAGCCGCCGGCGTGCATCCGTCCGCGATCATCGACCCTGCCGCGCAGGTAGATGAGGGGGCTGCCGTCGGCCCGCGCGTCGTGATCGAGGCGGGTGTCAGCGTTGCCACGGGTACCGTGCTTTCGCCCGGTTGCGTTCTGGAAGCGGGCTGCAAGGTCGGGCCGGATTGCCGCATCGGCGCCAATGCCGTGCTGGGCCGGGACGTGCGCCTGGGTGCCCGCGTGAGGGTCGAGGCCGGAGCGGTGATCGGCGGCCGCGGATTCGGGCTGGCTCGTGACCGGGATGGCTGGGTAGAGATTCCCCAGCTGGGCGGCGTGCGCCTTGAGGATGACGTGGAAGTCGGTGCAGGCTGCACCATCGATCGAGGCACCATCGGCGATACGCTGCTCGAGCGGGGCGTCAAACTGGACGACCAGGTGCACATTGCGCACAACTGCCGCATCGGCGCCCTGACGGTGATCGCCGGCTGCACAGGCGTTGCCGGGAGCACGCAGATTGGCGCCCGCTGTATGATTGGGGGCGGTGTGGGTATCGGCGATCATCTGCGCATCGTTGATGACGTGATACTGACCGGCGCCACGCAGGTGCCGTCGGACATCACGGAGCCGGGGGTTTATTCCTCCACGCTCAAGGCGATGCCGGCCGGGGACTGGCGTCGGCGGCTGGCATTGATCCGCAAGCTGGACCGCCTGGAACAGCGCCTGCGGGCGCTGGAAAAACCGGATAACGACAAGGGAGACAGGGCTTGAACCACCGCGACGACATCATCGGGATTCTGCGGCAGATACCGCACCGGTTTCCCTTTCTTCTGGTTGATCGGGTGCTGGAGTGTATTCCGGGCGAGCGCATCACGGCGCTGAAGAACGTCTCGATGAATGAACCCTTCTTCCCGGGGCATTTCCCCGACCAGCCGGTGATGCCGGGGGTACTGATCCTGGAAGCCCTGGCCCAGGCCGGGCTGTTGCTGGGAATGCGCACCGCCAATACTCGCGACGAGGGCACGCTGGTGTACTTCGCCGGCATCGACAAAGCGCGATTCAAGCGCCAGGTCATGCCCGGGGATCAACTGCGGCTGGAAGTGCAGATCATCTCGGCCAAGCGCCGGCTGTGGAAATTCCGCGGCGAAGCCTGGGTGGAAGACAAGCTGGCATGCGCGGCGGACCTGATGGCCACGCCCGCGCGCCCCAACGGAGACAGCGATGCCGGTGATTGACCCCAGCGCCAGGGTCGATCCGGGGGCGCAGCTGGCAGACGACGTGGAGGTCGGCGCGTTCAGCGTGATCGGGCCGGACGTCGAGATCGGAGCCGGAACGCGCATCGGCCCGCATGTGGTGATCAGCGGCCACACCCGCATCGGCCGCGACAACCGGATCTTCCAGTTCTGCTCGGTAGGCGAGGAGCCCCAGCACCGCGGCTACAAGGGCGAGCCCACCCGCGTCGACATCGGCGACGGCAACACCATTCGCGAGTTCTGCAGTATCCACCGGGGCACGCTCTTCGACGAAGGCGTCACCCGCATCGGCAATCACAATCTGCTGATGGCCTACGTCCACATCGCCCATGACTGCGTGCTGGGCGACGGGATCACCATGGCCAATGGTGCCAGTCTCGCGGGCCACGTGAACCTGGCCGACCACTGCATTCTTGCCGGCTTCGCGATGGTCCACCAGTTCACCCAGGTGGGCACGCTGGCCTATCTCGGCTACAGCACCGGAGTGACCCGCGACGTACCCGCCTTCGTGCGCTGCTCCGGCTACACCGCCCAGCCCCATGGCATCAATTCCGTGGGCATGCGGCGGCGTGGCTACACCGAGGAAGACGTGCGGTCGGTCAAGCAGGCTTATCGCACGGTCTATCGTGCCAAGCTGCTGTTCGACACCGCCCGCGAAACGCTCGCGCCGCTGGCCGAGGCCAATCCCGCGGCGGATATCTTCCTGGCGTCACTGAACCGCTCCAAACGCGGCATTATCCGGTAGCAGCCATGCACGATGCCGGCCCGCGGATCGCTGTCGTGGCGGGCGAGCTTTCGGGTGATACGCTCGGGGGCGGCCTCCTCGAGGCACTCAAGGCCCGTTATCCCGACGCCCGGTTTCTCGGGGTGCCCGGTCCGGCCATGGCCGACGCCGGTTGCGAGGCGCTGGCTAGTATCGATGATCTGTCCCTGTTCGGCCTTGGCGAAGTGCTGCGGGAGATCCCCCGGCTGATCCGCCTGCGCCGCCATCTGATCGAGCGCATCACGGCCTGGCGGCCGGATGTGTTCATCGGCATCGATGCACCCTCGTTCAACACCGGCCTCGAGCGCCGGCTCCGGCTGGCGGGCATCCCGACCGTCCACTATGTCTGCCCCACAGCCTGGGCCTGGCGGGAACGGCGGGTCTATCACCTGCGCGAGGCCGCCGACATGATGCTGTCGATCTTCCCGTTCGAGGAAGCCTTCTTCCGGCGGCATCACGTGCCGGTTCGCTTCGTCGGCCATCCGCTGGCCGATGAACTGCCTCTGCATCCTGATGCGGATAGCGCCCGGCGTGCCCTGGGGCTGGCGTTGGATGCCACCTGGGTGGGCCTTCTGCCGGGCAGCCGCAATGCGGAAGTCGATCGTCTCGGGCCGCGCTTTCTGGCCACCGCACGCTGGCTGCATGCACGCCTGCCCGGGATTCGATTCGTGATTCCGGTGGCCAAGCCGTCGCTGCGCGAGAAGCTTGAAACCCAGTGCCGGGACCTGGCGCCGGAACTGGCCATCACGCTGATCGACGGCCGGGCGCGGGAGGTAATGCGAGCCGCCAGCGTGGTGCTGACCGCCTCGGGTACGGCCACCCTCGAAGCGCTGCTGGCCAAGACCCCGATGGTGGTGGCCTACGCGGTGTCGCCGATCAGCTACCACATCGCCAAGACCCTGGATCTGATCAAGGTGCCCTGGGTGAGCATGCCCAATCTGCTCGCCGACCGGATGCTGGTGCCCGAAGTGCTGCAGAACGAGGCACGGCCGGAGGTGCTCGGGCCCTGGCTGTACCGCCTGCTCACCTCGGAGGACGCGCGTACTGAGCAGATCGAGGCGTTCGAGAGTCTGCACGAGCAGCTGCGCCGCGGCGCCAGCCAGGGTGCCGCCCGGGCCGTGGCCGAAATCATCGAATCGCCGCCGTGGCACGCACAGCCGGCGTAGATGAAGCCGGCCGCGGTCCGCTGGCCGGGCCGGTGGTGGCGGCCGCCGTGATCCTGCCGGAGGGCGAGTTC
The DNA here is from genome assembly GCF_031846305.1 of Spectribacter acetivorans. Lineage (NCBI taxonomy): Bacteria > Pseudomonadati > Pseudomonadota > Gammaproteobacteria > Salinisphaerales > Salinisphaeraceae > Spectribacter > Spectribacter acetivorans. Next base: position 110,779 of record NZ_JAVRHY010000002.1, read on the forward strand.
AGCGGCCTGGCGGACTCCAAGACCCTGAGCGAAACCGCCCGCCGCCGGCTGGCCGGGGAAATTCGCGCCCGCGCCGTGGCCTGGGGGCTGGCCGTGGTGTCGCCCGCGGACATCGATCATTTCAACATTCTCGAGGCCACCATGCGGGGCATGCAGCAGGCGGTGGCCCGGCTGGCGCCGCAGCCAGAGCTGGTGCTGGTGGATGGCAACCGTTGTCCGTCGCTGGCTATGCCGGCGCGCGCGATTGTCGGCGGCGATGCCACGGAACCGGCCATCAGCGCGGCATCGATTCTCGCCAAGGTGGCCCGCGATCAGCTCATGGTGGCGCTCGATCAGACCCACCCGGGCTACGGATTCGCGCAACACAAGGGGTATCCCACCGCAGCACATCGGGCGGCGCTCGAGCGGCTCGGCCCCTGCATCGCACACCGGCAAAGCTTTGCGCCGGTACGCCGGGCCATGGCCGCGCGGGCGGCGCTGACCGGGGACGAGACGCTGCGTTAACATCCGGCCCATGCCGGCCGAATTCGTCCATCTGCGACTGCACACCGAATACTCGCTATCGGACGGGCTGGTGCGGATCAAGCCGCTGCTGGAGGCCGCGCGCAACGCCGACATGCCGGCGGTGGCGATCACCGACAACGCCAACCTGTTCGGCATGGTGAAGTTCTACCGCGCGGCCCTGGCCGCCGGCATCAAGCCGATCATCGGGGCCGACCTGTGGCTGCGTGAGCGCGCCGACGAGGCCCCGGCCCGGGCCACGCTGCTGTGCCAGGACGGCCGCGGCTACCGCAATCTCTGTGAAATCCTCACCCACACTTATCTGCATGGGCAGCAGCGGGGACAGGCCATCACCCATCCGGACTGGCTGGATGGCCGTACCGACGGGCTGATCGCCCTGTCCGGTGCCGATCACGGTGAGATCGGCCGGCTGCTCGCGGCCGGCAAGCCGGAACTGGCGCAAGCGGCTGCCAGACGCTGGCAGGCGCGTTTCCCCGACCGTTTCTACCTCGAGCTGACCCGTACCGGCCGGGCGGGCGAGGAAGCCAGCGTGGCCGCCAGCCTGGAACTGGGGCTGGCGCAGGATATCCCGGTGGTGGCCACCAACGACGTGCGCTTCCTTGATGGCGACGACTTCGAGGCCCACGAGGCCCGAGTGTGCATCCATCAGGGGACCACGCTGGCCGACCCCCGCCGAACCCGTCACTACACCGCCGAGCAGTACCTGAAGACGGCCGAGGAAATGGCCGCGGCCTTTTCCGATCTGCCCGAGGCCCTGACCAACACGGTGGAGGTGGCCCGGCGCTGCAACCTGACGCTGTCGCTGGGGGAGAATTTCCTGCCGGATTTCCCGGTCCCCGAGGGGCATACCGCGGCGTCCCACCTGCGTTCGGAATCGGAAGCCGGTCTGGTCGAGCGGATGGCGGACCTGTTCCCGGACGCCGATGCCCGCAGCGCGGCCGAGCCGGGTTACCGAAAGCGGCTGGATCACGAACTCGACGTGATCGAGTCGATGGGCTTTCCCGGTTACTTCCTGATCGTGGCGGATTTCATCGCCTGGGCCCGTGCCAATGCGGTGCCGGTGGGGCCGGGGCGCGGCTCCGGCGCCGGCTCGCTGGTGGCCTATGCGCTCGGTATTACCGACCTTGATCCATTGAGTTACGACCTCCTGTTCGAGCGGTTTCTAAATCCCGAACGAGTGTCCATGCCGGATTTCGATATCGATTTCTGCATGGACGGCCGCGACCGGGTCATCGAGTACGTGGCCCAGCGCTACGGCGAGGACCGGGTCTCCCAGATCATCACCTACGGCACCATGGCCGCCCGCGCGGTGGTACGCGACGTGGGGCGGGTGCTGGGGCATCCCTACGGCTATGTCGACCGCATCGCCAAGCAGGTGCCCTTTGCCGTGGACATGACCCTGGAGCGGGCGCTGGGCGAGTCCGACGAGCTGCGCGAGGGCTACGACAACGACGACGAGGTCCGCTACCTGATCGATCTGTGTCTCAAGCTCGAGGGGCTAACCCGCAATCCCGGCAAGCACGCCGGCGGGGTGGTGATCGCCCCCAGCGACCTGATCGATTTCACCCCGCTGTACTGCGAACCCAACGGCGGCAACCGGGTGACCCAGTTCGACAAGGACGATGTCGAGGCGGTGGGTCTGGTCAAGTTCGATTTTCTCGGCCTACGCACGCTCACCATCATCGACCGCGCGGTGGCGATCGCGAATCGGCGCCTCGAGGCCCAGGGCGGCGAGGCCATCGATATCCGCCACGTGCCGATGCACGACGCGCCCACCTACAAGCTGCTCAAGTCCGGTCATACCACCGCGGTGTTCCAGCTGGAATCCGCCGGCATGCGGCGGCTGATCAAGCGCCTGCTGCCCGATCAGTTCGAGGACATCGTGGCGCTGGTGGCCCTCTACCGGCCGGGGCCGCTGGAATCTGGGATGGTGGAGGATTTCATCATCCGCAAGCACGGGCGGGCCAAGATCCAGTACCCGCACCCCCGGCTGGAAGCGGTGCTCGAGCCCACCTACGGCGTGATCCTGTACCAGGAGCAGGTGATGCAGATCGCCCGCGAGCTGGCCGGCTACAGCCTGGGTGGCGCGGATCTTCTGCGCCGGGCGATGGGCAAGAAAAAGCCCGAGGAAATGGCCAAGCAGCGGGCGGTGTTCGTCGAAGGTGCCGAAGCCCAGGGCGTGGCCGGCGACACCGCCGCTTACATCTTCGACCTGATCGAGAAGTTTGCCGGCTACGGCTTCAACAAGTCGCACTCGGCGGCCTACGCGCTGGTGTCCTACCAGACCGCCTGGCTCAAGACCCATTACCCGGCCGCGTTCATGTGCGCGGTGCTGTCCGCCGACATGGATCACACCGACAAGGTGGTGACCCTGATCGACGAGTGCCAGCGCATGGACATCGAGGTGCTGGGCCCGGACGTGAATGCCTCGGCCTACGATTTCTCGGTGGTCGACGACGGCACCATCCGCTACGGTCTGGGGGCGATCAAGGGTGTCGGGCGCGGCGCGATCGAGGCCATGATCGGCCAGCGCGAAGCGGGCGGCACCTTCGCCGATCTGCACGATTTCTGTCGCCGCATCGACACCGGCAAACTCAATCGACGCACGCTCGAGGCCCTGATCCGCGCCGGCGCGCTGGACCCGCTGGGCCCCAACCGCGCGAGCCTGATGGCCGGGCTGGGCGATGCCCTGGCCGCGGCGGTGCAACACCGCAGTGCCGCCACCGTGGGCCAGAACGACATGTTCGGTCTGGACGCGGGCCCCGACGAGGCCGCCGGCCCGGGTCTGGCTACATTGCCGGAGTGGCCGGAAGAAGAGCGCCTCAAGGCCGAGCGCGACACCCTGGGCTTGTACCTGACCGGCCATCCCATCAACGCCTGGGAACACGAGCTGCGGCATTTCACCAGCGGCCGCATCAGCGACCTGGTGGGCGATGGCGAACGGCCCAGCGAACGCAACGGCCGGCGCGAGGTCGTCATCGCCGGGCTGGTGGTGGAGCTGCGTCGCGTGCGCCGTGCCCGGCGGCTGATCATCACCCTGGATGACCGCAGCGGCCGCATCGAATGCCCGCTGTTCGAGGAGAAGGCCGCCCGCTTCGAGCACCTGCTGGCGCAGGATCAGTTGCTGGTGGTGCGGGGTCAGTTGCAGTGGGATGATTACACCGAGGCCTACCGCGTCCAGCCCGACGAGATCATGGATGTGGACGCCGCCCGGGAACGCTTTGCCAGCCGCTTGCTGTTACAGTTGTCGGCGTCGTCGTCGCCGGACCTGCAGCAACTGGTGGGCTGTCTCGACCGGTATGGCGCGGAGGGCGGATGCCGGATCGTCGTGCGGTACGAGAACGCCGTAGGTCGGGGGGTTCTGACCATTCCGGACCGGCGCGTCCGGGCCTGCGAAGCTCTGTTACAGGACCTGCGCGGCCTGCTCGGGCCGGAGTCGGTGGATATCCGCTACCGCCGCCGCGGCGACGCATCCGCCGCCTGACGGCGATCGATCAGAACAACCGGGAACGGCATGGCAACCAAAGACCTCGAGTATCTGGATTTCGAGAAACCGATTGCGGAACTGCAGGCCAAGATCGAGGAACTGCGGTTCGTGGCCGACGGCAGCGAGGTCAATCTGAACGAGGAGATCGGCCGCCTCGAAAGCAAGAGCCGCAGTCTCACCGAGGAAATCTTCGGCAAGCTGTCGCCCTGGCAGATCACCCAGCTGGCCCGGCACCCGCAGCGGCCCTACACCCGCGACTACATCGACGCGATCTTCAGCGATTTCGAGGAACTGCACGGCGACCGTCATTTCGCCGATGATCCCGCCATCATCGCCGGCCCGGCGCGCCTGGGTGGGCGGCCGGTGATGGTCATCGGCCACCAGAAGGGCCGTGACACAAAGGAAAAGATCCACCGCAACTTCGGCATGCCCAAGCCCGAGGGCTATCGCAAGGCGCTGCGGCTGATGCAGATGGCCGAGCGTTTCCGCATGCCGGTGCTCACCTTCATCGATACGCCCGGCGCCTATCCCGGCATCGGCGCCGAGGAACGCAATCAGAGCGAGGCCATCGCCCGCAACCTGCTGGAAATGTCGCGCCTGCGCACGCCCATCGTCTGCACCGTGATCGGGGAGGGCGGCTCCGGCGGGGCGCTCGCCATCGGCGTAGGGGATCACGTGGCGATGCTGCAATACAGCGTCTATTCGGTGATTTCCCCGGAAGGCTGCGCCTCGATTCTCTGGAAAAGCTCGGGCAAGGCCCAGGAGGCCGCCGACGCGATGAAGCTCACCGCCCGAAGCCTGTACGAACACCGGCTGATCGACGAGATCATCCCCGAGCCGCTGGGCGGCGCCCACCGGGATTTCGACGTCATGGCCAACCGCCTCGGCGAGCGCCTGGACGCGGCGGTCAATCAGTTGCTGGGCACCGGCGGCACTGACCTGGTCAACGGCCGGCACGAACGCCTGATGCGTTTCGGCGACTTCAAGGCCTGAACCGGACCCCGCGGTGGCGTCGCCGCGCGAGCGAATCCGGGCCGCCCTGACCGATCTGGTCGACCCGGCCAACGATGGCCACTGGCTGGTGGCATTCAGCGGCGGCGTGGATTCCTCGGTCCTGCTGCACGAACTCGCCGCCATCGCCCCGGGCCGTGTGCGGGCCGTCCATGTCTGCCACGGCATGCATCCCGATTGCGGACGCTGGGCCGACCACTGCCGGACGGTCTGCGAAGGGCTGGGGCTGACGCTCGAGCGGCGCGACGTGACGGTGGCGACGGGGCAGGGTGAGAGCCCCGAGGCAGCGGCCCGCGATGCCCGCTACCGGGCGCTGGCTGTGGCGCTGCAGCCGGATGAACGGCTGGTCACCGCCCATCATGCGGATGATCAGGCCGAGACCTTCCTGCTGCAGGCATTGCGCGGCAGCGGCGTAGCCGGGCTAGCCGCCATGCCCCAGGCCCCCACGGGTGCGCGACCGGCGCGGCCGTTTCTGAGTCTTACCCGGGCCGATCTTCTGGCCCGGGCCCGGGAGCTGGGGCTGACCTGGATCGAGGACCCCAGCAATCAGGATGATGCGGTGGACCGCGCCTATCTGCGTGGACGGGTCTGGCCGTCGCTGGCGGCACGCTGGCCGGCGGCGGCGACATCGCTGTCCCGCGCCGCCGCCAGTGCCGCGGAAGCCCGCCGTCTGCTCGACGAGCTGGCGGCGGCGGATCTGGCCGGGAGCGCCCGGGGCGAGACCCTCGATGTCGAGGCCCTGCGCCAGCTTGGCGTCGACCGGCAGCGCAACCTGCTGCGGTACTGGCTGCGCGGGCTGGGCCTCGACTGCCCGGATCAACGCCATCTGGCCCAGATCCGGCAACAGGCGCTGGGGGCCGCGGCCTCGCGTCAGCCTCGAGTGACCTGGCCGGGGACCGAGCTGCGCCGCTTCAACGGCCGGTTGTTCGCGTTCACCCAGCTATCGCCGGCGCCGGCCGGCTGGCAGGTGGACTGGGATGGCAGTGTTCCGCTGGATCTGCCGGGCGGCCTGGGGCAGCTCGATGCCGAGGCACCATGCCCGGTCCCGTTGCAGGTGCGATTGCGGCGCGGCGGTGAACGCCTGCGGCTGCCGGGACGCGCCCATCACGCATCCCTGGGCGAACTCTGCCGGCAGGCGGGCGTCCCGCCGTGGGTGCGCGAGCGGCTGCCGCTGGTGTTTGCCGACGAGCGCCTGGTAGCGGTGGCCGACTGGCTTGTTGCCGACCCCGCCGAACTGCCGGCTGGCGCCGTTCTGCCGCCGTTGCACTGGTCCACCCGCCTGCCCGGATGGCCGCCCGCAACGTTGTGAGCCCGGGGGGATTGGGCTAGCATGCGCGCTGACGCGTTCGCGCCCGTCTAGTCCGCTTACCTTCTCGCTTCCGGGATCCGCATGACCTCCGAATCGTCGGCGACTCGCTATATCTTCGTGACCGGCGGGGTGGTGTCTTCGCTGGGCAAGGGCATTGCCGCCGCATCGCTGGGATCGCTGCTGGAATCGCGCGGGCTCGAAGTCTCCATGATCAAGCTCGACCCGTATCTGAACGTGGATGCGGGCACCATGAGCCCGTTCCAGCACGGCGAGGTCTACGTCACCCGCGACGGGGCGGAAACCGACCTGGATCTCGGGCATTACGAGCGCTTTCTGAAACACCGCACCTCGCGGCTTTCCAACTTCACCACCGGCCAGATCTACAACAACGTGATCAGTCGGGAGCGCCGTGGCGACTATCTGGGCGGCACGGTGCAGGTGATTCCGCACATCACCGACGAGATCAAGCGCTGCATCCTGGAAGGGGCCGAAGGCGCCCAGGTCTGCCTGGTGGAGATCGGCGGCACGGTCGGTGACATCGAAAGCCTGCCGTTTCTCGAGGCCATTCGTCAGCTCGGGGTGGAACTGGGCCGTGACCGGGTGCTGTTCATGCACCTCACGCTGGTGCCCTACATCTCCTCCAGCGGCGAGATGAAGACCAAGCCCACCCAGCATTCGGTGAAGGAACTGCGCTCCATCGGCATCCAGCCGGACGTGCTGGTGTGCCGGGTGGATCGGCCGCTGCCCGACGGCGAGCGGCGCAAGATCGCGCTGTTCACCAACGTCAACGAGCGCCACGTCATCGCCGCCGAGGACGTGGATGACATCTACAAGATTCCCTCGCTGCTGCAGGCGCAGCACCTCGATGGCCTGGTGATCGAACACTTCGGTCTCAGCGCCGGCCCGGCCGACCTGTCCGGCTGGGGCGAGCTGGTGGCCGCCCGCGCCCGGCAGGACGTGGACGTCAACGTCGCGATGGTCGGCAAGTACGTGGATCTGGCCGACGCCTACAAGTCGGTCAACGAAGCGCTGGCCCACGCCGGGCTGCATACCCGTACGCGGGTCAACATCCGTTACGTGGATTCCGAACAGATCGAAACCGAGGGTCCGGGCGTGCTGGACGGCTGTGACGCCGTGCTGGTCCCCGGCGGTTTCGGCGAGCGCGGCATCGAGGGCAAGATTCTCGCCGCCCGCCATGCCCGCGAGTCGGGCATCCCGTATCTGGGCATCTGCCTGGGCATGCAGGTGGCCGCCATCGAGTTCGCCCGCCACGTGGCCGGCCTGACCGGCGCCCACAGCACCGAATTCCAGCCCTACGCCACCGAGCCGGTGATCGCGCTGGTCACCGAGTGGCACGACGTCGCCGGCGGGGTGGAGCGGCGCAGCGAAAGTTCGGACCTGGGCGGCACCATGCGCCTGGGCGAGCAGCGCTGCGATCTCGTGGCCGGCAGTCTGGCCGCGCGGCTCTACGGCCGCGAGCAGGTGCTCGAGCGCCACCGGCACCGCTACGAATTCAACAACCAGTACCGGCAGGTGCTCAGCGACCACGGGCTGACGTTTTCCGGCTTCTCGGTCGAGGACGATCTGGTGGAAATTCTGGAGCTGGCCGACCATCCCTGGTTTCTGGGCTGCCAGTTCCATCCCGAATTCACCTCCACGCCGCGCGACGGGCATCCGCTGTTCATCGGATTCGTCACCGCGGCGCGTGAACGCCGGACCGCATGAATCTCTGCGGGTTCGAAGTGGGGCCGCGGGCGCCGCTGTTTGTCATTGCCGGCCCGGATACGCTGGAATCCCCCCAGCTAGCGCTGGATGTGGCCGGCCACCTGGCCGAGGTCACCCGGGAGCTGGGCATCCCCTACGTGTTCAAGGGCTCCTTCGACAAGGCCAATCGCAGTTCGCATGACAGTTATCGCGGGCCGGGCCTGGACGCGGGGCTGAAGATTCTCCAGTCCGTACGCGAGCAGATCGGCGTACCGGTGCTCACCGACGTCCACACCGAGGAACAGATTGCCCCGGTGGCCGAGGTGGTGGACGTGCTGCAGACTCCGGCCTTTCTCTGCCGCCAGACCGATTTCATCCAGCGGGTGGCGGCCTGCGGCCGGCCGGTCAACCTGAAGAAGGGGCAGTTCGTGTCGCCCTGGGACATGGCCCGCATCGTGGAAAAGGCGGTGGCCGCCGGCGGCGGCGATCGGCTGATGCTGTGCGAACGCGGCTTCTGCTTCGGCTACAACAACCTCGTAGTGGACATGCGTGGCCTGGCCGCCATGCGCGACCACGGCTGCCCGGTGGTGTTCGACGCCACCCATTCGGTGCAGCTGCCGGGCGGGCAGGGGACGGTGTCCGGGGGCCAGCGGGAATACATTCCGGTCCTGGCGCGGGCCGCGGTGGCGGCCGGCGTGGCCGGCGTGTTCATGGAAACCCACCCGCGGCCCGATGAAGCGCTGTGCGACGGGCCGAACTCGCTACCCCTGAACCGCGTACGGGAACTGCTCGAGACATTGCAGGCGCTGGACAGTGTCGCCAAACGTCATCCTTATCTCGAAGAATCGTTTTAATCTAGTTAGTTGGTAAAAAGCGTTTATGTCGAAAATCAAGTCGATCAAGGGTCTTCAGGTCATCGATTCCCGCGGGCATCCCACGGTAGCCGCCGAGGTGATGCTCGAATCCGGCGCGGTGGGCCGGGCGATGGTGCCGTCCGGCGCCTCCACGGGTTCGCTCGAGGCGGTTGAACTCCGCGACGACGACAAGGACCGGTTCCTGGGCCGCGGCGTGACCAAGGCCGTGGCCAACGTCAACGGCGAGATCGGCCGCGCGCTCAAGGGCTTCGACGCCGATGACCAGGCTGGTCTGGACCAGCGCATGATCGATCTCGACGGCACCGACAACAAGGGCAAGCTCGGCGCCAACGCCATTCTCGGGGTCTCGCTGGCCACCGCGCACGCGGCCGCCGCGGACGCCGGCGAGATGCTCTACCAGCACCTCGGCGGGGATGACGCCCGCGAGCTGCCGGTACCCATGATGAACGTGATCAATGGCGGCGCCCACGCCGACAACAACGTCGATCTGCAGGAATTCATGATCCTGCCCACCGGCGCCAAATCCTTTTCCGATGCAGTACGTTGCGGCGCGGAGATCTTCCAGCACCTGAAAAAGCTTCTGGCCGAACGGGGCCAGAATACCGCAGTGGGCGACGAGGGCGGTTTCGCCCCGGATCTGCCCTCCAACGCCGCGGCGCTGGAAACGCTCGTCACCGCGATCGAGCGTGCGGGTTACAAGCCGGGCGAGGATGTCTGGCTGGGGCTGGACGTAGCCAGCACCGAGTTCTACCGCGATGGCCGTTACTATCTGGCCTCCGAAAACAAGGACTTCCACGCCCCCGGTTTCGTCGATTATCTGGCCGGGCTGGTGGACGAGTATCCGATCCTCACCATCGAGGACGGCATGGCCGAGGACGACTGGGACGGCTGGAAACTGCTTACCGATCGCCTGGGCGACAAGGTGCAGCTGGTGGGCGATGACCTGTTCGTCACCAACACCCGCATCCTGCGCCAGGGCATCGACGCCGGGGTGGCCAACGCCATTCTGGTCAAGCCCAACCAGATCGGCACCCTCACGGAAACTCTGCGGGCGATTGATCTGGCCACCCGCTCCGATTACGCCGCGGTGGTCTCGCACCGCTCCGGGGAGACCGAGGACGCCACCATCGCCGACCTGGCCGTGGCCACCCGCGCCACCCAGATCAAGACCGGGTCGATGTCCCGTTCCGACCGGGTGGCCAAGTACAACCGGCTGCTGGCCATCGAGGCGGCGCTGGGCGATCGGGCGAAATACCCCGGCCGCGAGGCGTTCCCGGTCTAGTCAGTCGGCGAGGGAACACACCTCGCCGCTTGTGCATTTGCGTCGGTGGAGCGCTACACTCCGCCCATGGACCGCATTGCCATCATTGCGCTGTGCCTGCTCATCGCCGGATTGCAGTTCCGGCTGTGGGTGGGTGACGGCGGGTATGCCGATACCCACCGATTGAGCCAGGAGATCGAAACCCTGGCCGGCGAGAACGAGGTGCTGCGCGCCCGGAACGACGCGATGGCCGCCGAAATCGCCGAGCTCGACGACGGCGGCAAGGCGATGGAAGGTCGCGCCCGGTCCGATCTGGGCATGATCAAGCAAGGCGAGCAGTTCTACCTGGTCATCGATCGCCGTTGACCGGCGCTCCCGCCCCCAGACCCGATCCCGTTATCTTGCTGCCCACCGCTGGGCCGGCTCCGGCTGCCCGCGCGCTGATGCGGGCCGAGGATGCGGATTTTCGGGTCGAGGAACTGATGCCCGTCACCCTGACCGGGCAGGGTGAGCACCTCTGGCTGCAGGCCCGCAAGACCGGCTGGAACACCGCTGCCGTGGCAGACCGGCTGGCCGACCATTACGGCCTGCGTTCCCGCGACATCGGCATGGCCGGCCTCAAGGACCGGCACGCGGTCACCACTCAGTGGTTCTCCCTGCCGGTGCCGATCAAGCAGGTAGCCCCGGACCCGCCGGATCTGGATGGCGTCGAGTGGCTGACGATGACCCGCCACGACCGCAAGCTGCGCCGCGGCACCCATCGGGGCAACCGGTTCGAGTTGTGTCTGCGTTCGGTCGAGGGTGATCGCGACCGGATGGAACAGGCACTCGTCCGCGTACGCGAGGCCGGTGTTCCCAACTACTTCGGCGCCCAGCGCTTCGGCAACGGGGCCCGCAATCTGGATCTGGCGGACCAGCTGTTCGCCGGCCGGCGAATGAAGCCCGCCGGGCGCAGCTTCGCGCTGTCGGCCGCGCGTTCCCACCTGTTCAACCAGGTACTGGCGCGGCGGGTCGAGCAGGGCGACTGGAACCGGTTGCTGCCCGGCGAATTCGTCTGTCTGGCCGGCAGCCAGAGCGGCTTTCAGCCGCCGGATGACGAAATCGCCGGCGACACCCTGCAGCGCCGCCTGGCGGAATTCGACATCCATCCCAGCGGCCCGCTGCCCGGCCGTGGCCGGCCGGAGGTCGCGGGCGAGGTGCTGGCACTGGAAAACGACGTGACCGCGCCCTTCGAGGCCTGGCTGGCCGGTCTGGTCAAGCACAAGGTGGATGCCGCCCGCCGGCCGCTGCGGGCGGTGGTGCCGGATCTGGCCTGGGACTGGCCGGACGCGGATTCCCTGCGAATGCGCTTTTCGCTGCCGTCCGGCAGTTTTGCCACCATGCTGGTACGCGAGATCATCGACGTGACCGAGCCCGCAAGAGAGCGACCCGCCGAGTCGGCATGACCGACGCCAGCCTGCTCTACATCGCCGACCCGATGTGTTCCTGGTGCTACGGATTCGGCCCGGAGATGCGCCGGCTGGTGGCCGCCTACGGCGACCGGATCGGGGTGGAGCTGATTGCCGGCGGCCTGTATCCGGGCAACGCGATGGTGTTGCCGCCGGGCCAGCGCCGCTGGGTGCTGCATCACTGGGCAGAAGTCCAGGCGCATACCGGGCTGACCTTCGACTTCGACGCCGCCATGCCCGAGGGCTTTGTCTATGACACCGAGCCGGCCTGCCGGGCGGTGGTGGCCATGCGCCGGCTGGCCCCGGACATGGCGCTGGCCTACTTCGACCGGCTACAGGGGGCCTTCTATCGTCAGGCCCGCGACCTGACCGATGACGCCGTGCTGATCGAGCTGGCCGGGAACCTGGCGCCGGACGCTGACGCGTTCGCGGCCTGCCTGAACGACCCGGATACCCGCGAGGCCACCCAGGAGGATTTTCATCGACGGCACCAGTTCGGGGTGCGAGGCATGCCCGCCGTAATCATCAGCGATGCGCGCGGCTACAAGCGTCTCACCGAGGGTTATCAGCCGTTCGACACGCTGCGCAAGCGCCTGGAAAAGCGGCTCACGCGCGTTTGAGCAGAACGTAGACGGCCCCGGTGCCGCCGTCCACCCGGCGGGCCGAGCAGTAGGCCAGCACCTCGTTGCGCTGGCGCAGCCAGCCGGCCACCTTCTGACGCAGTACCGGGCCGCGGTTGCCCGAACGCAGCCCCTTGCCGTGGATGATGCGCACGCAGCGGTGATCGCGTTCGCGGGCCTCCGCCAGGAACACCGCGAGCGCATGGCGGGCGGTGTTCACGAACTGGCCGTGCAGGTCCAGCTCGGCATCGCAGCGGTACTGGCCGCGGCGCAGGCGGCGCAGGGTGGCTAACTGGATGCCGGGACGGCGGAACATGAATTCCTCGCCGGTTTCCACGTCCTCCGGGTCCTGATCGAGCAGGGAGGCGATTACCGCGGCCTCGTCGGCCTCGCGCGACAGTGGGCGGGTTGACGGCGTAGCCGGTTCCGGGCGGCGCCGCTGACTGCCGCTCAGGGGCGCGGCGTCGGCGGCTTCGCGCCGGAACAGGTCGCGTTCCTCCGGGGTCAGTGTCCTGGTCGGCTTTCGATCCATGGCGATCAGCGGTTGGCGGCCCGATGCGCTACCATAACGGCTGCTGCCGCGCCGGTATCCGGCGCCACTTTATAACCATTATCAGCACCCTGCATGCGCATTCTGCTCTCCAATGACGACGGGTGCCACGCACCCGGCCTGACCTGCCTGCGCCAGACCCTGGCCGCAGCCGGCCATGAGCTGGTCACCGTGGCGCCGGACCGCAACCGCAGCGGCGCCAGCAATTCCCTGACGCTGGAACAGCCGCTGCGGGTGCGTTCCCACGAGGACTCGGTGTACTGCGTGGACGGCACCCCCACCGATTGTGTGCACATCGCGCTCACCGGCCTGCTGGACTGGGAGCCCGACATGGTGGTCTCCGGCATCAACGCCGGCGCCAATCTGGGCGACGACGTGCTCTACTCGGGCACCGTGGCGGCGGCCACCGAGGGTCGGTTTCTCGGCCTGCCGGCGGTGGCGGTGTCGCTGCACGGCGAGTCGCCGTCCCACTATGACACCGCCGCACAGGTCGCGGTTTCCATTGTCGATCTGCTCCAGCGCGACCCGCTGCCGGCCGATACCATTCTCAACGTGAATGTCCCGGACTGTCCGCTGTACGAACTGGCCGGCCACGAGGCCACGCGCCTGGGCAACCGCCACCGCGCCGAGCGGGTGGTGCGCCAGAACGATCCGCGCGGCAATCCCATCTACTGGATCGGCCCGGCCGGGGCCGAGTCCGACTCCGGCGCCGGTACCGATTTCCATGCGGTGGCCAACAAGCGGGTATCGGTGACGCCGATCCAGACCGATGTCACCCGGTTCGCCGCGCTGGACCAGATCGCGGGGTGGGTACAGGGGCTGTGATTGTGGAACCTCTGATTTATGCCCACGCGGATCACGTTTGTGTCCCAAAAGCTTCGAATGCAAGGCGCCCGGCGCCGCGCCGTGGCAGGCCCCACGGTCAAGCCGGGCAACGCCGCAGTCGAAGCTTTTGGGCCAAACCCCGAAGGGGCCGGGCCTTTGCGCGCTCCTGGACGGCGTCATTCGTCGCTTATTTGCAATCAGCAAACCGCACTCCTCATTCCTTGCCAGAAACGCGCAAAGACTCCGGCGTGACCGTGTCGGCATGAATCAGAGGTTCCCTAGCCGACATCCGCACGCCCGCGGCCTGGGCGTGACCTCGCAGCGGGCGCGCGATCGGCTGGTGGCCGGCCTGCGCCAGGCAGGGGTCACCCACGAGGCGGTGCTCGAGGCAATGGCCCGCGTGCCGCGCCATGCCTTCATCGACGAGGCCCTGTCCTACAAGGCCTACGAGGACACGGCCCTGCCCATCGGCCACGCCCAGACCATTTCCCAGCCATTCGTGGTGGCGCACATGACCGCGCTGCTGCTGGGCGAGGGCGACCCGCCGGATACGGTGCTGGAAATCGGCACCGGCAGCGGTTATCAGGCCGCGGTGCTGGGCGAACTGGTGCGCTCGGTCTATAGCCTGGAGCGGATTCCGCCGCTGTATCAGCGGGCCCGGGCCTGCCTGCGGGAGCTGGGCTATATCAACGTGCGGGTGCGGCTGTCCGACGGCACGCTGGGCCTGCCGGATTACGGGCCGTTCGACGGCATCCTGATCACCGCCGCCGGCGAGGAAGTGCCCGCGGCGCTGCTGGATCAGCTCGCCGACGGCGGCCGGCTGGTGGCGCCGGTGGGCGCGCCGGGTAATCAGCGGCTGATGGTGATGCAGCGCCAGGGCCGCGACGTCACCACCCGCGAGCTGGACCCGGTGAGTTTCGTGCCGCTGGTCGCCGGGCTGGAATGACGCGAATCTGGCGACGGCTCTACGATGCCGTATTGCGGGCGTCGGCCCATCCCCGCGCCAACTGGTGGCTGGCGGGGCTGAGTTTTTCCGAATCCTCCTTCTTTCCCATTCCGCCGGACGTGATGCTCGCGCCCATGTGCCTGGCGCGGCCGGAACGGGCCTGGCGCTTTGCCCTGATCACCACGCTGGCCTCGGTAGTGGGCGGGGTGGCCGGGTATGTCATCGGCGTATTCCTGCTCGACGCGGCCACCGTCTGGATGCAGACCATGGGCTACTGGACCGGCTACCTGCGGGTGCGCGACTGGTTTGCCGACTGGGGCTTCCTGGCAGTGCTGGTGGCAGGTTTCTCGCCCATTCCCTACAAGGTGTTTACGATTGCAGCAGGTGCCGGCGCCATGCCGCTGCTGCCGTTCGTCGCCGCCTCGGCCATCGGCCGGGGCGGGCGGTTCTTTCTGGTGGCGGCGCTGGTGCGCTGGTTCGGCCCGGCGCTGGAGCGTCAACTGTTGCGGTACGTCGATTGGATCGGATGGACAATGGTGCTGCTCATCGCCGTCGGAGTGCTCTGGTACCAGTTATAGCGCTGCTGGTGGCAGCGCTCCTGGCGGGCTGCTCCCTGCGGCAGACGTTCCGGCCCGAACTGCACACGGTGGCGCGGGGCGAGACGCTGTACTCGATCGCCTGGGATTACGGCGTCAAGTGGCAGAACCTGGCCCGCTGGAACGATATCGATCCGCCGTACACGATCTATCCCGGCCAGGAACTCACGCTGGACCCCTACGGCCCGGTGCGGGCCGAGTCGCCGTCATCCGACAAGGCCGAGGAAACCACCCGCACCACTCGCCGTCAGCCCGCCGCCAGTCCCACCCCGGCGCCGACGCCGACGCCGCCTGCCAGCCGCCCGCGGCCGGAAGGCTGGCGCTGGCCGGCGGGCGGCGCGGTGCTGCGGGCCTATACCGGCGGCGAATCGCTCAGCGGCATCGACATCGGCGGCAAGACGGGCGACACGGTGCACGCCGCCCAGGCCGGACGGGTGGTCTACAGTGGGACCGGGCTGAAGGGCTATGGGAATCTGGTGATCATCAAGCACGACGAACAATTCCTGTCCGCCTATGGCTACAACCGCAAGCTGCTGGTCGAGCAGGGCCGGCAGGTCGAGGTGGGCGAGGCGATCGCGGAAATGGGTGTCGGCCCCAACCAGCAGCCGGCGCTGCACTTCGAGGTCCGCCGCGATGGCGCGCCGATCAACCCGCGCGAGGTGCTGCCGCCGCGTTGATCTGGTTGCGGGGCGGGCTTTCTGGCAAAATTCCGCTATTGCGTCGCAGGTGCGGCGCGGGGATGGGCCGCCCTCGGGGCGGCTCATTCATTCGTGATCAGCCCGTTGCCGGAGCCCACGCGTTTGTCCTCCTCGAAAGCCAGCTTCCCCCGTATCGAACGGCTGCCGCCGTACGTGTTCAGCATCGTCAATGATCTGAAGAAGGCGGCGCGAGCGCGCGGGGAAGACATCATCGACCTGGGCATGGGCAATCCGGATCAGCCCACGCCGCAGCACATCGTCGACAAGATGGTGGAAGTGACCCAGCGCGGCGACACCCATCGCTATTCGGTTTCCAAGGGCATTCCGCGGCTGCGGCTGGCGATCTGCGATTGGTACAAGCGCCGCTATGACGTCGAACTGGACCCGGACAGCGAGGCCATCGTCACCATCGGCTCCAAGGAGGGCCTGGCCCATCTGATGCTGGCCACGCTGGAACGCGGCGACCAGGTGCTGGTGCCCAATCCGGCCTATCCGATTCATCCCTACGGCGCGGTGATTGCCGGCGCCGACGTGCGCCATGTGCAGCTCACGCCGGACTCCGACTTCTTCGAGGAGCTGGAAAAGGCCATTAAGGAGTCCTGGCCGCGTCCGAAGATGATGCTGCTGAACTTCCCCTGCAACCCGACCACGGAATGCGCCACGCTCGAGTTCTTCGAAAAGGCGGTGGCGATGGCGCGGGAATACGATCTGTGGATCGTGCAGGACCTGGCCTATGCCGACCTGGTGTTCGACGGCCACGAGGCGCCGTCGATCCTGCAGGTGCCCGGCGCCAAGGAAGTGGCGGTGGAGTCGTTCTCGCTGTCCAAGAGCTACAACATGCCCGGCTGGCGGGTGGGCTTCCTGTGCGGCAATCCCACGCTGATCGCGGCCCTGGCCAAGATGAAGTCGTACCTGGATTACGGCATGTTCACGCCGGTGCAGGTGGCGGCCATCGCCGCCCTCAACGGTCCGCAGGAATGCGTGACCGAAATCCGCGAAATGTACCGGGCCCGGCGCGACGTGTTCTGCGATGGGCTCAACGAAATCGGCTGGACGGTGGAAAAGCCCAAGGCGACGATGTTCGTCTGGGCGCCGGTGCCGGAAATGTACCGCGCGGAAGGGTCGCTGGAATTCTCCAAGCGGCTGCTGCGGGATGCCGAGGTGGCGGTGTCGCCGGGCGTGGGTTTCGGCCAGTACGGTGATGATCACGTCCGCATCGGGCTGATCGAGAACGAACAGCGAACCCGCCAGGCGCTGCGCAACATCAAGCGTATGCTGCGGCGGGATTCGGCCATTGCATGACGGCCTGAAACGGCCATTTCCGGCGCCGCCGTTCGGGGCGGCGCCGCGAGTCAAACGAAGGGAGACATCAGCGTGAAACCGGTCAATGTCGGTCTGTTGGGCCTGGGCACCGTGGGTGCGGGCACCGTCAATCTGCTGGCGAACAACGCGAAGGAGATCGGGCGGCGCGCCGGACGCGTGGTGCGTATTACCCACGCGGCGGTACAGAACCTCGACAAGCCGCGGGAGTGCCCCACCGACGGCATCACGCTCACCACCGACCCGTTCGCGGTGGTCAACGACCCGGATATCGACGTGGTGCTGGAGCTGATCGGCGGCGAGGATGACGCCTACAAGCTGGTGATGGCCGCGATCGAGCAGGGCAAGCACGTGGTCACCGCCAACAAGCACCTGATCGCGCTGCACGGCAACGAAATCTTCGCTGCCGCCGACAAGCACGACGTGGTGGTGACGTTCGAGGCCGCCGTGGCCGGTGGCATCCCCATCATCAAGGCGATCCGGGAGGGCCTGGCCGCCAATCACATCGAATGGCTGGCCGGCATCATCAATGGCACCGGCAACTTCATCCTCAGCCAGATGAAGTTCGAGGGCGCAGATTTCGCCGAGGCCCTGGCCGAGGCCCAGGCGCTGGGCTATGCCGAAGCCGATCCCACCTTCGACGTGGACGGCATCGACGCCGCCCACAAGCTGGCGATCCTGGGTTCCATCGCCTTCGGTATTCCGCTGTCGTTCGACCGCATCTACACCCAGGGCATCCGCGGCATTCACGCCGACGACATCGCCTATGCCGAGGAAATGGGCTACCGGATCAAGCATCTGGGCATCGCCCGGCGCAACGACGGCAGCATCGAACTTCGCGTGCATCCCACGCTGGTGTCGGAAAAGGCGCTGCTGGCCAACGTGGAAGGCGAGAAGAACGCGGTGATGGTCTACGGTGACGCCGTGGGGCCGACCGTCTACTACGGCGCCGGCGCCGGCGCCGGACCCACCGCCTCGGCGGTGGTGGCCGACCTGATCGACACCGTGCGCATGATGAGTGTCGACCCCACCGGCCGGGTACCGCATCTGGCCTTCCAGCCGGACCAGATCACCGACACGCCGATCCTGGGCAACGAGGGCTTCTTCTGCGGCCACTACTTCCGTGTGCAGGTGGCCGACGAGCCGGGCGTGATGTCCAGGATCACCGGCCTGCTGGCCCAGCACGAGATCAGCATCGAGGCGATCCTGCAGAAGGATCCGGAAACCGCCGGCGACGACGCCCTGATCATCATCGTCACCAAGCCGGTGATCGAGGGCCAGGTAATGAAGTTCTTCGATAGCCTGGATGATCTGCCCGAGACGCGACCGGGGCTGGTGCACATGCGCGTGGCGCAGTTCGAGGACTAGGCGTTGCCGTTTCGAGTTTCAGGTTTCGAGTTTCAAGTTGAGTTCGGTTCGGCCCGGGTGCCGCGGAGACTGTCCAGATGAGCCAACGCTATACGGGTTTGATCGAACGCTACCGGGATCGCCTCCCGGTCGCGGATGACGCCCGCCTGATCAGCCTGGGGGAGGGCGCCACGCCGCTCATCCGCCTGCACAACATCCCGCGCGACATCGGGTTCGGCGGCGAGCTGTACGTCAAGTACGAGGGGCTCAATCCCACCGGCTCGTTCAAGGATCGCGGCATGACCATGGCCGTGACCCAGGCGGTGGCGGAAGGCGCCAAGGCCATCATCTGCGCGTCCACCGGGAATACCTCGGCCGCGGCGGCGGCCTATGCGGCGCGGGCTGGGATCACGGCCTTCGTGCTGATTCCGGACGGCAAGATCGCCATGGGCAAGCTCGCCCAGGCGATGATGCACGGCGCCCGCATCATCCAGATCGCGGGCAATTTCGACGCCGGCATGCGGCTGGTGCGCGAAGTGGCCGCGCAGACGCCGGTGACCATCGTCAACTCGATCAACCCCTACCGCCTGCAGGGGCAGAAGACCGCCGCGTTCGAGATTGTCGAGGACCTCGGCCGCGCGCCGGACTACCACTGTCTGCCGGTGGGTAATGCCGGCAACATCACCGCGCACTGGATCGGCTACAGCGAATGCGCCGCCACGCATCACGACGCGGTCACCAATGCCTGCAGCTACTGCGGCGGACGCTGTGCCTACGCCGGCGGCGGCAACGGCGAGCGCCCCACCATGGTGGGCTATCAGGCCAACGGCAGCGCCCCGTTCCTGCGCGGTTCGATGGTGGATGATCCCGATACCGTGGCCACCGCCATCCGCATCGGTCATCCGCAGAGCTGGGATGCCGCCTGGGTGGTGCGCGAGGAATCCGGCGGCTGGTTCGATGAACTCACCGACGAGGAAATCCTGGCCACCCAGAAGCAGCTGGCCGCCCGCGAGGGCGTTTTCTGCGAGCCGGCGTCGGCGGCCTCCCTGGCCGGGGCCCTGCGTGACATCGGCCGCGGCCGCATTGCCGACGGGACCAGCGTGGTGTGCACCCTCACCGGCCACGGTCTGAAGGACCCGGACATCGCCATCAGCCAGGGCAGCGAGATCGAGACCGTGCCGGCCACGCTGGATGCGGTCAGCGCGGTGATCGGCGAAGCGGTCTGACGCCGGGGTTGGTGGTCGACGCCGAACTCCACCGCATCCCGGCCCGGGACGGGGCCGGGCTGGTGCTGCGCCGCCGCCCGCCTCAGGCTGCCATCGACGCACTGCCGGCCTCGCTGCCGACGCTGCTGCGTCGCGTCTACGCCGCCCGCGGGGTTGGTGACGCCGACACGCTGTCGCTGGACCTCGCCCGTCTGCCGGACTTCCGCCAGCTTGCCGATATCGACGCCGCCTGCGGCCTGATCGAGCAGGCCCTCACCGACGATCAGCGAATCCTGGTGGTGGGGGATTTCGACGCCGACGGTGCTACCGCCACCGCCCTGGCGGTGCACCTGCTGCGGGCCTTCGGCGGCCGGCAGGTGGATTACCTGGTGCCGGACCGGGCCCGACACGGCTACGGTCTGAGCCCGTCCGTGGTCGAAGCGGCCAGGGAGTTGCGCCCGCAGCTGATCATCACCGTGGACAACGGCATCGCCAGCCACGACGGCGTCACCGCCGCCCATGCACTGGGCTGCCGGGTGCTGGTCACCGATCACCATCTGCCCCCGCCCGAGCTGCCGGCCGCCGATGCCATCGTCAATCCCAACCGCGTGGATTGCCCCTTTCCGGACAAGGCGCTGGCCGGGGTCGGGGTGATCTTCTACGTCATGCTTGCGCTCCGGGCCCGGCTGCGCGAACGCGGCTGGTTCCGCGACCAGCCGGAACCGGTGCTGGCGGATTATCTCGATCTGGTGGCCCTGGGCACGGTGGCCGACGTGGTGCCGCTGACCCACACCAACCGCGTGCTCGTGGGCCAGGGTCTCAAGCGCATTCGCCGCGGCCGCACCCGGCCGGGCATCGCCGCCCTGGCGCAGGTGGCCGGACGCGAGCTGAACCGGCTGGTGGCCACCGACATCGGCTTCGGCCTGGCCCCGCGCCTGAACGCGGCCGGACGGCTCGACAACATGGCGTTGGGGGTGGAATGCCTGCTGGCGGCACACGCCCATGGTGCCGATTCCGCAGCACTGGTGCTGGAACAGCTCAACGCCGAGCGCCGCGAACGTCAGTCGCAGATGCAGGACGAGGCGCTGGCCTCGCTGGCCGCCCTGGACCTGGGCGACGCCGGCCTGCCGTCCGGGCTGTGCCTGCACGAAGAGGACTGGCACGAGGGCATCGTGGGGTTGGTGGCCGGCCGCATCCGCGAACGCTACCACCGGCCGGTCGTCGCCTTCGCCCGGGCCGGGGCGGGCGGCCTGAAGGGGTCGGCCCGATCGGTGCCGGGTGTGCACATCCGCGACGTGCTGGCCAACGTGGCCACCGCCCATCCCGGGCTGGTGGACAAGTTCGGCGGCCACGGCATGGCCGCCGGTCTGAGCCTGGCGGAACACGAGCTGGACCGTTTCCGAGATGCCTTCGCCCTTGAGGTGGACCGCTGGGTCACTCCGGCCATGCTCGACGGCATCATCGATACCGACGGCGCCCTGACCGGCGACGACTTCAGCCTGGACACCGCCCGGGCCCTGCGCGAGGGCGGCCCCTGGGGCGCCGGGTTCCCGGAACCGGCGTTCGACGGCGAATTCCGCGTGCTGGATCAGCGCATCGTCGGGGAACGGCATCTCAAGCTGACCCTGATGCCGGCCGAGGGCGGCGCCGCCCTGTCCGCCATCGCCTTCAATCAGGAGCACAAGGTTGGCGAAGGCATCTATGCCGTCTACCGGCTGGACGTCAACCGCTATCAGGCGATGGACAACCTGCAACTGGTGATCACCGCCATCGCCTGAAACCCCCGCGGGCCCTTGTGTTATCGTCGCCGGCCGATACTACAGGCGGACTTCATCGCGGACCGGCGCTCAGCCGGCCGCCGCTTTTCATGGCAACTCCCGACCCGCACAACGCGCCTCCACCGGCCAACGACCGGCAGATCGGTCACTTCGAGCGCATGCTCGACAACCTGGCCGCTGCCCGAAGCTTTGGCAAGGGCATGCACCAGACCCGCCTGCTGGCGCTGGTACCCCGGCTGCTGGACAGCGATGACGGGGTGGCCGCGCTCTACCGCCTGGCGCCGCGCTTCGACAGCGCCGGCGTGTTCCTGGGCGGGGACTGGGCCGAGCCGGCCAACCTGCAACCCCGGCTGGTGCGGGTCACGCTGCTCAGCGGCGGCATGATGCCGGCGCTGGAGTGCCTGAATCAGCTGCGTCTGCTGGCCATCGCCACCGGCGAGGCCGAGCCCGCACCGGATTTCGATGCCGGCGCCGCCCGGCGTTTTCTGGACGAAGTACTGGCCAGCAATCTCGACCTGCTGTTTCCCACCGCCACCGAGGCCGACCGCGAACAGCTCAACCCCATGCGGCCGCGGCTGCAGCGGCTGTTCGCATTTCTGGTCCGCACGCTGGGCCTGAGCGGCCTGCTGGCCGCGCTGGTGGACGAGGCCGAGCGCGTGCTGCAGCAACGCCCGATCATGGTCCAGCGCATCGAACAGCTGCTGCATGCGGCTCACCGGGCGCTGGATGAAACCGATGCCGTCACCGACGACGACAGCGAAGCCCGCGCCCGCCGGCTGATCGACGCCCTGCACGGGCCCACCGAACTGGCCCGCGAACACGCCGGTGACGACTACACCGCCGCGCTGACCGCGCTGGACCCGGAAACGCTGGCGGTGGAAGCCCGCGTGTTCGGGGAATCCATGGCCGGCACCGGGCTGGTTGCCCCGCAGCATGCGCTGTTGCTGCGCTATCTCGCCGAGAATGCCCCCGAGCGCCTGCCCGACGCGCTGGCCCTGGGGCCGGTGGGCCGGGTCGTGCTGGTAACGCACGGCGACCTGGTCAGCGAGATCATCGGTTACGCCATCTTCCCGGAGACCGCCCGCTGCATCTATGGCCTGTGCCGGCTGCTGGAGCAGGGCACGCTGTTCTTCGATCCGGTACCGCCGGGCCTGCGCCGGCTGATGGTGCTGCCCATGAACGAAGACGTGGCCCAGCAGCTCCGTGCCACCAGCGAATGGCCGACCCCGCCCACCGCCAACGTGCTGCTGGTGGCCGGGACGCTGTCCGTGCTGGGTCAGCCGCGCGGGGTGGATCAGGGCCACAACCCCACCTGTCAGGCCGCCCGCGCCATCAGCATGTGGGCGCAGAACGACGCCGGGTATCTGCTGGAACTGATCGCCCGCGCCGCCCGCGACGGCGAGCTGTTGATGCATTTCGAGGGCGACGCCATCGCCTCGGCCGGTCTGGACGCCGGCCTGGCCAAGTCGCTGCACACCGAACTGGACCCGGTATCGCTGGTGCTCACACCGCACCTGGACCGCGTCTACATGGAAATGAGCCGTCGCACCATTGATCGGCCGGGTGACGGCCACCGCTGGGTGAATCCCGAATTCCACGGCTGGTGGGTCAAGCGCGGCTTCGCCGAGGTGCTGGACGACGACCAGGCCGTCAGCGGCTGCGACGACTTCATCCGCCTGTTCCACGCCGCCTACCACCCGGTCTACAACGGCGGGCGGCAACTGGTATACGTCCAGCCCTGCGGCGTGGCGGTCACCGACTACCGCGGCGAATTCGTGGGCTGGCACGCGATTGCCATCGAGCGCATCGAACGCGGTCCCGAGGGCGAGTGGCGGGTGTACTTCTACAACCCCAACCGCGACCGCGGCCAGGACTGGGGGCAGGGCGTGGTTACCACCACCCGCGGCCATGACGAACTGGAAGGCGAGTCATCGCTGCCCTTCGGCCAGTTCGTGTCACGGCTGTACGTATTCCATTACGAGGCCCGCGAAGTCGGCGACCCGGCCGCCGTGCCGGATGCCGATGTCGCCGCCATCCGCGAGGCAATCGCGGTGAGCTGGGCCGCGAATATTCCCTGGACAGACTGAACGACTACTGCTCGGTCCCGAGAAACCATCCCCTCTCCCGCCAAGCGGGAGAGGGTCAGGGATGGGGTTCTTCCAGGAAGCACCAAAGCTTCGCCGCCCCTCATCCTGACCTTCTCCCTCAGGGAGAAGGGACGGCGAGCCGCAGGGCCGAATTCATTCGGCCTTTTCGTCATCGCCGCGAGAAAGGCCCATGCTAGCGGGGCTGACGCGGCGATCTCTCTGCCCGGATAACGCTCTGGAACAGATCAGGCCGATGAGATAGCCCGCGGCGATCTCCTGGCCAGATCACACCACCACGCAAGCGGAAAGCCATCCCCTCTCCCGCGAGCGGGAGAGGGCCAGGGAGAGGGTTCCTCCGCGAAGCACCACAGCTTCGCCATCCCTCATCCTGACCTTCCCCCTCAGGGAGAAGGAACGGTTGGATAGCGGGATGGCAGCCAAGAAGATCCGCCGAGCGGTAGGTCCGAATGCATTCGGCCTTTTCGTCAGCGCGAGGAGGGCCCGTGTCAGCGGGCCTACCGCGGCGATCTCCCAGCCGGGTCAACCACCACGCAAGCGAAAACCCATCCCCTCTCCCGCGAAGCGGGAGAGGGCCAGGGAGAGGGTGACGATGAGCGCGCGGGGGCAAACGCCCCCGCCAACCACCCCTACACGTAGTAGTCCAGCTCTTCCTGTGCCTTGAGCAGGTCCCGCAGCGTGTGCGGATCCTCCCCGAAGAAGAACACCAGCCCCCAGTGTGTGCCGAAGGCCGTACGCTTGGTGACGGTCTCCTCCAGCGGCTCGGCGAGTTCGTGGAACTCGTAGTAGGGGTGATTAGAGGTCTCCTCGGGAATCTCCAGCTTGCTGACCACGCGCCGCCGCGGGTACACGCCGAAGCACCCCGCATGGCCGGTGGCCCCGGTCACCGCATCCGGGAAGAACGCGTCGACTTCTTCCTGAGTGGTCTTGGGGTCGAACACCAGGATATTGGCCTGATAGGCGTTGAAGCCGTAAGCCCGCTCGATCAGCTCGAAGGCCTTGAAGCCCGGCGGGCGGTAGGCCACCTCGCCGAAGTACATGGTGCCGTCCGAGGTCACGAAGTACTCCGGGTGAATCTGCCCGAACTTGATGTCGAACGTCTTGATCAGCTTCTCGATCTGCTCGGTAATCAGCGCCCGCCAGCTTTCCAGCTCCGGCGTGGCCGGCACGAACACTGAATAACCCAGCGTCACGTACTCCGAGATGTTCAGGAACTGGATCTTGCCGTCCCACACCCAGGCTTCCACCGCGAATTCCCAGCCGTCCAGATGGCTTTCCATCAGCAGCGGGTACTCGCTTTCCGGAATGGTGTCGATTTCCTCCGCCGTGCGGATCATCCGGTGGCCCAGGCACCCGGCCTTGTCGAAGGCCTTCAGATGGATCGGGTCATCCGGGTCACCGTCCAGCTTCAGCAGTGTCTGGTTCACCCGGCGGAAGAAGCGGTACACGTCGTCCTTCTCGTGCGCTTCCTCGAAGATGCCCACCCGGATGCCGCCGAGCTGCGCCCGGCGCTTCATCAGCGCCTTGTCGCGGAACAGCACCGCCTGACCATGCAGGCGCGGGTTCTCCATCAGTACCGAGTTGATCGCCCCGGCCCATTCCACCGTTTCCTCGAACAGCGGGATGGCCACGTCCACGCCCTCGTCGCGCAGCCGCTCGGCAATCTCCATCGACTTGTCGTTCAGGCGCTCGAAATTCCACGGGATGTAGGGAATCTCGTGTTTCTTGCAGTAGTCCTCGGCCCAGTCCGGGGCCACCACCACGTACCGCCGGTCGAAGCGATCCGCTGCCTCGATGGCGCCCAGGCTCCAGCCGAGCAGGGCGACGTAGCCTTTGTCCGGATTCTTATCCATGAATACTCCGTTGCGTTGCAT
Source organism: Spectribacter acetivorans (assembly GCF_031846305.1). NCBI lineage: Bacteria > Pseudomonadati > Pseudomonadota > Gammaproteobacteria > Salinisphaerales > Salinisphaeraceae > Spectribacter > Spectribacter acetivorans. Next base: position 136,260 of record NZ_JAVRHY010000002.1, read on the forward strand.
GAGACCGCCGGCGAGCACCGCCTGCGGCCAATCTCACCAATCAGCGTGCCGCGAAACAGGCCCGAACCAGGTCAGGCTTCGCGCACCGCCGGATCAGCGACGATATCCACAGGGTAACAGGGAGAGGTGGTTGCCTTCTTGCCTCGGCGGGGGCAACGTGGTTGGAACGACGTTCACGCCAGCGGGAAACGGGACTTCGTTTGGGGTCGGACGAAGTTGGTAATTGCGTCGGCCAAAGTTGTTGGCATAGCAATACCCAAGAGTCTGAAAACAGCAGGTTAGACGCTACATGAATTTGTTATGCGACATGCTGCTTAAAAGCTATATCGACATCGGGTCGTATAGCTAGGCGTTATGCAGTAAGAAGGAGTTAGCAACCGTTGGAAATCATTGACGTCTTTTTGTCTAGACCAAACTGGGTCGCAGATCATGTCGAAAAGCACTTTCATGAGTTCTATCCGCTCTTGGAGCAGCAGGGTTTCAGACCGCGAACAATTGGCAAGGACGTTGTTCCCTTGTCGACGCCATTCGATCACGTAGTGAAGGTGATGCAGCAGTGTCAGTGCACTATCGTCCTTGGACTCCCGCAAATTAGGGTTGAAACGGGAAGAGTCAAAGGGAAAGAAATCGAAGAGAGCTTCTCCCTTCCGACCGAATGGAATCAAATCGAAGCAGCCATGTCGATCATGCTGAATAAGCCGACGCTGATGATGGTTCACAAAGGCGTGGCCGCCAGGGGGTTGTTTGATCGCGGAGCGGCCAATGTGTTCGTTCACGAGTTCCATACGCTTGGACGAAAGTGGGTGAAGGACTTTGAGCCAAAGCTTGCGGCACTTAGACACGCTGTTTTGCATAACTAAGCCATGGAGCCGACCGGGTAAAGCGCTGACGCGCTTCACCCATCGGTTCATGGCTAGCGTTAGGTATTAAGGAGCAGATTTGGTGGCAATCGACGAGGAACGCCTTTACGAACTACGTGACGATGCCACAACCAAAGAAAAACTTGTGCTCGCTATATACGCGGGTGCCGGCGGGTTTGCCGTCGCTTGCTTAATTAGTGTCGTTGCGTTGCCGCGCTACTCTTGGTTGGTCGTGGCAGCGGCATGTTTGTTTGCTATTGGAGCAATCTCGTTAGCTTTTGTGGTTCTATCGATGTATCACGTGCTCCACAAGACGAATGACCTCCACATAGGTCACGTAATAATTTCAGAAAATTTTGGCAAAAAGCCAAAAGAAATTGCGTTCGCTTCAATCCCGCTTGGTTTCCTATTATTGATGCTGCATATTTCCTATCTGACGTTTATTGTTAGCTTAGTATCGGTGATCTTAGCGTCACGGCATTTTTTAAGGTTTAAAAAAGAGCTAGATAGCCTGACAAATCTTCGCGAATTCGTTAAGCGAGAACGCGATGCCTAACATAACGCTGCAGTTGACCGCCCAAAGCGCTGCCGCGCTTCGGCCGGCAGCTGAGCGTCGGCGTTATGCAATAAGAATTGACCTATGATCTTTGAACAAGCCTTTATGGCATTGCCTGAATTTTTGTCTGGGACACCTTTTGAGCGGTATCAGTTCGAAGGAACTATCGTTACTGCATTCTCAATGGCTGTCTTGCAAGAGTTAAATTCGAGACATATCCAAAATCCAGTTTCACTCCTTCGCGCTGAAGTAAACTACCCGATAGATGAACGAAAGCGCGCCGATTTACATATAGACCTTCGAAGGTTACAGCTATTCAATGACGAGCTACGATCCTATGGATTCTATGAAAACAACTGGTTGGAGGCTAAATTCTGCCGTCTAGGAAATTCTAGAAAGCCAGTAACCATACCTCTTGCATCTACTTTTTTACTATTAAAAGATTTCATTAGGCTTTGCTCGTTGGTTCCCGATAATCAGCTTCAGGACGACCCCTCTATCGGTGGACGATACCTTCTCCATGCATACCAAGGTGACCCATCACAATATTTCGTTTTTAAAAGAAATCAGAATAAGTCACGCGCCTCTAGGGAATGGATAAGCCCACTTTTGCATTCAGGAAAACAAGTTGTAGAAATAAACGATCTAAATCGAGAAAAGACTCAGGAATTCAAAAAATGCGTAGGCAAAAAGGCGGGTTTCATTAGCCTAAAAGCAGGGGTTACCAATTTTGTCCATGAACCTAGAGAATACAATGACGGTGTTTATCATATAGTATTAACTAGAATTGACGACTTTGAGTTGTTTTTAGGCCGGAGATCGTTCGGTAGAAAGCATGGAAAGATTCTTGAAAGTGGTAATGGTTATGGGTTGCATGGACCTAAAATCGTTAACCATATCCTGACAGACTAATGCATAACAAATGTAGGCTGTCGGACAAGTTACTCGCTGCGCTCGCAACTTGCCGCAGCTACAAGCGTTGTGTTGAACCGAAATGGGGTTGTGGCGCAACGGTTGCTGTAGATGAATAGCGGAAATAACCAGGAATCCCGGTTGCGCAAGCTGAAGATCCGCGCCCTGATGTGGTGGTATGGAGGTGTGTCGAAACGTCAGGCGCTACGCAAAAAAACGGGCGTGCTCCGGTCTGATGAGCCATTTGAACCGCCGGAGCATCCGAACCGACATTGGACGGCGATAGTCGTAGTCTCAGTCGTGCGATTCATGCGCAATAATCTTGCGGGGTTTATCGTGGCCGTGGCCGTGGGAATTGTAGTGCTTGCGATCGGACAGGAGTTCTTCGGCGGTAGTTCGCCATAACACGTCGCTCGAGGGGACGCTCGCAAAGCTCGCGCCCCTCAGCTATGCGTTAGAGGGAAGGCAAATGAGAGTGTGGTGCTGGCTGGTCGCCAACGCGGAGGTGGTGGCTGCCCTGTCAACAGTCTTGTTGGCTGCGCTGACGGCGGTTTATGTGATCTTTACCGGGCGTCTAGCAAGAGCCGCGCTTGCCGGCCATCAGCCAGCTATATGGGCCGATTTGGAGCTTGTGGGAGGCAGCAGTGTGCGGTTTGTTCTCGGAAATGACGGACCCGGGGGCGCGAGAAACCTAAAATTTGATGTCACGGATTCGTTCGATTGGCAGCGGGCTGGCAGTTCGACGCAAGGCGTCGGGAATCTCCAAATACTGACCTCAGGTGTACCCTATATACCTCCAGGACGAACATTAAAGTATGACGTCGGCGAAACGAAGCTGCCCGCTGACCAAGCGCAGGACGCATCACATGTCATAGACATCACGCTAACCTTCGATACTGATATCGAGAAGGGAGTCAAGAGACGTTTTACATTCAACCTCTCGAATTACAGAGGAGTTTTGCTTCACTCATTCAGGTCCGGGTGATGAAATTGAGCTCTAACAACAGCGTGAGCGCGGACCGGATTCTCCGTTGGCGCTCCGAGCGCGGCTGGTTACGCTGGGAGTTAGGTTCACTGTGCCTATGGTGACGAATACATTCTCTGCATATCTGTTCTCTTTTCCGTTTTGGTTGTTTGTTGATCAACGCAATCCGCCTGCATTAACGATGGCGAAAGTCGGGTTGCAAGAAGTTCGGGTATATCCGCCTTTCAGAAGTGCGGAGGCGAATGCTATGCCTATGCCAGCGATCCGTAGCGGCGCAGTGCCATTCTTGCCGGGTCGCCGTCCAAAACATGTTAAGGACGGCGATTCGTCAACCCTCATGTGCCTTGCGACAATGCCGCAACTTAAGATTGCAGGCTTACAAGATTCTGGAAATACTATTGTGTGGGGTGAATCGTGGGAGCGGGATAACATTCCAATTGCCTTTCCCATGGACTCTCTGAGAATCGATTGGCTTGCGGATACTGATGGACAGCGAGACTTTCAGCCGAGCGAATTCGTAAGACGGCTGATTTTAAATCTTAGATATATTAGCCGCCAATGGTGGTTATCAGCTTCTACGGCTCCGCTACTCGGCTGGCTTAGAAATGAGTTTCCCATTGATAGATTCGGAAAGCCCGAAGGTGATCTGTACGCTGGCGGAAAAGCGAGATCTCCTCGCGGCACAGAGCGGCCGATCAATTTGTCGATGTCGCAAAGAGCTATTACTCTCATTCAGGAAAATTATACGCCACCGCTCGCTGATCAGCTGCTCATGGATGCAGAATACAATGGTTCGGCTGGCGAATATCTTATTATCGAATCAATTCCTATGTTCGATCAGCCGAATTAGAATTCTAAAGCTACGACCTTTTTGATGCGTGGAGAATAAAGTGAGCAAAGTTAAATTGTTTTTTGTTGTAGCAGGTGTTTTTTTTATTGTTGCCTGCGAAGCAGTGCCTGGCGGTAAAATGACTCCGCTAAAACAAGCGGAGTCTCGTCTCGGGGTGGACATTAAGCCATCGGAATACAGAGAATTAGATGGGTCCGGAGAAACTTATGCAATATTTAAGTCTGGTGAGCATAAAACGTTAAGTCGTCCTGATGTTTTTGCCCCTGAAGTTGGTAGACTGTACGTGTCTGAGGCCGCTCCTGCTCCAATTAAAATAATAAAACACTCGAACGATATTTTTTGGAAGGTGGAGGCGGAGCCAATCAATGGCCGTACTAGACAGAACGGTGGTGGGACTAGTTGGGTAATGTCTCTATCGGAGCCATACCTGATAGGTGAAAGTAATGTAGAAATGGTCGATGATACTGAGCCGCGCAGCGGGGAAAGGCCCCTGATCACCAGTATAGTATCAAGCATTCCTGATTCATCCGGTGGGGTGGATTTAATAGTAATGATGAAAAATCCTCAAAACAGTAAAGCTATTAAATATCTCTCTTTTGATTTAACATCTTACAATGCGGTTGGCGATCCGGTGAGTGGACGTATTGGCGATGCGGATCGGTTTGGCTTGAAGTTGACTGGTCCAATCAAGCCAGATGGTAAAGAGAAAAAATACACAAGCCAGAATGTTCTCTATAACAGTGATGTAACCTGTTTTAAATTAAATGCAGTAAAAGTAGTATTTATGGATGATCGAGAACGTATTTTCTCCGGCCATGATTTGAGCACCATCCTTCACGGAGATTTGCCGAATTCTTGCGCGTATGAGGGTTAGTGACTAGGGGAGGGGGTTATTCTTGCGCCTGTCCGCAAGCTGCAAACTATTCTCGTACATCTGCCATTGATTGGATGAATTCCACGATCGCCCTCTGATAAACCCCCTCATTCCGCACCAGCGTCTGATTGTGCCCGCCACGTAGTGCCACCAGCCGGGCGTCCGCGGCCTTCGCCAGCCGTTCCCCGTGGTGAAACCCGATGATGTCGTCCTCCCGTGAATGCAGTACCAGTATTGGCGCGTCGATGTCGGGGGTTCGATCCAGCGTGTTGTAGCCGAGCCTTGCGAGTTGCCGAACCGGCAGCCAGGGATACACCTCGCCGGCGATGTCCGGCACCGATGTGAAGGTGGAATCCAGAATCAGGCCGGCGGGCTCCACTTTTGTGGCCAGCCAGGTGGCCACGGCGCCGCCCAGCGACTGGCCATGCAGGATGATGCGATCCGGCGGCGTTTCCCGGCTTTCCACCAGATGCGACCAGGCGGCTTCGGCATCGCGGTAGGTTCCTGATTCGCTTGGCTGGCCGGTGGACTGGCCATAGCCGCGGTAGTCGATGATCAGAACGGACAGCCCGATGTGGTGGAACAGGGCGAGCAGGTCGACGCGATCGCCGATGTTGCCGGCGTTGCCGTGGAAGTGCAGCAGGGTGGCCTTGGCATCCGAGGCCGGGACGTACCAGCCGTGCAGGGTTTCGCCGTCGGCGGTTTCCAGGTGAACGTCTTCGTAAGCCAGCCCGAAATCAGCCGGGGTGGCCCGCAGGTCGCGGCCCGGGGTGTTGGGCATGAACAGCAGGCGTTCCTGGAACACGAACATGCAGCCGGCCAGCAGCAGGAATGCGGCGCCGCCGGCGAGCAGCAGAGTGAGGATCATGCGGGGCACGGTGGACCGGTCACGAGTCATCAACCGTATACCGGCTCGCCGGCCGGTTCCGTCTGCGCGGGAACGTCGCCGGCGTTACGCGTGACCGGGTAGGCCATGAGCCAGTTGTCGGGGCAGGGGGCGAGCAGCTCGCGGGCTTCGTCGGTGTCGCCGAACAACCAGCGGTTGCCGCGCGCCCAGTCCAGGATCACGGGCATGCGGTGCTTGTTCCCGCCCGTGTTGTGCAGCGGCCGCATGAAGGGGTTGGCGTCGCAGGTGATCAGGCCGCAGCTGTGGTCGGCCTCGCTGCCGTCGCGGGACTGGTACGGGTTCCACAGACCGGCGAAGAAGAACAGGCCGGCCTCGGCCGGGCGGATGCAGTGGCGGGTCTTGCGGCCGTCGATCTCGGGCCATTCGTAGAAGCCGGCGGCGGGCAGCAGGCAGCGCCGTAGCCGGAACGGCGTGGCGTACATGCGGCTTTCGTCCAGGCGCTCGGCCCGCAGGTTGAAGGTGGGCAGGCGCCAGGCCTTTTTCGAGTCGTAGCGCGGCGGCAGCAGGGTCCAGTACATGGCCTCGCCGATGTAGCCGCCGTCCGGCGCGGGGCGAATGACTGGGACGTGATTGGTGATGCGCACGTCAAAGTGCGACTCGAAGTCCTTCCAGAACGGCGGGATGTGCGATATGGCCTGCTCGTAGGCGCGCTGGTCCGGGGTGAGGTAGCGGGTGCACATCAGTGGTCTGGCCGGATCATCCGCCTGGTATGCCGGTTGCAGGGTTCGTCGCGTGCCAGGCGTCAGGCAGTACGCTTCTTCAGCCGGCCGCTGTCGATCAGTTGGGCGAAGAAGTCGTTCATGGATTCGTCCAGCGGGCGGTAGGTGACGCCCAGGATGTTGCGGCTGCGGCTGTTATCGGCCCGCCAGGGCAGGTCGACATTGCGGCTGATGAACTCACGCGTGAGGCCCTTGGTGGTCAGTGGGCCCACCAGCCACACCAGCCACTTGGGCAGCTTGCGGCGGGGGATGGGGTAGGCATCGCCGTAGCGATCCAGCAGGGTGCGGGCCATTTCCAGAAAGCCGGTGTTGTGGCCGGAAACGATGAAGCGGCCCTCGGCTTCCGGCACGAAGGCGGCGCGGAAGTGCGCCTCGGCCACGTCGCGCACGTCCACCGCGCCGAAGCCGATGTCCGGAATGCCCATCTTCATGGTGCCGTCGCCGATCTGCTTGACGATGTTGAAGCTCTCGGATGTTGCCTTGGCGTTGGTGCCCGGGCCGATCACCAGCGACGGGTTCACCGTGACCAGCCGCCAGCGGGACTGGGCGTCGGCGAGCTTCCAGGCTTCCTTCTCCGCCAGCAGCTTGGAGTAGGAATAGGCCTGGTGATCCACGGAGGAGCTGGTGTTCCAGATTTCCTCGGTGAACACGCCATTCGGGGTGTCGGCCAGGTCGGCGTTGTCGCCGTAGATGGCGGCACAGCTGCTGGTGAGCACCACGCGTTCCACCGAGGGTGTGTCGTTGACCGATTCCAGCACGTTGCGGGTGCCCAGCTGGGCGGGTTCGATCAGGTCCTTCTGCGGGTCCTTCACGGCGATGGTGAACGGCGAGGCGGTGTGGAAGACGATCGAGCAGCCGGCCATGGCTTCCTTGTACGAGCCGGGCGTGAGCAGATCAGCCCCGAAGTAGCGGATGCTGCCGGGGGCGTCCTCGGCCATGGCATCCAGGTGGCGGCGCTTGTCGGCGTTGTCCGGGTCACGCACGGCGGCGTGCACGGTGAGGCCGGCATCCAGCAGACGCTTGACCAGCCAGCCGGCGACATAGCCGGTGGCGCCGGTGACCATGACGGGTTTCGAGGTGTCGATGTTCATGCAACGGGGTTCCGCGTTGGTTCAGGCGAAATGATGGCAGCTTTTGCGGCCGTTCGCACGGGCTGAAAATAGCCCTGAATGCCGTTGTGGCGGCCGGTGCGGGCCTTCTGGTTGGCTTCTGACGACGGGCGTAATATCCGGATCAGGCGGTGGACGAGGCTTCCGTTTTCTCCCAGGAGTGAATGACATGAACTACGTGGATGGATTCGTGGCCGCGGTACCAGCGGCCAGCAAGCAGGCATACACGGATTTCGCGCAGGCCGCGTTGCCGCTGTTCAAGGAGTTCGGCGCCACTAGGGTGGTGGAGTGCTGGGGTGACGACGTGCCGGATGGCAAGGTCACCGATTTCCGCGGCGCGGTGAAGGCGCAGGATGACGAGGTGGTGGTGTTTTCCTGGATCGAGTGGCCGTCGCGGGACGTGCGGGATGCCGGGATGAAGAAGATGATGGAGGATCCCCGCATGCAGGCGCTGGGCGAGATGCCGTTTGACGGCAAGCGGCTGATTTACGGGGGCTTCGCGCCGATTCTGGACGCATGACCGGCGCCGGCGACGCCGGTCATGCATCGTTGTGTCGAGCCAGCGCGGCCGGGTGCGGCGTCAGGCCTTGCCGGTCTGCAGCATCGACTGCGCCATCTTGGTGACCTCTTCGCCGCCGTCGTCCAGCACCAGGGGTTCCGGGATGACGATGCCGCGCTGCACGGCCGGGCGTTCGCCGATCGCCTTCAGCCAGCGTGAGAGGTTGGGCAGGTCGTCGGTTTCCACACCCGCCCAGAAGCCCACGGATACCCAGGACCAGTTGGCGATGTCGGCGATGGAGTACTCGTCGCAGAGATAGTCGCGGCCTTCCAGACGCCCCTCCAGCACTTCGTACAGGCGGCGGGTTTCGGACTGGTAGCGCTCGATGGCGAAGGGAATCTTTTCCGGGGCGTAGCGGTAGAACACGTTGGCCTGGCCCTGCATGGGGCCGACCCCGCCCATCTGGAACATCAGCCACTGGATCACCCGGGAGCGATCGGCCGTGCCCTCGGGCAGGAAGCGGCCGAACTTCTCGGCCAGGTAGATCAGGATGGCGCCCGACTCGAACACGGCCAGGTCGTTCTCGTCTGTATCGACGATGGTGGGGATGCGGCCGTTGGGGTTCAGCTTCAGGTAGTCGGGCTGTTTCTGGTCCCCGTTGGACAGGGAGATCGGGTGCAGCTCGTAGGGTACGCCCAGTTCCTCGAGCATGATCGAGGCCTTCCAGCCGTTGGGGGTGGACGCGGTATAGAGATGAATCATTGAGTGGATCCTTGTCGTGGTTGACTTGGGTTAGCCGGCGGCGTGGCGGTCGAGCACGTCGAAATACTGGGCTGGTTCCGGACGCACGCGATAGTTCTCGGACAGGTCGACGTGAATCACCGTGCCCCCGGCAGCGGTGATGAACACCGTGGGGCGGGGCACATCCGAGTCGTAGCCCAGCACCTGCATGCCGGCGGGCAGGCCGTTCCTTTCCAGAATGCCCAGTGTGTCGGCGGCCCGGTTCTCGGTGTCGGTCAGGAAACGCATCGGAGCATCGAACTTCCGGGCCAGGCTGGCGGTATTGGCTTCCGGCTGCGGGCTGACCAGATGGACGGCGACCCCCCGCTGTTCCAGCTCGCGGTACTGGGCCGCGATTTCGCGCACCTGGGCCATGCACAGCGGGCACCAGTTGCCGCGATAGAAGATCCACAGCGCCGGGGTGCGGGTCAGCTCTGCCGTGGTCAGCGGCTGGCCGTTTTCCGCCAGGGTCAGGTCGGGCAGGGGCTGGCCCTCGCTCAGACGGGTTGTCGCCGACGGGAAGCGCGAGTACCAGAACACGTAGGCCAGATTGGCGATCACGCCCACGGCGAGGGCGATGAATGCGGGTATGCCACCGCCCAGGACGAACGCCAGCACCGTGCCGACGACACCGCCGGCGAGCACCAGATAGAGGTTCTCGCTGGTCCGGGGTGTGGCGACGGCGAACAGGCGAGCGAACAGCAGCGTGGGCGCGCCGCAGGCCAGTGCGGTGCCCAGCCAGGGCGACAGCAGGCCCACGGTCGCAAGCTGGTACAGCGAATACACGGTGCCAAGCAGGCCCGCCGTGATGAACGCGGAGACGAAGATCGATTTGAGCAGATTCATGGTTTTACTCCGTGTGGGCAACGGCGGGTGCCGGGGCCAGGGCATCGAGGGTTACCCGGACGATGTCGTGCAGGCGCTCATGTGATGCCCCGGCGCGGGCCGCGAGGTTGAGGCCGGACAGGGTGTTGAACAGGAAGCGGGCGAGCACCGCCGGGGATTCCGGATTGGTAATCTCGCCGCGTGCCTGAGCCGTCGCCACGGCGGCGGCAAAGCCGGATTCGATGCGTTCCACGATTGCACCGGTGGCGGCACTGACAGCGGCGTCCCGGCCGCCCAGCTCCCCGATGCAGGTATTGGCCAGGCAACCACGACGTCCGGCCGGGGTGGCCGCGTGCGCCAGGATGCGCGTGAATACTTCCCGGATATCGTCGAAGGCCGCATCGACGCGAAGCAGGGGCTCGATGGGGCCCGCGAAAAGCTGCCGGCCGTAGGCATCCAGGCATTCCAGCAACAGGGCCTGCTTGCCCCCGAAGGTGTCGTAGAGGCTGCTCTTGCTCAGGCCCGTGGCCGCCAGCAGATGATCAAGCGACGTGGCGCGATAGCCGCCCTCCCAGAAGGCGTGCATGGCCTTGTCGAGCACGGCGGTGCGGTCGAACTCGCGGGTGCGGGGCATGGATGGAGTCGGGCGACCTGATTTCGGACTGGTCAGTCCAATATCGATCAGCGGACCGAGTCTGTCAACTCATGAGGTTGAGGGTAGATCGGCGAGGTCAGGGGGCGACGGGCGTGGTGCCCGGCGGCAGGCCCGGCCGGTCATCCAACCGGCCGGGCCTCAGCGGGGTTCTTGTCTATCGTGTGCGGCGGAAGTTCTTGCCGGGCGGACCGAAGCGATGCTGTTCGCGCTCAACGGCTTCGACTTCCTCAAAGCGGGCGAAATCGGTCACGTTGGACTGATCGATTTCCACCACCTGGCGCCGGTACGGCGGCCGGTCGCGATAGTCCACCACCGTGAGGGTCTCGCCCACGGCGGGCGCCGGCCGGGCATAGGTGCGCGCCTCGGCTTCATCACGGGTCTGGAATTCGCGATCGTAGGGCGGCCGGCCGGAAAAATCGGTCACCATTATGCGATGCATGCCGGCTTCGCGGTCGGCGGCGACAACGGCCGGTGCCAGGGATGCGCCAAGCACTGCCGAAGCGGTGATGGTCATCAGTTTCTTTCCTCGATTCATGGGCAATTCCTTTCCTTTCATGATTGTTGGTTGCCTCTATTGAGGCGCTGCCTTGCGGGCAGTCGTCATCTGTTATGCGCTAAAGCAGTGCAAATCCACCGGAAAGGCACCAAACGGGTGCATATTGCGGCGGCGTCTCGTCCTTTTACAAGCTCCAACTCTTTGATTATATGCCGAACAGAAAGTTCGGCACGAGTGTTGCTCTGTTATGCAACATGAATGTTCGCCCGTACAACCTGGCCCTCCTGATCGTGGCCATGATGCTTCCCGGCGCCAGTGCCGCCGCTGCGGAGCGCTTCGGCTATTCGGCCGCGATGCAGGAAGTGGATTCCGGAAACTACTATGTCCACGGTGACTTCGGCCATGGCGTGGAAACCGATTTTCTGGTGGATACCGGTTCCGGCTACGTGGCGTTGTCCCGTCAGACCTTCGAGCGGCTCGAGCGCGATACGACGGTGAGCTATCTGCGCGAGATCACCGGCCGGATGGCCAACGGCAAGCTGTTGCGGGTGCCGGTTTATCGCGTGGCGTCGCTGAAGCTGGGGGATAGCTGCACGCTGACCGATATCGAGGTCACGGTGATGCCGGGTGGGGACCGCAACATTCTCGGCCTGAGCGCCCTGCGCAAGGCGCAGCCCTTCGCCATGCAGTTGAGCCCGCCGGTGCTGCTGCTGTCGAACTGCGGGGCGGAGCCGGTTACCTAGCCGAAGATTCGGGCCACGCTCGCCAGGCCCTCGATCAGCGCATCCACGTCGCTGTCGTCGTTGTAGGCGGCGAACGAGGCGCGGGCGGTGCCTTCCAGCCCGAAACGGGCCATGCCGGGCATGGCGCAGTGGTGCCCGGCGCGGACCGCCACCCCGGCGGAATCCAGAATGGTGGCGATGTCCTGCGGGTGGGCCTCGCCCATCACGAAGGACAGGATGGCAGCCTTGTGGCTGGCCGTGCCGATCAGGCGCAGGCCGTCGATCTGCGCCAGGGCGGCGGTGGCCCGGGCGCGCAGCTGTTCCTCGTGGGCGGCGATGGCGTCCAGGTCGAAACCTTCCAGAAAGCGGATTGCCGCCCCCAGACCGATGGCGCCGGCGATATTCGGGGTGCCGGCTTCGAACTTGGCGGGCAGTTCGTTCCAGGTGCTGCCCTCCAGGGTGACCGTCTCGATCATGTCGCCGCCGCCCTGGTACGGGGGCATGGCGTCGAGCAGGGATTCGCGGCCGTAGAGCACGCCGATGCCGGTGGGGCCGAACAGCTTGTGGCCGGAGAAGGCGTAGAAGTCGGCGTCCAGAGCCTGCACGTCAACCGGCATGTGGGCGGTGGCCTGGGCGCCGTCGATCAGTACCGGTACGTCGTGCTGGTGGGCCACGCCGATCAGCTCGTTCACCGCATGGATGGTGCCGAAGGCGTTGGACACCTGACTGATGGCGACCAGCCGGGTGCGTTCGCCCAGCTTGGCGGCGAAGTCGTCCCGGTCGATCTCGGCGGCATCGTTGACGCGCGCCACGCGCAGGGTGGCGCCGGTGGCCTCGCACACCAGTTGCCAGGGCACGATATTCGAGTGGTGCTCGATCTCGGTGATCAGGATTTCGTCGCCGGGCTGCAGGCGAGGGCGGGCGTAACTCTGGGCCACCAGGTTGATGGCTTCGGTGGTACCGCGGGTGAACACGATCTGGTGTTCCCGCTCGGCATTGATGAAGCGGGCCACCGCCTCGCGGGCGCCTTCATAAGCCTCGGTGGAACGCTGCGACAGCACGTGCACGCCGCGATGGACGTTGGCGTTGTCGTGTCGGTAGTAATTGGCCACCGCGTCGATCACCGCCGCCGGCTTCTGGGTGGTGGCGGCGTTGTCCAGATACACCAGCGGCTTGTCGTGCACCCGCTGGTCCAGCACCGGGAACGCGCTGCGCAGGGCGGCCACGTCCAGATGCGTTTCCGGCAGCCTGGTGGCGGTGTCGCTGGCCACGATCAGGATCAGGCCAGGCCGGCGAAGCGGCTGCCGGCGGGGAGCTTTTCCAGCACCGCGCGCTCAAGGAATACCCGGATCGGCTCGAGGTCGATCTGGCCGATGATCTCGTCGACGAAGCTGTAGGTGAGCACGGCGCGGGCACCGTCCTGGTCCAGGCCGCGGCTCATCAGGTAGAACACAGCGCTCTCGTCGAGCTGACCGACGGTGGAGCCGTGGGCGCACTTGACGTCGTCGGCGTAGATTTCCAGTTCCGGCTTGGCGTCGACCACCGCCTGCTTGGACAGCAAGAGCGAATCCGAGGACTGCTCGGAATCGGTCTTCTGCGCGTCCTTGTGGACGATGACCTTGCCGTTGAACACGCCCCGGCTCTTGCCCGAGAGCACGCCCTTGTAAGCCTCGCGACTGGTGCCGTGGGGCTTGGCGTGATCCACGCGGGTGTGATTGTCCACGTGCTGGTCGCCGGTTGGGGCGTAGACGCCGTACAGGTGAATTTCGGCGCCGGTGTCGTCCAGCCGGCTGTTGGTGTCGATGCGGGCCAGTCGGCCACCCAGGTCGATGCCGTAGTTGATGATGCGGCTGTCGCGCTGCTGGCGGGCGTGGAAGCTGGCCACGTGGTAACCGTTTTCCGGGTGCTCCTGCTGGATGCGGATGCGCTCCAGCCGGGCGCCCGGCGCCGCATGCACCTCGGTGACGGCATTGGTGAAATAGCTGTGCTCGCCCAGGCCGACATAGTGCTCGATCACGCGGATGTCGCTGTTGTCGCCCAGTTCCATCACGTTGCGGACCTGGGCCATGACGCGATCCTGACGGCCGCTGGCCACGATCAGGACGTGCAGCGGCTTGTCGGCCACCGCGCCGGCATCTGCCTGCAGATGCAGGCCGTCGGCGGCGAAGGCGGCGTTCATGTCGGTGAAGGCACTGCCGTGGCCGTCGACCGTGGTGCCCAGGACCGGGGCGCTGCCATCGGCCAGGCTCTCGGCCAGGGCGCGCACACGGATGCCGGTGGGCAGGGCGTCCAGATCCGACAGATGCGGCTGGAAGTGGCCGTCCACGATCACCGCGCGGTGGCAGTCCAGGTCGGTCGGGCACCAGTCGGCGAGATCGCCGCTGGGCACATCGGCGGCCGAGGTCGCCATTTCGAAGCGGGCGGCCTCGATGGCGCTGACGTCGGTGTACTTCCAGTCCTCGATCTTCTTGTGCGGGAAGCCGCCGTCGGCAAAGGCCCGCAGACGCTCATGGCGTTCGCGGGTCAGATCGCCGGGCAGGTCGCGCTCGATGCGCGCGAATTCCGCCAGATAGTGGTCGATGCTGGGGCTGATGTCCTGGCGCTGTCCGGTCATGATGCCTGCGCTTGCGTGTCGGCCTGTTCGATGCCGGCGTAGCCGGACTCTTCCAGCGTGTCCGCCAGTTCGATGCCGCCGGTGCGCACGATGCGACCGCCGGCCAGCACGTGCACCTTGTCCGGCACCACGTGCTCGAGCAGGCGCTTGTAGTGGGTGACCAGCACGGTGGCCCGCTCGGGCGAACGCAGGGCGTTGATGCCGTTAGCCACCGTCTTGAGGGCGTCGATGTCCAGCCCGGAGTCGGTCTCGTCCAGAATCGCCAGCTTCGGTTCCAGCATCAGCATCTGGAACACTTCGTTGCGCTTCTTCTCGCCGCCGGAAAAGCCTTCGTTGACGCCGCGCTTGGCCATGTCGGGATTCATGTCGACGTGGGCGATCTTCTCGTTGACCTGCTGCATGAACTCCATGGCGTCGATCTCACCCTCGCCGCGGGCGTTGCGGCGGGCGTTGATGGCGGCGCGCAGCATGTACAGGTTGGATACACCGGGAATTTCCACCGGGTACTGGAAACCCAGGAACAGCCCGGCGCAGGCGCGTTCGGCCACGTCCATGTCCAGCAGGTCGGCCCCGTCGAAGGTGACCTTGCCCTGAGTGACCTCGTAATCCTCGCGGCCGGCCAGCACGCTGGCCAGGGTGGACTTGCCGGAGCCGTTCGGGCCCATGATGGCGTGGATCTCGCCGGCTTTAACCTCGAGGTCGATGCCGCGCAGGATTTCGGTGCCGTCGACGTTGGCGTGCAGATTCTCGATCTTGAGCATAGTTGAAACTTGTTAGCGTGAACCGCGAAGAGCGCAAAGGACGCAATGCGTCAGATAAGGGTCATTTCACCAATCTTTGCGCGCTTTGCGACCTTTGCGGTTAGTGTGAATGCTGATCAGGGGGTGTTAACCCACCGCGCCCTCGAGCGTGACGTTGAGCAGCGCCTGGGCCTCCACCGCGAACTCCATCGGCAGCTTGCGGAACACGTCCTTGCAGAAGCCGTTGACGATCATGTTGACCGCGTCTTCCTCGGACAAGCCGCGCTGCATGCAGTAGAACAGCTGGTCCTCGCCGATCTTGGAGGTGGTGGCCTCGTGTTCCAGCTTGGCGGTGGGGTTGCTGGCTTCCACGTAGGGGAAGGTGTGGGCGCCGCACTTGTCCCCGATCAGCAGGGAGTCGCACTGGGTGAAGTTCCGAGCGTTGTCGGCCCGCGGCATGATGCGAACCAGGCCGCGATAGGCCTGCTCGCCCCGGGCGGCGGAAATGCCCTTGGCGATGATGGTGGACTTGGTGTTCTTGCCCACGTGGATCATCTTGGTGCCGGTGTCGGCCTGCTGCATGCCGCGGGTGACGGCCACCGAGTAGAACTCGCCCACCGAATCGTCACCACGCAGGATGCAGCTGGGGTACTTCCAGGTGATGGCCGAGCCGGTTTCCACCTGGGTCCAGGAAATCTTCGAGCGGGCGCCGCGGCAGTCGCCGCGCTTGGTGACGAAGTTGTAGATGCCGCCCTTGCCGTCTTCGTCGCCCGGGTACCAGTTCTGCACCGTGGAATACTTGATGTCGGCGTCGTCCAGGGCGATCAGCTCGACTACCGCGGCATGCAGCTGGTTCTCGTCGCGCTGCGGCGCGGTGCAGCCTTCCAGGTACGACACCTGGCTGCCGGCCTCGGCCACGATCAGCGTGCGCTCGAACTGGCCGGTGTTCTCGGCATTGATACGGAAGTAGGTGGACAGCTCCATCGGGCATTTCACGCCCTCCGGGATGAATACGAAGCTGCCGTCGGTGAACACCGCCGAATTCAGCGCGGCGAAGAAGTTGTCCTTGCGCGGTACGACCGAGCCCAGGTACTTCTTCACCAGTTCCGGATACTCGCGGATGGCTTCCGAAATGGAGCAGAAGATGACGCCCGCGTCGTGCAGCTTGTCCTTGAAGGTCGTGGCCACCGACACGCTGTCGAACACCGCGTCCACGGCGACGTTGGCGGCGCCTTCCACGCCGGCCAGCACTTCCTGTTCCTTCAGCGGGATGCCGAGCTTGTTGTAGGTCTCGAGCAGCTTCGGGTCCACCTCGTCCAGGCTCTTCGGCTTGTCCTTGGAAGACTTGGGCGCCGAAAAGTAGGAAATGGACTGGAAGTCGATCGGCGGGTGGTGCACGTGCGCCCAGTTAGGCAGCGGCATCTTCTTCCAGTGATGGAAGGCTTCCAGCCGCCAGTCGGTCATCCACTCGGGTTCGTCCTTCTTGGCCGAAATGAATCGGATTACGTCTTCATTCAGACCCGGCGCGATGGTGTCCGACTCGATGTCGGTGACGAAGCCGGCTTCGTATTCGCGGCTTTCGACGAGTGTATCGATGTCCTGTTCGCGTGCTGCCATGATTGCACCGTTGACGAAAAGTTAGGAACCCGGGCTCGACGCGATGCCGGGCGCGGGCTGCAGCGGCATGCTGAGTGCCGGGCGATTCATGTCCGCCACGGACACATCGGCCAGCGCGCCGCGTATCGCGTCGTTGATCACCCGCCAGTGCCCGCGCAGCCGGCAGACCGACTCCATGCCGCAGAGCCCGTCATGGGCTGCGCACTCGGTCAGGGAAACCGGGCCCTCCAGGGCCGCGATGACATCGGCGATACTGATGTCTTCGGCGGGCCGGGCCAGCCGGTAACCGCCCCGGGCGCCACGTGCCGAGTTTACCAGACCGCTGCGGTTCAGCCGCTTGAGCAGCTTGCGCACGGTGGGCAGCGCCACGCCGGTGGCGGTGGCCAGATCCGCGGCATTGCGGGTGTCGTCTTCCGCGTCGGCCAGCGCGGCCATTACCACCATGCCGTAGTCGGTCAGTTTGCTCAGTCGCAGCATGCCGGATACCGGACCATTTCAGTCCTAAATAGGGATGAGATGCTACGTTATCAACCGGTCGGCGGCAAGCGGAATCCGATTGACCGCGACCGCCCAACCCGATTCCAGTCATAACAAGGAGCCTTACATGCCCGCCCCAAGCCTGATTCGTGCCACTACGACGGCATGTTCCGCCCATGAGTGACGTCAACCACCTCGGCTGGGATTTTCCGGCTCCGTTCACACTGGACATTACGGTGCAGCCGGGGGATATCGATGCACTGCAACACGTGAACAACGTCACCTACCTCGGCTGGCTGGAAGCGGTGTCCTGGGCCCACTCGAAATCGCTCGACCTGGACTGGGATACCTACGAACGGCTTGGCGTGGCCTGTGTGGTACGCCGCCACGAGCTGGATTATCTGGCGCCCACCCACCTGGGAGACGAGCTGGTGGCGGCCACCTGGGTCAGCCGCAATGACGGCCGGCTGTCGCTGTGGCGGCGGTTTCAGATCATCCGCCCGGCCGATGAGGTGACGGTGCTGCGCGGCCATTCCCATTTCGTGTCGGTGCGGCTGGACAACGGGCGGCCCTGCCGGATGCCGAAGGAATTCAGTGAGGGGTATCGGGTGATGATCGAAGAGACATGATCGGGTGCACTGGTCACGTCATCGTGAGGCAGGCGAGGCGATCTCGAGTTAACTATTGCGCCGTACTACGCAAACGCCGACGCGTACACCAGCCGGATCACGATGATGGTGGTCACGCCGATCGCCAGATTCATGGGCAGTCCCGCGCGCAGAAACTCGTTGAAGCGATAGCCACCGGCGCTGAAGACCATCAGGTTGGTCTGGTAGCCCAGCGGGGTGGCGAAGGTGGCTGAGGCGGCCATCATCACTGCGATGACGAAGGGCATGGCGGGTAGCTGCGCGGTTTCAGTCACGGACAGGACGATGGGCAGCATCACCAGCGCAGCGGCGTTGTTGGTGATCATCTCGGTCATCAGCATCACCGCGATGTAAACCAGAATCAGCAGCAGCAACGGATGGCCGCCGCTGGTATTGACGATGCCTTCGCCGATTGCGCTGGCGGCGCCGGAGACCTGCAGGGCTGTTCCCAGGCTGAAGGAGCTGGCGATGACCAGCAGCACCGGCAGGTCCACGCTCTTGCCGGCCTGACCCGTCGTGCAGCAGCCAGTGAGGACCATGGCGGCGGCGCCGACCAGGGCGGCGTTGAGCATGCTGCTGAGCCCGGTTGCGGCGCTGACAACCAGCCCGCCCAGGATCAGCCATGACAGCCAGGCTCGTTCGTGCCGCGGAGTTTCGGTGTCGAGGTCGTTGATCAGCAGGAAATCCTTGTTGTAGCGCTGCCGGGTCACGAACGCCGGCCGGGCCTCGAGCAACAGCACGTCACCCGAGCGCAATTCGATGCGTCCCGGGTTGCCCTGCACCCGTTCACCGCCGCGGGCTACGGCCAGCACGACCGCGCCGTAGCGGTCCCGGAAGCGGGCATCGCGGATGGTCTGGCCGATTACTTCGGAGTGTGGGGACAGCGCCGCTTCCACCAGACGGCGTTCAGCGCGGGACTTGCCCAGGGCCGGGCCGTCGCCGGAGGTGGAGGGCAGCAGGCCGTTGATGCGCAGCAGGTCGGACACCGCCTGGGTGTCGCCCACGAACACCAGCCGGTCGCCGCCACGCAGTTGCTCCTCCGAGGGCACGGCGGTGACCACGCTGTCCTGGCGAATGATCTCGACCAGATACATGTTTCCGAGATTGCGCAGCCCGGCCTGGGCCACCGTCTGGCCGACCAGCGGGCCGTTTTCCTCGACCATGACCTCCAGCGAGAACTCGCGCAGCTCGCCGAATTTCTGTTCGTCACGCCGATCCGGCAGCAGCCGTGGCAGGACCAGCAGCATCAGGGCCAGACCGAACAACGCGACCGGCAGTCCGACCGTGGTGATGGAGAACAGTGACAGGTCATCGGCACCGGTGAGCGCCTGGTACTGACTGTTGACCACGAGGTTGGTGCTGGTGCCTATCAGGGTCAACGTGCCGCCGAGGATGGCCGCGTAACTCAGCGGGATCATCAACTTGGAGGGCGCCATGCCGATGCGGCGGGACCAGGCATTCACCGCCGGAATCATGGTGGCGACCACGGGGGTGTTGTTGAGAAAGCCGCTGAGCATGGCCACCGGCAGCATCAGCCGCGCCTGGGCGCGGCGAACCGAACGGGGATGCCCGAGCAGATAGCGGACCACGAGATCCACCCCGCCCGAGTGGTGGACGCCGGCGGCCACCACGAACAGCGCGGCAACGGTCATCAGACCGCTGTTGCTGAATCCGGCCAGGGCCTGGTTGGCCGTCAGAATGCCGCTGGCGCTGAGTACGATCAGTACGCCCAGCATCACCAGATGCGGTGGCTGGCGTCCGGCGCTCATCAGCCCGAGGGCGGCGACAGCCAGCCCCAGTACAAACCAGGCCTCGAATCCCATTCAGTTGTCTCGTCCGCCAGCGCAACAATGGAGCGTGACCATACCGGCTTGCAGGGTTGCTGGGAATGGTAATAGCTAAAAGTGATAAGGCTAGGGAGAGAGCAGGCGCAAAAAAGCCCGGGCATCGCTGCCCGGGCTCAAGGGTCTCGTCACGGTCGCTGGATCAGGCCACGCGGGCTTCCTGCACCTTGTCCTGATGACCACCGTTCTGACGGTTGAGCAGGTAATCCGGCTCGAACGCGTCGGTAAGGATGGCGTCATAGCGCAGCTGGTCGTAGGCGGCCACTTCGTCGGCCTCCGCCTGCGACAGGATGCCGGCTTCCACACAGCCGGCGAGCTGGTCGGCCACTGTCAGCCCGCGGGTCTGGCCCTTGGCCACGGCCTTGGCGAACTTGTTGTAGAGCGGCTCGACCTTCACCAGCGTCTGGAACGCCTGCTCCATGCGGCCGGTGACGTCATCCGCCGACTTGCCGACGTAGGTGTCGGCGGTCATGCGCTCGCGGAAGGCGCCGGGCTCCAGCATGGCGTCGGCCAGCTGTCCGCCCAGGTCGTCGCTGGCGCCGTGATACGGGCGTCCCAGCGGGAACACCATGACGCGCAGGGCCTTTCCGACGAACCGGTTGGGGAAGTTGCGGAAGAAGCCGTCGAAGGCGTCCGCGATTTCCCGCAGGCTGTCGTCCATCACCCACTGCATGTGGGGCAGGTCGGCTTCCTGTTGGCCCTCATCGATGAAGTACTTGAGCGTGGCCGAGGCGAAGTAGAGCTGCGACAGCACATCGCCCAGACGGGCCGACAGACGCTCCTTGCGCTTCAGGTCACCGCCGAGCATGCCCATGGTGACGTCAGAGACGAACGCTAGGGCGGCACTCATGCGGGCCAGCTCGCGGAAGTAGGGGGCGGTCGGGCCGCTGATCGGGGCGCCGGCCAGCCGCGAGCCGGTCAGGCCCAGGGTCAGGGCGCGGGCGCCGCGGTTGACGGAATAGCCCACGTGGCCCCACAGGAGCTTGTCGAAGGCCTTGAGGTCATCCTCGCGAGCCGCCTCCATCTCCGGGAAGACGTAGGGATGGCAGCGGATCGCCCCCTGGCCGAAGATCATCAGGCTACGGGTGAGGATGTTGGCGCCTTCCACCGTGATCGCGATCGGAATCGCCTGGTAGGAGGGCGCCAGATAGTTGCGGGGGCCCTGCTGCACACCGCGGCCGCCGTGGATGTCCATGGCATCGTTCACCGATTGCCGCATCCACTCGGTCATGTGGTACTTGGCGATGGCCGTGACCACGGACGGGGCGCAGGTGTCCACGCCGCTGGCGGTGAGCACGCGGGCGGCTTCCATCTTGTAGTTGAGGCCGGCAATGCGGGCCGAGGCCTCCTGCACGCCCTCGAACTTGCCGATGGGCATCTTGAACTGGCGACGCACACGGCCGAAGGCGCCGGTCATGCGGTAGCTCATCTTGGAAGCCGCCGAGGACAGGGCGGGCAGTGAGATGCCGCGGCCCGCCGACAGGCACTCGACCAGCATGCGCCAGCCGCCGCCGATCTGTTCGCGGCCGCCAATCACCCATTCCAGCGGAATGAACACGTCCTTGCCGTAGATCGGCCCGTTCATGAAGGCGCCGGGGTAGTGGCGCTTGCCGACTTCCACGCCGGGATGGTCGGCCGGCACCAGGGCACAGGTGATGCCCAGCTCCCTGTCGTCGCCCAGCAGGCCGTCCGGGTCATAAGCCTTGAAGGCCAGACCCACGACGGTGGCTACCGGCGCCAGTGTGATCCAGCGCTTGGAGAAGGTCAGCTTGAGGCCGACCACTTCCTTGCCCTCGAACTCGCCCTTGCAGACGATACCGGTGTCGGGGATCGAACCGGCGTCGGAGCCGGCTTCCGGACCGGTGAGGCCGAAGCAGGGGATTTCCGTGCCCTGGGCCAGACCCGGCAGCCAGCGCTTCTGCTGGTCCTCGGTGCCGTAGTGCACGAGCAGCTCGCCCGGGCCGAGCGAGTTGGGCACCATCACCGTGACCGCGGCGGTCAGGCTGCGCGACGCGATCTTGGCCACGATGGTCGACTGCGCCAGCGCGGAAAAGCCGAGGCCGCCGTGCGCCTTCGGAATCAGCATGGCGAAGAAGCGGTTGTCGCGAATGAACTGCCACACCTCGTCGGGCAGATCCATCAGCTCCTGGGTGATCTGCCATTCGTCGAGCATTTCACAGAGCTGCTCGGTCTCGTTGTCGAGGAACGACTGTTCCTCGTCGGTGAGCCGGGTGCGCTGGAAGTTCATCAGATAGGTCCAGTCGGGCTTGCCGCGGAACATTTCCGCTTCCCACCAGACATCACCGGCCTCGAGGGCCTCGCGCTCGGTGTCCGACATCGGCGGCAGCACGGCCTTGAAGCCCTTGAAGATGGGCTTGGTCAGCAGGCTGCGGCGCAATGGCACCACGTTGAACAGCACCGCCAGCGGGATGCCGATTACCGCGGCGATCACGATGCCGGTGGTGCCGATGACGCCCAGGCCGTACAGCGCGCCGAAATACACCACCGCGGCGGCGGTCCAGGCCAGCAGCGGGGCGCCGATGTAGGCCAGGGCCCACACGGCGGCCAGGGCAGCGATCAGGGACAGGATGACAGTCATGATGACCTCCTATGACTTGGTGGCCGTATTGGCGGCCAGGGTGCCGGTCAACGCGGCGCCGGTATGGGCAGGCGCCGCGAGGTCCGGATTCATCGCGTCATCGTCGGGCAGTAACGCCTGCTCGAGGAACGCGATGTATTGCGAGAATTCGGTCGAGTCGGTATGCGGCCATTCGGCCGGCATGTCCCGACGGATCTGCAGCGTGCCGAGAAACACCGAGTACGTCAGCCGGGCCCAGCGCGATGCGTTGTCCGGCGACAGGCCCACCGCTTCGTAGTAGTGCCGCAGCGTTTCGATACGCCGGGTGGAAACGCGCGTGACGAACGCCGCAATCAGCGGATCGTCGGCCGCTGCCGACAGGGCCTGGTAGATGCGACTGGTGCGCAGCGAGGTGTTGACCTCGCGGATTACCCGCTGCAGGCGCCGGCGGGGGTCGGTCTCGTTTTCCAGGCTCTGGAAGGGGACGCCGGTTTCCTGTTCTTCCCAGCGTTCCAGGGCGCGCTTGAGCAGCGCCTCGCGATTGCTGAAATGCCAGTAGAAACTGCCCTTGGTCACGCCCAGGCGGCGGGCCAGCGGCTCCACGGCGACGCCCGCGATACCCTGGTCGGCGATCGCATCGAGCGCAGCCTGCGCCCAGGCGTCGGCCGACAGCCGGGTCTTGTCGTTGATCGTGTCGCGGGTCGCGCTCATTGGTATTCCATACGCAGGCGTATTGAGAGTATGCTGCACTGCCGCGCCGCTGTCAATACGCCACCGTATGGAGGCGATGGCGGCCATCCGTGATCCCGATGGAGTGCCTGCCGACATGACCGATCCCGTCCGTGCCGATTTCACCCATGGCCTGCCGCTGACCGTGCGCTGGGGCGAAATGGATTCCCTGGGCCACGTGAACAACACGGTGTACTACCGTTATTCCGAGGACGGCCGGATCGATTATTTCTCGCAGTTGCTGGCCACCGGCGAACCGTTCCACGAGACCGGGCCGATCCTGGCCGAGCTGGGCTGTCAGTTCCGGCAGCAGTTGCGCTTTCCCGCCGAGATCGAGATCACCACCCGTACCCACCGCATCGGCCGCAGCAGCATGGGCGTCCAGCAGGCGCTCTGGCATCGGGACAGCGGCGACCTGGTGGCGCTGATGGAGGCGGTGCTGGTCTGGTTCGATTACCGCGCCCAGACATCCGTGGTGGTGCCCGATGCGTTGCGGGAGCGCATCCGGACGTTCGAGGTGGTGCCGCCCGCGATGTAACCACCGCTGGCGGCAGTCAGCCGCCCAGGTACAGCCGACGCAGGTCGCTGGCCGGCAGTGCGGCCTGCCAGCGGGTGTCGAACTCGCCGGCGCGTGTGCGTGCCTCCGGTGGGCTTAGAGTTTGTGGTGGCGTCATGGCACGCCGCTCGCGCTGGGTCAGACCGCTGGCGGCGTCGGCGATCAGACATTCCGCAAACCAGGACGTCGCGTTGGGTGCCGGCGTGCGAAATTCGATGGCGCTGGACAGCGTCTGCCCGAGGGTCACCAGCGCGTGACCGCGGGCCGCCGGACGGGTATCGGCAACCAGGATACGAACCCGGGCATGGCGGGGCGCGCCGATCACCAGTTGCTTGACCGCCTCACAGAACGCCTCGGTGGCGTACACATCCGCCGGCAGCTCGTGGCTGTAAAGGTCGAGGTGCCGGCGGGTGCGGCCGACCAGTTCGGCTGCATCGCAGGCGAGTCGGGCCACCGGGGACTTGCCCGGCTCAGACCTGTCGGGCCTGCTCGACGGCATTGCCGATGTAATCCCCGGGCTGCAGATCACGCAGCCGCGCTTTGTCGGACTCGGGCAGATCGAGGCCGTCGACGAAGGTGCGGATGGCCGCCTCGTCGATGGTCTGGCCGCGGGTCAGGGTCTTGAGTTGCTCGTAGGCCTGGTCGATGCCGCGTACCCGCATGACGGTCTGGATCGCCTCGGCCAGTACCGGCCAGTTAGCGTCGAGATCGGCGGCCAGCCGGGCCGGATCGGCCGCCAGCTTGCCGATGCCCTTCTGCAATGCCTTACAGGCGATCAGCGTGTGCGCCAGTCCGCTGCCGGTGTTGCGCAGGGCGGTGGAATCGCTCAGGTCCCGCTGCCAGCGGGATACCGGCAGCTTGGCCGCCAGGTGGTCCAGCACCGCATTGGCCATGCCCAGGTTGCCCTCGGCATTCTCGAAATCGATCGGGTTGACCTTGTGCGGCATGGTCGAGGAACCCACCTCGCCGGCCACCGCTGCCTGCTTGAAGTAGCCCAGCGACACGTAGCCCCAGATATCCCGCGAGAAATCGAGCAGGATCGTGTTCACCCGCATCAAGGCGTGATAGGTCTCGGCCATCCAGTCATGCGGCTCTATCTGGGTGGTGCAGGGGCTGGGAGCCAGCCCCAGGTCGGCCAGGAAGGCCGCGCTCAGCGCCGGCCAGTCGACATCCGGATAGGCCACCAGATGCGCGTTGTAGTTGCCCACGGCACCGTTCATCTTGCCGAGGATGGCCACATCGGCCAGCGCCTGGCGCTGGCGGCGCAGCCGGTGGACGAACACGCCCATCTCCTTGCCCAGGGTGGTGGGGGAGGCCGACTGGCCGTGGGTGCGGGCCAGCATCGGCAGGTTGGCGTAGGTGTGGGCAAGGTCGGCGATGGCGGCCGTGATGCCGTCAATCGCCGGCAGCAGTACCGTATCCCGCGCCTCGCGCAGCATCAGCGCATAGGCCAGATTGTTGATGTCCTCGGAGGTGCAGGCGAAATGAATGAAGGGACTGTATTCAGAGAATTGCGGCAATTCGTTCAGGCGGTTTCTCAGAAAGTACTCGACCGCCTTCACATCGTGATTGGTGGTGGCCTCGATGTCCTTCACGGCCTGGGCATCGGTTGCGTCGAAGTCCGCGATCAGGGCTCGGAACGCCTCGGCGGTGTCCGCCTCCGGCGCACCGAGTTCGCGAATGCCGGGGTGCCGGGCCAGCGCTTCCAGCCAGCGGATTTCCACCGTCAGGCGAAATCGGATCAGCCCCATTTCGCTGCAGATCGGCCGTAGATCTGCGGTTTTCGACGCGTATCGGCCATCGATCGGCGTCACGGCAGTCAGCGGGGAGAGGTCGGCATCCAGGGACATGGGCGCGATCGGAGGCGGTGATAGAATCCGCCCATGATACCTGATGCGCCGGCGATGCCGGGTCCGTAAGGGCCGCCTCGCAACGGCCATCATCCTCATCAAACCAGGAGCCAGACATGCCGCAGCCGCACGGCGACGCCGCCGAATTCCGTACCGAAAAGGACAGCATGGGGGAACTCCAGGTGCCGGTATCGGCGCTCTGGGGCGCGCAGACCCAGCGGGCGGTCGAGAACTTTCCGATCTCGGACCTGCGGGCACCGCGGGCTTTTATCGAAGCGCTGGGGCGGATCAAGGGCGCGGCGGCGCAGGTGAACTGCGATCTGGGACTGCTCGATCAGGATCTGGCCACCGCCATTCGTCAGGCCGCCGACGCGGTGGCGGCGGGTGATCACGATGCCGAGTTCCCGGTGGATATCTTCCAGACCGGCTCCGGTACCTCGAGCAACATGAACGCCAACGAGGTGATTGCGCGGCTGGCCACCGACAACGCCGGCAAGACGGTGCATCCCAACGACCACGTCAACATGGGGCAGAGCTCCAACGACGTGATCCCGACGGCGATCCACGTCAGTGCGGCGCTGCAGTGCGAAAAGCGGCTGCTGCCGGCGCTGCGGCACTTGCGCGACACGTTGCGGCGCAAGGGCGCCGAGCTGTCGGACGTGATCAAGACCGGCCGCACGCATTTGATGGATGCGATGCCGGTCAGCCTGGAACAGGAACTGGGGGGCTGGGCGGCCCAGATCGATTCCGGGATCGCGCGGATCGAGGCGGCGCTGCCGCGCGTCCGGCGTCTGGCGCAGGGCGGCACTGCGGTGGGTACCGGTATCAATGCCCATCACGAATTCGGGGCGCGCTTCGCGCAGAATCTGGCCGCCGCCACGGATGTGGCCTTCGAGGCTAGCCCGGATTACTTCGAGAGCCTGTCCAGCCAGGACGCGGCGGTGGAGTTGTCAGGCCAGCTCAAGACCGTGGCGGTGTCGGTGATGAAGATCAGCAACGACCTGCGCTGGATGAACAGCGGCCCGCTGGCGGGGCTGGGCGAGATTGCGCTGCCGGCGCTGCAGCCGGGTAGTTCGATCATGCCGGGCAAGGTCAATCCGGTGATCCCCGAGGCCGCTGCCATGGTGGCCGCCCAGGTGATCGGCAACGACACCACCATCACCGTGGCCGGCCAGAGCGGCAATTTCCAACTCAACGTGATGTTGCCGGTAGTGGCCTACAACCTGCTGCAGAGCATCGATCTGTTGGGCAATACCGCCACGGTGCTGGCGGACAAGGCGATTGCCGGTTTCACCGTCAATCAGGCCACCCTGGATCGGGCGCTGGCGAAGAACCCGATTCTGGTGACTGCCCTGAACGCGGTAATCGGCTATGAAAAGGGTGCGGCCATCGCGAAGAAGGCCTACGCCGAGGGCAAGCCGATCAAGGAAGTCGCCCTGGCCGAAACCGACCTGAGCGAAAGCGAACTGGATCGGCTGCTGGATCCCGCCGATCTGGCGAAGGGTGGCATCAAGACCTGAGACGCGCGCGGCGCCGCAGGCACGATTCGTTTCGCAGGCAGGGCTGGTCTTCCGGCGGGCTATCGGACCGGCGCCATGAATGGCGCCGTACGGACGGGCGAGCCGGTTCTCCGTTGACTCCGAGTAGGGCCGAATTCATTCGGCCTGCCCGGCTGATCGGCGGCTCGGCTTAGCCCGGTATCAACAGACTGGCCCCCGTGGTCTTGCGTGCCTCCAGCGCACGGTGGGCGCGGGCAGCCTGCTTCAGGGGATATTCCTGATCGATGCGCGCTGACAGGGTGCCGGCTGATAAGGCCTCGAACAGCGCGCTGGCGCCTGCCAGCAGATCCGATCGTTCCCGGGTGTAATCGAGCAGGCTGGGGCGGGTAAAGAACAGTGAGCCGCGGCGGGCGAGTTCGGACGGCTCGAACGCGGGAACCGCGCCGGACGCATTGCCGAAGCTGACCATCATCCCCAGCGGCGCCAGGCTGTCGAGCGAATCCTGGAAGGTGGCGGCACCCACGCCGTCGTAGACCACATCAACCCCGCGCTTTCCGGCCGCCCGGCGGACCTGTGTGGCCACGTTGCCGTCGCGGTACTGGATCACCTCGGCACAACCGGCTTCGCGGGCGATGGCCGCCTTGTCCCGCGAGCCCGCGGTGCCGATCACCGTGGCGCCCAGATGGGTTGCCCAGCGGCATAGCAGGTAGCCGACCCCGCCTGCGGCCGCATGAACCAGCACGCGCTGACCCGGCTGGACCGCGAACGTGCGGAAGAGCAGGAAGTGCGCGGTGAGTCCTTTTAGCATCAGCGCGGCGGCGCTGCGGGCATCGACCGTGTCAGGCAGGGGGACGACCCGATCTGCCGGCATCAGGCGCTCTTCGGCATACGCGCCCAGCGGCGCGCTGGCGTAGGCCACCCGGTCGCCAACCGCCAGATCACTAACCCCGTCGCCGATCGCGGTGATTTCCCCGGCGGCTTCCAGCCCGATACCGCTGGGTAGCGGCAGCGGATACAGCCCGGTCCGGTGGTAGACGTCGATGTAGTTCAGCCCGACCGCATGGTGGCGGATACGGACTTCGCCGGGGCCAGGGTCGCCCGGGTCTGTCTCGATCCATTCCAGGACATCGGGCCCGCCGTTGCGGCGAATCTCGCAGGTCAGCGTCATACCGGCTGTTTGTCGTGTGTGGCGTGGCCGAGCCTAGCAAACGCAGCCGGCCGCTTGCCGCCTCGGTGGGGGCATGCAAGCATTGCGCGATGACATCAAGGCTCGTCCTGACACTCACGCTGCTGGCCGCCGTAGGCGCCATTGCATTCGCCTACCTGCTGGAGTTCGGTTTCGGCCTGGAACCCTGCCCGCTGTGTATCTTCCAGCGCGTGGCAATGGCCGGCGTTGCCGTGGTCTGTCTGGTGGGCGCACTGCACGGCTCCGCGGGCTGGGGGCGTCACGTCTATTTCCTGCTGGCGAGCGTCTCCGCCGGTGCCGGGGCAGCGATCGCCGGTCGCCACGTATGGCTGCAGTCGCTGCCGGCCGACCAGGTGCCCGCCTGCGGCCCGGATCTGAACTATCTGCTGGACGTGATGCCCTGGGCCGAGGTGCTGGCAATGGTATTGCGCGGCGATGCCAGCTGTGCCGACATCGACGCCGCCTTCCTGGGATTGTCGCTGCCGGCCTGGACGCTGATCGGATTCGTCCTGCTGCTGGCCGGCCTGCTGTGGGGGTGGCTGGCGGCCCGTCGCGCCTGATGTCACGTCCTTCATTCCATCGATTCGAGAGCCGTATTCCATGACCGACACGTTGCCGACCACCGATCTCTGCGACCGCTACTCCGACCAGCTGCAGATTGCCGAACCGCTGTTCGGTGACTTCGGCGGCCGTCTGGTCTTTGCCGGGCCGATCAGTACGGTGAAGTGCTTCGAGGACAACTCCCTGGTGAGAGCAGCGCTCGAAGAGCCGGGCCAGGGCCGGGTGCTGGTGGTCGACGGCGGCGCCTCGGATCGCTGTGCCTTGCTGGGCGACAATCTTGCCCAGCTGGCCATCGATAACGACTGGGCCGGCATCGTGGTGTACGGCTGCATCCGGGATTCGGCCGACATCGGGGAAATGGACGTGGCGGTCAAGGCACTGGCCACGCATCCGTTGAAGTCCAACAAGCGGGACCTGGGGGATCGCGACGTGCTGGTTCGCTTTGCCGGTGTGGCGTTCCGCCCTGGTGCGTGGATCTACGGCGATGCCGACGGCATGGTCGTGGCGGCCAAAGAGTTGTCTTTGTAGGAAAAATTCCGCCGCCGGCGGCGGCGCTGACACCGGCCTGTAAAAATTATTTTCAACCGGTATAATGCGCGGCCGTGAAATCGGATGCTGCACCGCAATAACCGGTTTCGCATTCGCGGACAACACCAATCTCCGAGCGAGTGAATCCGGGTGTGGATCATTCGGCACGCACCTCCTGGCGGCCGGTGGCCCGTGAACAGCACCCATCGACAGACCCCTTGAAGAGGCATAGATCGGACATGAACAGAACCGAGCAGATCCAGGCGATCGAAAAGGAGTGGGCGGAAAGCCCGCGCTGGAAGAATGTGAAGCGCACCTACAGCGCCGAGGACGTGGTGCGGCTGCGTGGCTCCGTGGTGCCCGAAGCCACCTACGCGCGCAACGGGGCGGAAAAGCTCTGGAAGCTCGTGAATGAGGAAGACTACGTCAACTGCCTCGGCGCCCTGACGGGCGGCCAGGCGCTGCAGCAGGTCAAGGCCGGCGTCAAGGCGATCTACCTGTCCGGCTGGCAGGTTGCCGCCGACGCCAACACCGGTGAGACCATGTATCCGGACCAGTCGCTGTACCCGGTCAACTCGGTGCCGACGGTGGTCAGCCGCATCAACAACGCCTTCGCCCGCGCGGACCAGATCCAGTGGGGCAAGGGCGTGAACCCGGGTGATGCCGAGTTCATCGACTACTTCGCGCCGGTCGTGGCCGACGCCGAGGCCGGTTTCGGCGGCGTGCTCAACGCCTACGAACTGATGAAGGGCATGATCGAGGCGGGCGCCGCCGGCGTGCACTTCGAGGACCAGCTGGCCTCCGTGAAGAAGTGCGGCCATATGGGCGGCAAGGTGCTGGTGCCGAGCCAGGAAGCCGTGCAGAAGCTGGTTGCCGCACGTCTGGCCGCCGACGTGATGGGTACGCCCACCATCGTGCTGGCCCGCACCGACGCCAATGCCGCCGATCTGCTGACCTCCGATGTCGACGATTACGACAAGGAGTTCATCACCGGCGAGCGCACCGCGGAAGGCTTCTACCGCACCCGCGCTGGCATCGATCAGGCCATCAGCCGCGGTCTGGCCTACGCGCCGTTCGCCGACATGGTGTGGTGTGAAACCGCTGTGCCGGATCTGGACGAGGCCAAGAAGTTCGCCGAGGCCCTGCATGCCGAGTACCCCGAACAGCTGCTGGCCTACAACTGTTCGCCGTCGTTCAACTGGAAGAAGAACCTGGACGACGCCACCATCGCCAAGTTCCAGCGCGAGCTGGGTGCGATGGGCTACAAGTACCAGTTCATCACCCTCGCCGGTATTCACAACATGTGGTACAACATGTTCGATCTGGCGCAGAACTACGTGAAGGACGGCATGACCGCCTACGTGAACATGGTTCAGGAGCCGGAATTCGCCGCCAAGGATCGCGGCTACACCTTCTCCAGCCATCAGCAGGAAGTGGGCACGGGCTACTTCGACGACGTCACCAACGTGATCCAGGGCGGCGTGTCCAGCGTGACCGCCCTGACCGGTTCGACCGAGGAAGCCCAGTTCTAGGCAACCCGCGTCCAACCGCGTGACATCGAGGCCCGGCGGCAACCCCGTCGGGCCTTTTTCGTTTGGTTTCGGCGGGCACGCATTTGCCAGGGCGGGCTGGGCAATTTCGTGTTCCGGTCGATAACCGGTCGGACCGACCGGGTCATCCGGTTTACAATGCGACGAGAGGTTTCGTCGGGGACACGCCATGATTCGATTGCTGCTCGTGGACGACCACCACCTGGTAAGGGGCGGGATGCTGAGCCTGCTGTCCGAGGAATCGGATTTCGAGGTGGTCGGGGAGGCCGGCAACGGGGAAGACGCGCTGCGCCTGGCCCGTGAACTGGCCCCGGACGTGGTGCTCATGGATATCAACATGCCGGGCATGGGGGGTATCGAGGCCACCCGTCGGCTGCTGTCGTCGCACCCGGCGATGAAGGTCATCGCGGTATCGATGTACCAGGACGAACCCTATCCCTCGCGCCTGCTCGAGGCGGGTGCCATGGGCTATCTGTCCAAGGATAGTGCCGCCGCCGAGGTGGTGGCGGCCGTGCGCCAGGTTCACGCGGGCAAGAGCTATGTGGCCCCCAGCATCGCCAGTCAGCTGGCGGTATCGCTGATCAAGGGCAGCGGCGGATCGCCGTTCGACCAGCTCTCCCAGCGCGAAATGCAGGTGGTACTGATGGTCACGCGGGGTACCAGTACCCAGGCCATCTCCGACAGCCTGTGCCTGTCGCCGAAGACGGTCAGCACCTATCGCTACCGCGTGTTCGAAAAGCTCGGCGTGTCGAACGATGTTGAACTCACGCGCATGGCCATGCGGTACGGCCTGCTCGAGGACCGTTCCGACGCCGCCAGCGCCTGAACGCCGGGTGTGCGCCGCGTTATCGAGCAGTCCTCGCCGCCGGTAAGCCGGCGTGCGCAGTCCTGACGGCCGCATGGCGGCACCCGCGCCGGATTGCCCGCATTGCCCGCGGCTGGTCGACCTGCGTCGGGAGGTCGCCGGCCGTTATCCCGACTATCACGCCGCGCCGGTGCCGGCTTTCGGGGCGACGGACGCACGTCTGCTGATTGTGGGTCTGGCGCCGGGTATGCACGGGGCCAACGCCACCGGGCGTCCGTTTACCGGTGACTACGCCGGCGAACTGCTGTACCGGACGCTGCATGATTTCGGCTTCGCCGACCGGCCGCAGTCCCGCCATCGCAACGACGGTCTGACCCTGCTGGACTGCCGCATTACCAACGCCGTGAAGTGTCTGCCCCCGGGTAACAAGCCCACTGGCGGCGAGGTGAATGCCTGCAACCCGTTCCTGGCCGCCGAGCTGCGGGCCCCGACGCTGCTGCTGGCGCTGGGCGGGGTGGCGCACCGGGCGGTGGTACGGGCGCTGGCCCTGCGGCAGAAGGACTGGCCGTTCGGCCACGCCGCCGAGCACCGGTTGCCCGACGACCGGGTACTGCTCGACAGCTATCACTGCAGCCGCTACAACACCCAGACCCGCCGGCTGACCGAGCCCATGTTCCGTGCGGTTTTCGCGCGGGCACGTGCCATCCTCGAGTCGTGAACGCCGAGACCTTCGATCCTCGCCGCTATGCCGGTCAGCTGACCGCGCGCCCGGGCGTCTACCGGATGATCGATGCCGATGGCGAGGTACTCTACGTCGGCAAGGCCAAGAATCTGCGCAAGCGGGTGTCCAGCTACTTCCTGCGGGCCAGCGGCAATCCGCGCATCGAATCGATGCTGGATCAGGTGGCCGATATCGAGGTCACCGTCACCCATACCGAAGACGAGGCCCTGCTGCTCGAGTCCACGCTGATCAAGCAGATCCGGCCGCGCTACAACGTCTATCTGCGCGACGACAAGAGTTATCCCTACCTGCGAATCACCGGCGATCACAGCTTCCCGCGGGTGACCTTCCATCGGGGGTCGCGCAAGGTCTCCGGACGCCTGTTCGGGCCGTTTCCCAGTGGTTCCGCCGTGCGCCAGACGATGACCACCATCCACAAGCTGTTCCGGCTGCGTAACTGCGACGATACCTATTTCGCCAATCGCTCCCGGCCCTGCCTGCAGTATCAGATCAAGCGCTGCTCCGCGCCCTGTGTCGGCTACATCGACGAGGCCAGCTACGCCCGTGACGTCGCCGACGCCGCCGATCTGCTGGAGGGCCGCAACGAGCGCCTGGTGGCCCGCCTGGTCAAGCAGATGGAAGCCGCGTCCAGCCGGCTGGAATTCGAGCAGGCGGCCGCCACCCGCGAGAAGATTGCGGCGGTACGGCGGCTGCAGGAGCAGTCCCACGTGGTGGGCGGGAAGGGCGATTTCGACATCATCGTCTGCGCCAGCGGCGGGGGCATCGCCTGCGCTGTGGTGGTGAGCGTGCGCGGCGGTATGCATCTGGGCCATCAGAGCTTCTACCCGACGCTGCCGGAAGGCACCGAGCCCGCCGAGCTGAGTGAAGCATTCATCGGCCAGTACTACCTGGAGCGCAAGCCGCCGCCGGAAATCCTGGTGGGCGTGGAGCCGGTGGATCGGGAGTGGCTGGAACAGAGCCTGGGCGAACGGGCCGGCCGAAAGGTGTCGGTGCGCTACCGGCTGCGCGGGCGCCGGGCGCGGCTGCGGGACAATGCCAGCGCCACGCTGGAACAGGCGCTGGAATCGCGGCTGGCCACGCGGGCCGGGGTTCGCGATCGCCTTATGGCGCTGCAGGAGGCGCTGGCCCTGGCGGCGCCGCCGATGCGCATGGAGTGTTTCGACATCAGCCATACCGGCGGCGAACGCACGGTGGCCTCGTGCGTGGTGTTCGAGGGCGGGGCGGCAAAGAAAGCGGCCTACCGGCGGTTTAATATCGAGGACATCGAACCCGGGGATGATTACGCCGCCATGCGCCAGGCACTGGAACGGCGGTTTCGCCGGCTCAAGCGTGGCGAGGCGCCGATGCCGGATCTGCTGCTGATCGATGGGGGCAAGGGACAATTGACACAGGCGGAAACGGTTCTGCAGGAACTTGAACTGGCGGATGTGCCGGTGGTGGCGGTGGCCAAGGGCAGCGAACGCAAGGCCGGGCGGGAACAGCTGTTTTTGCCGCGGCAGAGCCAGCCTCATATACTCCCGCCCAACTCCCCGGCCCTCCATCTGATTCAGCAGATTCGCGATGAAGCGCATCGCTTCGCCGTGGCCGGCCATCGCGGCCGCCGCGACAAGGCGCGCCAGCAGTCGCCGCTGGATCATATCGACGGGCTGGGCCCGGTCCGTCGCAAGCGGTTGCTGCGTGCCTTCGGCGGGTCGCGCCAGATTGCGCGCGCCGGGGTACGCGACCTGGAGCGCGTGGACGGCATCAGTCGGGCGATGGCACAGCGGATCTACGAGCATTTTCATCAGTCGGGATAACGGCGTTTTCGCATGCAACTCAATCTGCCCACATGGCTGACGCTGTTCCGGCTGGTAATGATTCCGGTGGTGGTCATCGTTCTCTGCCTCAGCTTTCCCGGCCGCGATTACCTGGCCGCCGGCGGTTTTGCCGCGGCGCTGATCACTGACTGGTTCGACGGCTGGCTGGCCCGGCGCTGGGATCAGGCCTCCGCGTTTGGTGCATTTCTGGACCCGGTGGCGGACAAGCTGCTGGTCTGCGCGCTGCTGGTGATGCTGGTGTTTCACGATCCGCGTGTGGTGGTAGCGATTCCGGCAGTAATCATCGTGGGGCGCGAGATCACCGTATCCGCGCTTCGCGAGTGGATGGCCGAACTGGGCAAGCGCCAGTCGGTGGCGGTCGGGTCGCTGGGCAAGTACAAGACCGCAATCCAGATGACGGCGATCCTGGTCATGCTGCTGGATCTGAGCCAGCCGCGGGGGACGCTCTATGCGGTCGGCCTGGTGCTGCTGGGGATCGCGGCGGCGCTCACCGTGTGGTCGATGGTGGCTTACCTGCGGGCGGCCTGGCCGCATTTGCGCGATTAGAGGCTCAATCGCGCCTTGACACGTGCGCTGCACGCCCTAGAATACGCGGCGAATAAGGCGGGAATAGCTCAGTGGTAGAGCACAACCTTGCCAAGGTTGGGGTCGCGAGTTCGAATCTCGTTTCCCGCTCCAGTTTGCAATGCGACTGCAGCGATCAAGCCTCGTCCCGACGGTCGGGGCTTTTTCGTTGGTGCTGGTGGCATACGCTTGTATCCAGTGGTCGCAATAGACGAAGACTGCCGACTTTGGCCTGGTGGCAGAGTGGGTGAGCCGGAACCAGACGAATCACCGATTCGTCCCGGCGAACGCCCGCGGCAGGACGCCGCGGGCCGGGTTTCTTGGTGAGACCAAGATGGTCGAACCTAGAAACTGCGCGCCGCGATTGACCGGTCGACAGCGTATAACGAAGATGACCGACTTTGGCCTGGTGGCAGAGTGGTGATGCAGCGGCCTGCAAAGCCGCGTACCTCGGTTCGATTCCGGGCCAGGCCTCCACCTTTTCCTTGCCGTTTCCCCGCGGCCCCGTCGCGCCACCACCGGCGCGGCCTGCGCTAGACTATCGGCACGCCCAGGTGGCGAAACCGGTAAACGCTGCGGACTTAAAATCCGCTGGTAGCAATACCTTGTGGGTTCGAGTCCCACCCTGGGCACCAAGGCATGGGGCGGTCGCCCGCGCTGGTGTCGCATCCACCGCCTGTCATTGCAGGGAAGCCTCGATTTGACGCAATCCAGTGCAGGACTGACCGTGCAATCGCTGGCCTGCGCGCGTGGCCGCCGGATACTGTTCGAGCAGCTCGATGTGACGCTGGCCCCGGGCGAGGCGGTGCGAGTAACCGGTGATAACGGTCGCGGCAAGACCACCTTGCTGCGGACGTTGGCGGGGCTGCGTCTGCCTCATGCGGGCCGGGTGTGCTGGGATGGCCACGACGTGCATACCGGGGACGCCTTCACCGACGGTGACCTGCTGTATCTGGGCCATGAGAACGCCCTCAATCCGGACCTCACGGCGGTGGAAAATCTGACCGCGTTGCGGACGCTGCACGGACGCCAGGGCGACATTCGGGCGGGGCTGCGGCGCTTCGGGGTGGATACGATCGGTGACCGCCCCTGTCGGACGCTGTCGGCCGGCCAGCGCCGGCGCAGCGCGCTGGCGCGGCTGTGTCTGGAAGGCGCAAGGTTGTGGTTGCTTGATGAGCCCGCCGCGGCGCTGGACGCGGCGGCCCGGCAGGTGCTCGGCGACGTGATCGGTGCGCACGTGGCGGCAGGCGGGCTGGTCCTGTTCACCACCCATGAAGCGCTGGATATCCCGCAAACTCCGGTTCGATCGCTGACGCTGTGAGCGGCTTTCTGGCCATGCTCCGGCGCGATCTGCTGCTGCTGGCACGCCAGCG
This sequence comes from Spectribacter acetivorans, assembly GCF_031846305.1. Classification (NCBI taxonomy): domain Bacteria; kingdom Pseudomonadati; phylum Pseudomonadota; class Gammaproteobacteria; order Salinisphaerales; family Salinisphaeraceae; genus Spectribacter; species Spectribacter acetivorans. Next base: position 172,286 of record NZ_JAVRHY010000002.1, read on the forward strand.
CGGCGAGGCGGTGCATCACGTGCTGTTCTTTCTGCTGCTGGTGGCGTTGTTTCCGCTGGGCACGCGTCCGGCGCCCGATCTGCTGCTGTCGCTGGCCCCGGCGCTCATGTGGATGGCGGCACTGCTGGCCGCGTTGCTGTCGCTGGACCGCCTGTTCCGCCCCGATCTGGACGACGGCACGCTGGAACAGCTGCTGCTGTCGCGCGAGCCGCTGGCGCTGCTGGTGCTGGCCAAGGTGGCGGCCTACTGGCTGGGTGGCGGGCTGATCTTCGTGCTGGTTTCGCCGCTGGTGGCCCTGCTCCTGGGGGTACCGGCACAGGCCATTCCGGTTATCATGTTGAGTCTGTTGCTGGGGACGCCGGTGCTGGGCCTGATCGGCGCCATCGGTGTAGCGCTGACGCTCGGCCTGCAGAGGGCCGGCGTGCTGCTGAGCCTGCTGGTGTTCCCGCTCTACGTGCCGGTACTGATTTTCGGGGCCGGCGCCATGCAGGCGGCTATCGAGGGATTGCCTGCCGCCGGGCCGCTCTACATGCTGGGCGGCCTACTGCTGCTGGCGATATCGCTGGCGCCACTGGCCGCCGCGGCGGCTCTCAGAATCAGTCTGGAGTAGGTTTCGCGTGCGCGACTGGATTGCCTGGACATGCTGATGCGCTGGTTCCATCAACTGGGCTCGCCGCCGTATTTCCAGTCGCTGGCGCGGCGCCTGTCACCCTGGCTGGCGGTGCCAGCGGTTCTGCTGACCGCCTGGGGCTTCTACGCCGGGCTGGTCCATGCGCCGCCCGACTATCAGCAGGGCGACGCCTTCCGCATCATCTACGTGCACGTGCCGGCCGCCTGGCTGTCGCTGTTCGTGTACACCGCGATGGCAGTGGCCGGCGCGGTGGCCCTGGTCTGGCGCATGAAGGTGGCCGAGGCCTTCGTGATCGCTGCGGCGCCGATCGGCGCAAGCTTTACGTTCCTGGCGCTGGTCACCGGCTCGATCTGGGGCAAGCCCATGTGGGGCACCTGGTGGGTGTGGGACGCCCGGCTCACCTCCGAACTGATCCTGCTGTTTCTCTATCTCGGGGTGATGGCGCTGGAAAGCGCGATCGAGGAGCCGCGGAGTGCGGCCCGCGCCGCATCCCTGCTGGCGATTGTGGGCGTAGTGAATGTGCCGATCATCCACTACTCGGTGGAGTGGTGGAATACGCTGCACCAGGGTCCGACGGTGACGCGCTTCGACGCTCCGGCCATTGAGTGGTCGATGCTGCTGCCATTGCTGGTCAGTGCATTGGGCTTCACGCTGCTGTTCGCGTGGCTGGTGCTGGTGCGCATGCGGGTGATTCTGCTGCGGCGCGAGGCGGGCTCGCGCTGGGTGCGGGAATGGCTGCAGAACCCATGAGTGATTGGTGGTCGATGGGCGGGTATGCCGCCTACGTGTGGAGCAGTTTCGGCATTGCCGCGGTCGTACTGGTGTGGAACATGGTCTGGCCCTACGTACAGTTGCGGCAGCTGCGCCGACGGCTGCGCCAGGAGGAGAAACAGGTTTGACCCCGAAAAGACGCCGGCGATTGACGCTGGTGGGGCTGTTGCTGCTGGGTATCGGCGGCGCGGTTGCCCTGATGCTCACTGCATTCAACGAGAACCTGATGTATTTCTATCAGCCCAGCATGGTGGCTGCCGGCGAAGCGCCCCAGGGGGCGCGATTCCGTATCGGGGGCCTGGTGGAAACGGGCAGTGTGGAACGGGCCGAGGACGGCCTGCTGGTGAATTTCACCCTGGCCGATTGCGATGCCGCGGTGCCAGTGCGCTATCGGGGTATCCTGCCTGACCTGTTCCGCGAGGGGCAGGGCATCGTCGCCTACGGGCAACTGGATGAGCAGGGCGTGTTTGCCGCCGACGAGGTGCTGGCCAAGCACGACGAAAATTATATGTCGCCGGAAGTGGAGGAGGCCCTGAGCAAGCCGGACGGCCAGTCCTGCATGCCGGCCAGCATGGGAGCCGCGCTGTGATTGTCGAACTCGGCCATTTCGCGCTGGTGCTGGCGCTGTGCCTGTCGCTGGTGCAGGCGATCGTGCCGATGCTGGGCTATCGCACCGGACGGACCGACCTCATGGGCATGGCCATGCCAGCGGCCTCGGGGCAGTTCGTGTTCCTGGCACTGGCATTCGCGGCGCTCGGCTGGGCATTCCTGCAGAACGATTTCTCCGTGGCCTATGTCGCCGCCAACTCCAATACCGAGCTGCCCTGGTACTACCGTCTGGCCGCCATCTGGGGTGCCCACGAAGGCTCGTTGCTGCTGTGGGTGACCATGCTGGCGGGTTGGAGTCTCGCGGTTGCGGCCTTCAGCCGCTCGCTGCCCACCGATGTGGCCGCTTGCGTGCTCGCGGTAATGGGCATGGTCAGCGTGGGCTTTCTGCTGTTCACACTGGGGACTTCCAACCCGTTCGAACGGCTGTTTCCTGCGGCCGCCGAGGGCCGTGATCTGAATCCGCTGTTGCAGGATCCGGGGCTGATCATCCATCCGCCGCTGCTCTACATGGGCTACGTGGGCTTTGCGGTGGCGTTCGCGTTCGCCATTACTGCCCTGATTACCGGGCGGGTGGACAGTGCCTGGACCCGCTGGACCCGACCATGGACCACGGCGGCCTGGTCGTTTCTCACCATCGGTATCACCCTGGGCAGCTGGTGGGCCTACAACGAACTGGGCTGGGGTGGCTGGTGGTTCTGGGACCCGGTGGAAAACGCCTCCTTCATGCCCTGGCTGGTGGGCACCGCCCTGATCCATTCCCTGGCGGTGACCGAGAAACGCGGCATCTTCCAGAGCTGGACGGTGCTGCTGGCAATAAGCGCCTTCGCCCTGTCGCTGCTGGGTACATTCCTGGTGCGGTCGGGCGTACTGGTGTCGGTGCATGCCTTTGCCACCGACCCGGCTCGCGGTATCTATATTCTGCTGTTCTTTGCCATCGTGGTGGGTGGATCGCTGTTGCTCTACGCCGCCCGCGCCCCAAAACTGGCGCGCGGGGATACACCGGTCAAGGCGCTGTCCCGCGAGGGGCTGCTGCTGCTGAACAACCTGTTTCTGGTGGTATCGGCCGCAGCCGTGCTGCTGGGCACGCTGTATCCGCTGGTGGCGGATGCCCTGGGTCTGGGCCGGATATCGGTGGGGCCGCCGTATTTCAACACGGTGTTCGTGCCGCTGACGGTGCCGCTGGTGATTCTCTGCGGCTTCGGCGGCGCGATGGCCTGGAAACGCACCCGCTGGCAGGTGCTACGTGACCGGCTCTGGCTGCCGGCGCTGGCTGCAACCGTTGCCGGCGTGGGCCTGTCCTGGGTGACACTGGGCACCGGCGGGGTGGTAGCGACGGCCGGCTGCATGGTCGGTTTCTGGGCCATTGCCACGGCCATGGAGGAGCTCTGGTACCGCCGCCGCACCAGCTGGTCCCGCGGCGTGCTGGGCATGACCATGGCCCACGCCGGCGTGGGCGTGATGGTGATCGGCATCACCCTGGTTACCGCGTTCGGCCTGGATCGGGATGCCAGTCTGGCGGTGGGCGAAAGCAAGACGATGGCCGGCTACCGGTTCACCCTCGAGGGCACCGAGGAGCAGTCGGGACCCAACTACATCGCGCAGGTCGGCCACGTCGCCATTAGCGATGGGGACGGCAATGCCATCGCGACCGTGCATCCGGAAAAACGGCGCTATCCCACCCGCGGCAACGTGATGACCGAATCCGGTGTGCACAGCAATCTGTTCCGGGATCTGTACGTGTCGCTGGGCGAGCCTCTGCAGCAGGGCGGCTGGTCGCTGCGCCTGTTCTACCGGCCATTCGTGCTATGGGTATGGCTGGGCGGGCTGCTGATGATGCTGGGGGGCATCCTGGCGACGACCGATCCCCGCTATCGACGCCTGCGTCAGCGCGAACGCCAGCGGGCCGACAGCCACGCCGTCGCCGCCGGCGCCTGATGCGGCTCAGCTTTGTCCTCCCCGCGCTGGTCGTGGTGGTCCTGATCGGGCTGCTTGGCTACGGCCTGACGCGCAATCCGTCGGAACTGCCGTCGGCGCTGCTGGATCAGCCGGCGCCGGCCTTTTCCGTGGCGCGTCTCGAGGCGCCAGATCAGTTGATTACCCAGGAGGCGTTTGCCGGCCGGGTCGCGGTGTTCAATGTCTGGGCGAGCTGGTGCGTGGCCTGCCGGGCCGAACATGCACTGATCGAGGAACTTGCCGAGCGTGGCGAGGTGGCCGTCTACGGCCTCAATTACAAGGATGACCGGACCACGGCGATGCAGTGGCTGGACCGCTATGGTGACCCGTTCGTGGCCAGCGCCTTCGACCCGCGGGGGCAGGTCGGCATCGACTACGGTGTGGCGGCGGTGCCGGAGACTTTCATTATCGATGCCGAGGGCATCATCCGTTTCAAACAGGTGGGCCCGGTGGACCGCGAGACGCTGGAGCAGACGCTGCTGCCGCTAGTGGCCCGTCTGAAAAAGGAAGCGGCGTGAAGGTCCTGCTGTCGGTATTTTTCCTGTTGCTCGGCGGTACCGCGGTGGCAGCGCCGCCCGCCCTGGACGAGGCGCAGACCCATCGTTACCACCAGCTGATCGATCAGGTACGTTGCCTGGTCTGCCAGAACCGCACCATCGCCGAATCCGACGCGCCGCTGGCGGCGGATCTGCGCGACATCATCGGCCGGCAGATCGCTGCCGGGCGCTCCAATGAGGAGATCAAGAATTATCTGGTTCAACGCTACGGTGAATGGGTGCTGTACAAGCCGCGTTTCTCGGCCGCCACCTGGATTCTGTGGCTGGGTCCGGCGGCACTGCTGCTGGCGGCGCTGGTGAGCGCGATACTGCTTTGGCGGCGGACCGGGCGGCGCGCCGAACCGCCAGCACCGGATGAAGACTCGCTGGCACGGATTCTCGACGATGAGCGTCGGTCATGATCGTGTGGTTCTGGGTGCTGGCCGGACTGATGGCCGTGATCGCGGCCGGCGGCCTGTTATGGCCGCTCTGGCGGGCCGGATGGCGCGGCAGTTCGCGGCGCGAAGCCAATATCCAGGCCTATCGTGACCGTGTTCGCGAGCTTGACGCCGAGGTGGCGAGTGGCCGCATATCCGAGGAGGAGGCGGCGTCGCTCAAGGCCGAACTGGGCCGACGTCTGGTGCATGAGGCTGGCGACGAGGAAGCGCCGGCGACGCCGGTCCGAGTTCGACCCTGGGGCACCTCGCTGTTTCTGATCCTGCTGGTGCCGGTGCTGGCAGTCATCGTTTACGGGTCGGTTGGCGAATGGCAGCTGGCCACCGGTAATGACCAGCCGCCGCTGCCGGTGATGATCGAACGCCTGGAATCCCGGCTTGCCAGCCGCCCGGAGGATGCCCGGGCCTGGATGTTTCTCGGGCAGGCTTATTCCAGTCAGGAACGGCCGACCGACGCGGCCGAGGCCTTCCGGCGTGCCAACGAGCTGGTCGAGCAGCCGGAGGCGTCCCTATTGGTGCGTGAGGCCGAGGCGCTGGCCACCGCTAACGGCGGGCAGCTTCAGGGTCGGGCACAGGCGCTGTTCGATCAGGCGCTGGAACAGGATCCCGACAATGGCCTGGCACTCTGGTATGCCGGGATGGCGGCGATCCAGTCGGAGCAACCGCAGGACGCCCGGCGCCACTGGCAGCGACTGCTGAAACAGGATCTGCCCGACGATTTCCGGGCGGTGGTCGAACGCAGCCTTGAGCGGATTGATGCAGCGCCGCAATCGGGCTCCTGACGCGGTTGTCACCCCCCGGGAAACGGGTTAGGGTCGCCGGCGTCACCCCCGCACGACGCCCGCGCATGGCCGACGCCACCGTTATCGAACTCGATCGACTGCCCGCCATCGTTCCCACCTATCTGCGTGCCGCGCTCACCTTCAGCGGCGGGCTGGGTCCCGACGCCACGATCCCCGACATCGAATGCCGCGTGCCCGGCGTATCGATCGACCCGGATCTGCTGCAACGCTACGCCGAGGTCTGCGGGTTCCCGCCGGACAGCAACGACGTACCGATCACGCTGCCGCACGTGCTGGCGTTCCCGGTTCACATGGCCGTGCTCACGCACCGTGAATTCCCGCTCAAGCTGCTGGGGCTGGTGCATGTGCGTAATCGCATTACCCAGCATCGCGCGCCGGCGGTTGGCGAGGCGCTGGATCTGGCCGTACGGGTCGGCGGCCACCGGGACGTGCACAACGGCATCGAGTTCGACATGGAAACGGTGATGGCCGACGCCTCCGGCAATACCGTCTGGGACTCGACCAGCACCATGCTGTCGCGCGGCGGCGGCAAGGGCCGGCGTTCGGGACGGGGCGACAAGTCGCCGCCGGCGGTGCCGGAACAGGGTCGCTACGGTCGATGGGAGGCGCCCGCCGACATCGGCCGGCGTTATGCCGGGGTGGCGGGCGACGTCAACCCGATCCACCTGTCGGCGTTGTCGGCCAAGCTGTTCGGTTTCCCCCGGGCGATCGCCCATGGTATGTGGCTCAAGGCACGGGCGGCGGCGGAGATGCAGGCCGACCTGCCGGATGGCGCCCATACCCTGGAAGTGGCCTTCAAGCGCCCGGTGCTGCTGCCGGGTTCGGTCATGCTCAAGTACGATCCGGGCGAGAGTGGAATCGATTTTGCACTGATCAAGCCCGATTCGGACACCGTGCACATGGTCGGATCCGTGCGCCGCGCGTAGTGGACCTGAGCGCCCGTTGACGGTCCCGGCGCACCAGAAAGGAGCAGCAATGCGAATCCGTAAAGCCGTTTTCCCGGTGGCAGGGCTGGGTACCCGTTTTCTGCCGGCGACCAAGGCCAGTGCCAAGGAAATTCTGCCGGTGGTGGACAAGCCGCTGGTGCAGTACGCGGTGAAGGAAGCGATTGCCGCCGGCGCCGAGGAAATGGTGTTCATTACCAGTCACACCAAGAACTCGATCATGGATCACTTCGATCGGGACTACGAACTGGAGGCCATTCTCGAAGCCAAGGGCAAGGAAGACCTGCTGGCTGCGGTGCGTGATGTACTGCCCAAGGGCATTACCTGTGTCTACATCCGTCAGCCTGATCAGATGGGGCTCGGGCACGCGATTTCCTGCGCCTTTCCGGCAGTGGGAGATCAGGACTTTGCGGTGATTCTCGCCGACGACCTGATCGCGGGCGGCTCGCAACCCTGCCTGGCCCAGATGCAGCGGGTGTATCAGTCTTACGGCGCCAGCGTGCTGGCAGTCCAGAGGGTGCCCTGGGAAGAGACCTACAAGTACGGCATCGTCGAGGTCGAGCCGGTCGGGCCCGGCCTGTCGGAAATCAAGTCCATCGTGGAGAAGCCTGATCCGAAGGACGCACCGTCGAATCTGGCCGTGGTGGGGCGCTACATCCTGACCCCGCGCATTTTCCGGCTGATCGACCGCACCAGTCCCGGGGCCGGCGGTGAGATACAACTCACCGATGCAATCGAGGCACTGCTCAAGGAGCAGACGGTGATGGCCTACGAGTTCGAAGGCACCCGCTACGACTGCGGCAGCAAGCTGGGTTATCTGCAGGCAAATGTGGAGATGGGCCTGCAGCACCCGGAGATCGGCCCCTCGTTTCGCGCCTATCTGCGCGGCCTCGATCCGGCGCTGCTGACCGATCCCGATGACGACAACCATACGAATGGGTAAGTCCGTGCCAGCGGCGAGTTTGTTATCATTCCCGTCAGGGCAATGCGGCGCCGGTACGCATTGCCATCGTTGCCTCTTTCCGGGGTGATTCCGGCCCCCCGGCCAGCGGATCCGCCGCCGCCATGAAGAGCGAGCTCAACGAGAAGTTTCTCCGGAATTCCCCGCTGTTCGGTGCCAATGGCGCCTACATCGAAGACTATTACGAACAGTTCCTGAAGGACCCCGAGTCGGTCGAGCCGTCCTGGCGCGAGTACTTCCGGGGTCTCAATGGCGACGGCCGGGCCGACGTGGCCCATTCGCCCATCCGCGATTCCTTCATCGACACCTCGGCCAGCGCCGGCCAGGGCGCGGCGCCGCGAACTGCCATGGCCCCCCAGGCGGCGCAGAAGCAGGCCGGGGTGCTGCGGCTGATCAACTATTACCGCGTGCGCGGTCACCAGAGCGCGCAACTCGACCCGCTGGGTCTGTTCGAACCGCCTGCGGTTCCCGACCTCGACCCGGCCTTTCATGGTCTCGGCGAGGCCGATATGGACGCCGCGTTCAACACCGGCTCGCTGTTCGCGCCGGACGAAATGTCCCTGCGCGACATCATCCATCTGTGCAAGCGGGTCTACACCGGCACCATCGGTGCCGAATACATGTACATCACCGACACCCGCCAGAAACGCTGGATCCAGCGGCGCCTGGAGGCCTCGGTGCAGGAGCAGCCGCTGTCCGCGGAGGCCAAGCTCGAGGCCTTGCGCCAGCTGACCGCGGCCGAGGGTATCGAGCGCTACCTGCATACCAAGTACGTGGGCCAGAAACGCTTCTCGCTCGAGGGTGCCGACAGCCTTATTCCGATGCTTGATGCGATCGTGCGTACGGCCGCCGGCTATCGCATCGACGAGGCGGTCATCGGCATGGCCCATCGCGGGCGGCTGAACGTGCTGGTCAACATTCTCGGCAAGTCCCCGCAGGAGCTGTTCTCCGAGTTCGAGGGGGATGTGGATCTGGATCGGCTCGATCTGTCCGGCGACGTGAAATATCACCTCGGGTTCTCCACCGATGTGGAGATCGCCGATACCCGCATGCATCTGGTGCTGGCGTTCAACCCGTCGCACCTCGAGGCGGTCAATCCGGTGGTGCAGGGCTCGGTCAAGGCCCGGCAGGAACGTCGTGATGATGACGACGGCGACACCGTGCTGCCGGTGCTCATCCATGGCGACGCCTCGTTCGCCGGGCAGGGCATCGTGATGGAGACGCTGCAGCTGTCCCAGGCCAAGGGTTATGCCACCGGCGGCACGGTGCACATCATCGTCAACAATCAGCTCGGCTTCACCATGCAGAGCCCGATCGCGGTGCAGCCGGGCGAGAGTTCGCGTACGTCGCAGTACTGCACGGACATCGCCAAGATGCTGGAGGCGCCGGTATTCCATGTGAACGCCGACGATCCGGAAGCGGTGGTGTTCGTCAGCCAGCTGGCGGTGGATTACCGTGCCGCCTTCGGCAAGGACGTGATCATCGATCTGGTCTGCTACCGCCGCCACGGCCACAACGAGGCCGACGAGCCGGCCGTGACCCAGCCGTTGATGTATCAGAAGGTCAAGGAAAGCCCGACTGCCCGTGCCAAGTTCGCCAAGCGTCTGGTCGACGAGGGCGTGGTCGAGGCCTCCGAGCCGGATCGCCTGTTCGAGGCCTACCGCGAGGGGCTGTCCGAGGGCCGCAACATATTCCGCGCCACACTCGGGCTGGTCGGCAATGACCACACCGTGGACTGGGCCCGCTACACCCGGCAGCACTGGTCCGACTGCGTGGACACCAGCGTACCGCTCAAGACCCTGCGCCGCCTGTCTGACGAGTTGCTGACCTTCCCCGACGGCTTCGAGCTGCACAAGCGGGTCCAGCGCATTGTCGAGGACCGGCGCAAGATGGCCGCCGGCGCCATTCCCGTGGACTGGGGCTTCGCCGAAACCCTGGCCTATGCCAGCCTGCTGGATGACGGCTTCGACGTGCGTCTGTCCGGTCAGGACTCCGGACGTGGCACCTTCTTCCATCGTCACGCCGTGGTGCATAACCAGAAAGATGGCAGCTGCTTCGTGCCGTTGACCCAGGTGGGTAGCGACAACGCCCGTTTTACCGTCACCGATACCCTGCTGTCCGAGGCCGGGGTGCTGGGCTACGAGTACGGCTACGCCACCGCCGATCCGGAAGTGCTGGTGGTGTGGGAGGCTCAGTTCGGTGATTTCGTCAACGGCGCCCAGGTGATCATCGACCAGTTCATCGCCAGCGGCCGGGCCAAGTGGGGGCGCCTGTGCGGGCTCACCATGTTCCTGCCGCATGGTTACGAGGGCCAGGGCCCGGAACATTCCTCGGCCCGGCTCGAGCGCTTCCTGCAGCTATGCGCCGAGCGCCATATGCTGGTGGTGGTGCCGTCCACCCCGGCCCAGTGGTTCCACCTCATCCGCCAGCAGATGGTGCGCGACCTGCGCATGCCGCTGGTGGTGATGACGCCCAAGAGCCTGCTGCGCCACCGGTTGTCGACCTCGACGCTGGACGACCTTACCGAGGGGCGCTTCCAGTTCGTGATCGACGAGCCGGCCGATATCGACGCCGACCGCATCAAGCGCGTGGTGTTCTGCAGCGGCAAGGTCTACTACGACCTCTATCAGGCCCGCGAGGAGCAGAAACTCGATACCGTGGCGCTGGTTCGCATCGAGCAGCTCTATCCGTTCCCGGCGGATGAGTACGCCGCGGCGATCGCGCGGTATCCCAATGCCACGCAGATCGTCTGGTGCCAGGAAGAGCCGGAAAACCAGGGCGCCTGGTATCAGATCAAGCATCGGTTGACGGTGCCGCTGGGGAGTAATCACACGCTGCTGTACGCCACCCGGGCCGGCTCCGCCAGCACCGCGGTGGGTTACCACAAGCTGCACGTCAAGCAGCAGAAGGAGGTCGTCGACGCCGGGCTGAGCGGCGGCCTGGAGCTGGTCGATCGCGGCAAGAGCCGCAACCGCAACGGCCGACAATCCCGCAAGAAAAAGTCATAAGGACGCCTCATGAGCATGGAGATCAAGGTTCCGGAACTGCCGGAATCCGTTTCGGAAGCAACCGTCGGTGAATGGCATGTCGCCGCCGGCGACAGCGTCGACCGCGACCAGAACGTGGTGGACCTGGAAACCGACAAGGTCATGCTGGAGGTGCCGGCCACTGCCGCCGGGACGATCAAGGAAATCCGTGTTGAAGCGGGCCAGACGGTTCACGCCGGCGACGTGCTGGCGATTGTCGAGGAAGGAGAGGGCAGTTCGGCCGGGGGCAGCGATGACGGCGCGAGCGCCGGCGCCGCCGAACCGGCCTCAAGCGGCGATGCCGATGAGGTGGCAGACGACGACGGGGATGATCAGCCCATCCAGAGCCCGGCCGCCCGCAAGCTGATGGATGAGCACGGCCTCGGGGCCGGCGACGTCAAGGGCAGTGGCAAGGACGGTCGCATCACCAAGGCGGATGTGCTTTCCGCGGTGGACGGCAAGTCGGAAGCGCCGGCGCCCGCCAGGTCGAAGCCGCAAGCCGAGAAGCCCGCCGCCGACACGGACAAGGCACCGGCCAGCGCCGACAAGGCGGATCAGGCAGCGCTCAAGGCCGGCGCGGGCGAACGGCTGGAGCAGCGCGTGCCCATGACCCGCATCCGGGCCCGCATCGCCGAGCGTCTGCTCGAGGCCACCCAGAGCACCGCCATGCTGACCACCTTCAACGAGGTGGACATGCAGGCGGTCACTGACGTGCGGGACCGCTACAAGGAAAAATTCGAGAAGGATCACGACGTCCGGCTGGGCTTCATGTCGTTCTTCGTCAAGGCGGCGGTGGAAGCCCTCAAGCGTTTCCCGGTGGTCAACGCCTCGATCGACGCCGACGACATCGTCTACCACGGCTATTACGACGTGGGCATCGCGGTGTCCTCGCCGCGTGGTCTGCTGGTGCCGATCCTGCGTGATGCCGATCAGCTCAGCTATGCCGAGATCGAGTCGAATATCCGCAGCCTCGGCAAGCGTGCCCAGGAAAGCAAGATCACCATGGACGAACTGTCCGGCGGCACCTTCACCATCACCAATGGCGGCGTGTTCGGCTCCATGCTGTCCACGCCCATCCTCAATCCGCCGCAGAGCGCGATTCTGGGCATGCATGCGGTCAACGACCGGCCGATGGTGGTCGACGGTGAAATCCGCGTGCGGCCGATGATGTATCTGGCGCTGTCCTACGATCACCGCATCATCGACGGGCGCGACGCCGTGCTGTTCCTGCGCACCATCAAGGAGCTGATCGAGGATCCGGCCCGCCTGCTGCTACAGATCTAGAACGGTTTCAGGAATTCCGCGCCGGCTGCCGCACCGCGCGGCCCGCGCCCACAGGAACTGCTTATGAGCAACAAGTACGATGTCATCGTCATCGGCGCCGGCCCGGCCGGCTATGTGGCCGCCATCCGTGCCGCCCAGCTGGGCATGCAGGTCGGCTGCATCGATCGCTGGCTGGACGATCAGGACGAGCCGTCGCTCGGGGGCACCTGCCTGAACGCGGGCTGCATCCCTTCCAAGGCGTTGCTGGAATCCTCGGAGCTCTACCACCGGGCGCAGCACGACTTCGCCGAGCACGGTCTGGACGTCAAGGACGTGTCGATGGACATCGGCCGCATGCAGAAGCGGCGCGAGAAGATCGTCTCCCAGCTTACCGGCGGTATTGCCGGCCTGTTCAAGGCCAATGGCGTGGAATGGCTGCAGGGCAGCGGCAGCGTGGCCGACGCCGGCAAGGTCGAGTTCCAGCCCGTGGGCAAGAACGCCCGCAAGAAAACGCTCGAGGCCGACAACATCATCATCGCCAGTGGTTCGGAGCCGGTGGCACTGGATATCGCCCCGTTCGACGGGGAGCGGATTCTGGATTCGCGCGGTGCGTTGACGCTGGCGGATGTACCCAAGCGCCTGGGCATCATCGGCGCCGGCTATATCGGGGTGGAACTGGGCAGCGTGTGGTCGCGCCTTGGGGCCGAAACCGTGATCCTGGAAGCCCAGGAAAGCTTCATGCCCATTGCCGACACCCAGATCGCCCGTGAGGCCCTGCGCCAGTTCGGCAAGCAGGGCATGGACATTCGCATGGGCGCCCGGGTGGTGTCGGCCAAGGCCAAGACAGGCAAGTCCGGCAACGTGACCGTGCGCTACAGCGTGGACGGTGACGAAAAGGAAGAGGTGTTCGACCGCCTGATCGTGGCCGTTGGCCGCCGCCCCTGCACCGATGGTCTGCTGGGCGGTGACGCCCAGGTGGAACTCGATGACAAGGGCTTCGTGTCGGTGGACGGTGATTTCCGCACCAGCCTGCCCGGGGTATACGCCGTGGGCGACGTGATCGGCGGCCCCATGCTGGCGCACAAGGGGATGGAAGAGGGTAGCGCGGTGGCCGAGATTCTCGCCGGCCAGAAGCCTCACGTGAATTACGAGACCGTGCCCTGCGTGGTCTACACCTCGCCGGAAATCGCCTGGGTCGGCAAGACCGAGGCCCAGGCCAAGTCCGAGGGCATCGACTACCGGGTGGGCGCGATCCCGTTCGCCGCCAACGGCCGGGCCAAGGCGCTGGGCCAGGAAACCGGACAGGTCAAGCTGATTGCCGATGCCAACACCGACCGGATCCTGGGCGCGCACATGATCGGGCCCTATGTGTCCGAACTGATCCAGGAAATCGTGGTGGCGATGGAATTCCAGGCTTCCAGCGAGGACATCGCCCGCATCATTCACGGTCACCCGACGCTGGGCGAGAACGTCCACGAGGCGGCGCTGGCCGTCGACGGCCGGCCGATTCACTTCGCGCCGAAAAAGCGCAAGTAACGGGCTTCGGGTTGCAAGTCTGGACGGGCACCCGAGGCGCCTGACCCGGAACCTGAAACTTATCGCCCGGTCTCGGCCCTTTCCGGTAAAATTACCGGATCACTTCGCATCCGACTTCCTGCAACCATGGCCGGCCACAGCAAATGGGCGAATATCCAGTACCGCAAGGGTGCTCAGGACAAGAAGCGGGGCAAGATATTCACCAAGCTGATTCGTGAAATCAGCGTCTCCGCGCGCACCGGCGGCGGGGACCCGGATGCCAATCCCCGGCTGCGCCTGGCCATCGACAAGGCGTTGTCCAACAATATGCCCAAGGACAACATCGAGCGCGCTATCAAGCGCGCAACCGGTGATGCCGATGGCGCCCACTACGAGGAAGTCCGCTACGAAGGTTATGGCCCCAGCGGTGTGGCAATCATGGTGGACTGCCTCACCGACAACAAGAACCGCACCGTGGCCGAAGTGCGCCACGCCTTCTCCAAGCACGGGGGCAATCTGGGCGCCGATGGGTCGGTGGCCTATCTGTTCTCTCGCGCGGGCGTGATCAGCTACGGGCCGGAAGTCGACGACGAGCCGGTGCTGGCCGTGGCGCTGGAAGCGGGTGCCGAGGATATCGCCGAATATGATGACGGGTCGTTCGATGTGCTGGCCGCCCCCGACGACTACCGGCAGGTGCGCGACGCCCTCGAGGCCGCCGGCCACGAACCCAGCGCGGCCGACGTGACCATGCGGCCGGCCACCACCACCGAACTGGAAGGGGCGGACGCCGAGACCTGTCTCAAACTGCTGGACATGCTCGAGGACCTGGACGACGTCCAGAACGTCTACTCGAACGTGGAACTCCCGGAAGACGTGCTGGCGGCGAGCTGAATCCCATGAGCCGCATTCTGGGCATCGACCCGGGTTCGCGCGTGACCGGCTACGGTCTGATCGACGGGGACGCCGGTCGACCGGTGCTGGTGGCACATGGCTGCATCCGGCAGCCCGACGGCGAACCGTTTCCCGAACGGCTGGCGCGCATCTTCGCCGAGGTGGGCGCGGTGATTAAGACGCATGACCCGGCCGAGATGGCGATCGAGGATGTGTTCGTCAGCCGTAACGCCGCCAGTGCCCTGAAACTGGGTCAGGCTCGTGGCGCTGCGATCTGCGCCGGCGCGGCGGTCGGCCTGCCGGTGGCGGAATATACCCCCGCGAAGGTCAAACAGGCGCTGGTTGGACGCGGCGCGGCCGACAAGCGTCAGGTGGCGCACATGGTGGGCATGCTGCTGGGCGTGCGCGAGCCGCTGCAGGCGGACGCCGCCGATGCGCTGGCCGTCGCGATCTGTCATCTGCACCACCGCCAGACCGCCGAACGGCGTCCGGCCCGGGCCCGCGCCTCGTGATCGGGCGGCTCGAAGGCCGGCTGCTGGAAAAGCGCCCGCCATGGTTGGTGCTGGATGTGGGCGGCGTCGGCTATGAAGTCGAAGCGCCGATGTCCACCTTCTACAAGCTGCCGGCCGTGGGGGAGCCCGTGGTGCTGCGCACGCACCTGGTGGTCCGGGAGGACGCCTTCAGCCTGTTCGGCTTCGCGCACGAGGCCGAGCGCAGTCTGTTCCGTGAACTGATCAAGGTCAGCGGGGTGGGGCCACGGCTGGCACTGACCATTCTGTCGGGCATCAGCCCGGACGATTTCGTGGCCACGATCCAGGAAGGCGATGCCGATCGCCTGACCGGGCTGCCCGGCGTGGGCAAGAAGACCGCGGCCCGGCTGATGGTGGACATGCGCGACCGTCTGGGCAGTGCCGGCGCCACCGGTATGCCGATGGGCGGCCCGCCCAGCGGCGGCGTGCCCGACGACCCGGCCGCCGAAGCCCATCACGCGCTGACCTCACTGGGCTACAAACCGGCCGAAGCGACCCGGCTGCTGCGTGACTGCGATACCGCGGGCCAGTCCAGCGAGGAACTGATCCGTCAGGCCCTCAAGCGGGCGGTACGCTGAGATGAGTGAACAGCGGGTGATTGCCGGCGACGCCGAGCCGGATGATGAGGTCGACCGTGCCCTGCGGCCGCGCCGGCTATCCGAGTACGTCGGTCAGGCGCCGGTACGCGAACAGCTGGAGATCTTCGTCACCGCGGCCCGTCGCCGGGGCGAGGCATTGGATCACGTGCTCATCTTCGGCCCGCCGGGTCTGGGCAAGACCACGTTGGCCCACGTCATCGCCACCGAAATGAACGTCAACCTGCGCCAGACCTCCGGACCAGTGCTGGAGCGGCCGGGCGATCTGGCGGCGCTGTTGACCAATCTCGAGCCCAACGACGTGCTGTTCGTTGACGAAATCCACCGGTTGTCACCGGTGGTCGAGGAAGTGCTCTATCCGGCGCTGGAAGACTACCAGCTGGATATCGTCATCGGCGAAGGGCCCGCCGCCCGCTCGATCAAACTGGAATTGCCGCCGTTCACGCTGGTTGGCGCCACTACCCGGGCCGGCTCGCTGACCTCGCCATTGCGGGATCGCTTCGGCATCGTCCAGCGGCTGGAGTTCTACAACGAGGCCGACCTGCGGTCCATCGTGGAACGGTCAGCCCGCATCATGGCGGTCGGCATCGACGCGGACGGCGCCCGGGAAATCGCCCGCCGCTCGCGGGGCACGCCACGCGTGGCCAACCGCCTGCTGCGCCGGGTACGTGACTATGCGGAGGTCCGGGCGGACGGCCACATTGACGGCCCGGTGGCCAGTGCGGCCATGGATATGCTCGACGTGGACGCCTTCGGCTTCGACGTAATGGATCGCAAGCTGCTGATGTCGCTGCTGGAAAAATTCGAGGGCGGGCCCACCGGGGTGGAAAGCCTGGCCGCCGCCATCGGCGAGGCGCGGGAAACCATCGAGGATGTGCTCGAGCCTTATCTGATTCAGCAGGGCTTCATGATGCGCACGCCGCGGGGCCGGGTGGCCACCCGCCAGGCCTATCAGCATTTCGGCCTGCCGACCCCGGCCCGGTTCGAGAGCCTGCCGGTGGGGGATCTGTTTGCTGCCGAGACTCCTGACAACGAGGATAAGCAGTAACGGGTAACTCTCCGTGTCTGAAATGGTTTAAAATAATGCCGGTTGTTGATCGGAGCCATCCGGAACGATGGGTCAAACCAAGGCTGACGCAGCCGGCAATGCCGGCGGACCGCGCTGCTTCGAGTGGCCGATTCGCGTCTACTATGAGGACACGGATGCCAGCGGCGTGGTCTATCACGCCAACTATCTGCGCTATTTCGAGCGTGCCCGGACCGAATGGCTGCGGGCACTGGGCTACGATCAGGCAAGCCTGGCCGCGGAACTCGGCGTCGTATTCACGGTCGTTTCCGCAACGTTGGCGTTTCGGCGTCCGGCACGCCTGGACGATATGCTGATCGCCGATGTCGTGATCAGCGAGGTGCGCCGCGCCAGCCTGAGTTTCGAGCAGACCCTGCGCCGCGAACGGGAACACGTGGCCAGTGGGCAATTCCGGGTCGCCTGCGTCGATGCGCATGGGTTCCGGCCGCGGGCGGTACCGTCGGTCATCGTCGCCGACGCACAAGGAGACTGAATGAACGTCGCAACCGATCTTTCCCTCTGGGGCCTGATCGCCGAAGCCAGCATGCTGGTGAAGCTGGTCATGCTCGGACTGCTTCTGGCTTCCGTGGCTTCGTGGGTGGTGATTTTGAAGAAACGCCGCGTGATCGGCGCCACCCACACGGAAGTTGAGTGGTTCGAGGACCGTTTCTGGTCCGGCGGCAATCTCAACGACATCTACCGCGAGGTGATGGAGCGGGGCGACACCCACATCGGCCTGGAAGCGCTGTTCCGTGCCGGGTTCGAGGAGCTGCGCCGGCAGCGGGCCGACGGTCGGGGCAGGTCCGATGAGATCCTGACGTCGGTACAACGGGCCATGCGCGTGTCGCTGGCGCGGCAGGTCGAACGGCTGGAAAACGGCCTGGCACTGCTGGCCACGGTCGGGTCGACCAGCCCCTATATCGGTCTGTTCGGCACCGTGTGGGGCATCATGAACGCCTTCATCGCCCTGGGTAACGTCAAGCAGGCCACCCTGAGCATGGTGGCGCCCGGTATTGCCGAGGCCCTGATCGCCACCGCCATGGGCCTGTTCGCGGCGATTCCGGCAGTGATTGCCTACAACTTCTTCACCAATCGGGTGGACGGGCTGGAAAGCCGTTTCCAGACCTTCATGGAGGAGTTCGCCGGCATCGTCGAGCGCGGCATGCACGCCACGCCCGCCCAGTCCGACAAGTGATGGCGGGTCAGCCTGGACCACGGAGACGCTCTCATGGCATCTAAGCGGCGCCTGGCCAGCGATATCAACGTCGTACCGTACATCGACGTCATGCTCGTGCTGCTGATCATCTTCATGGTCACCGCACCGTTGCTGACCACCGGCGTGCAGGTGAATCTCCCGCAAGCACCGGCCGAACCGATGGATATCAGCGAGGAAAACGAGCCGCTGATTCTGACGGTCAAATCCAACGGCGAGCTGTACCTGAACATCGGCGACAACCCCGATCAGCCGATATCCGCCGATCGGGTGGAGGAACTGGCGGCACGGGTGATCGAGCAGCGCCCGGACGTGCCGGTGGCGGTGCGCGGTGATACCGAGGGCCGCTACGGCGAGGTGGTGCGTGGCATGGTGCTGCTGCAGCGGGCCGGCGCCGGCCGGGTGGGTCTGATGACCGATCATGCCGAAGACGGCGACGAGCGTGGCTGAACTCCGGCATCTCTGGCGTGACAACCGCGGTCCGATTCTCTGGGCTGTGGGACTGCATCTGCTTCTGATCCTGCTGCTTGTATTCAGCATTCACTTCGGTGGCATCGTGCAGGGCGGATCGGAGCAGCCCGAGGTGGTGGAGGCGGTGATGGTCACCGGCGCCGGAAGCCCACCTCCGCGCGAGAGCGCGCCGCTGACCGACGAACCACCGCCCGAACCCGAGCCGGAAACGCCACAGCAAGACGCCGAGGCAGAAGCGAAGCAACAGGAAGCCGAGGCGCGCGCAGAGGAAGAGGCCAAAGCGCAGGCCGAAGCCGAGCGCCAGGCGCAGGAAGAAGCGCGCCGGAAGGCAGAGGCCGAAGCCGAAGCGGAACGCCGTGCCGAGGCGAAGCGCAAAGCCGAGGAAGAAGCCCGACGCAAGGCCGAGGCAGAGGCCGAACGAAAAGCCGAGGCCGAAGCCAAACGCAAGGCAGAGGAGGAGGCAGAACGGCAGGCAGAAGCCGAAGCCAGGCGCAAGGCGGAAGCGGAAGCCGAACGGAAGGCCGAAGCTGAAGCCCGACGAAAGGCGGAGGAAGAAGCCCGTCGGAAGGCCGAGGCGGAGGCCAAGCGCAAGGCCGAGGAAGAGGCGCGGCGCAAGGCGGAAGCCGAGGCCGAGGCAAAACGCAAGGCCGAAGCGGAAGCCCGTCGCCGGCGCGAGGCAGAAGCCGCCGCGCGGCGTCAGTCGGTGCAGGATGCACTCGCCGAGGAGTCCAGCGCGCGTCAGCGGGCCGCGAATCAGGCGGCCGTCGACGAATACGCCTCGCTGATCAAGAATCACGTCGAAAGCAACTGGCGGCGGCCTGCCGGTGTCGAAGACATCAGTTGCCGGGTGCGGGTGGAACAACTGCCGGGTGGCCAGATTGCGGGTTACGAGTTGCTGGGGTCCTGTGGCAGCGATGCCGTAGACTTGTCGGTAGAACAGGCCATTGCCAAATCCGACCCCCTGCCGCGCCCGCCCAGCCGCGAGGTGTTCCAGCGGGAAATAATCTTCAATTTCGAACCGGATTAACCAACGAGGCACTTGATGATTGAACGACTCGTCGCATGGTCCCGGCTGACGGTGATCCCGGCCTTGATGCTGCTGGCGGCAATGCCGGCGCAGGCGGCCCTGGAAGTGGAAATCACGCAGGGCGTAAGCGGGGCCCAGCCGATTGCCATCGTGCCGTTTGCCCGTGATGCCAGCGTGACCGGCGATACCGATATTGCCGAAGTGGTGGACGCCGACCTCGAGCGCTCGGGGTTGTTCGAGCCGCTGGCCCGCGACGCCATGCTGGAAACGCCGGGTAGCGTGCGCGAGGTGGATTACGCCAACTGGCGATCGGTGGAAGTCGACAACGTGGTCGTCGGCCGGGTGTCGCCGGACGGCCGCGGCGGCTACCGGGTCAGCTTCGATATCATTGATGTATACAAGGGGCGCTCGATCGGCGGCTACGAGATCAGCGCCAGCGAAGGCGGCCTGCGTGACGCCGCCCATGCCGTGGCCAACCGCATCTACGAGCAGTTCACCGGCAACAAGGGGTACTTTCTGTCGCGGATCGCCTACGTGGCGGTGGCACAGGAGAACAACGGGCCCACGTATCGGCTGGTGGTGGCGGACTATGACGGCCACAACCCGCAGACCATCGCGCGGTCGCGCGAGCCGATCCTGTCGCCGGCCTGGCATCCGGCCGGCACCAAGCTGGCCTACGTGGCCTTCGACCTGCAGCGCGGACGGTCCAGTCTGAGAATCCAGGATCTGGGGACCGGCGAGGTCAAGGAAGTGTCATCGCGGCCCGGGATCAATGGCGCCCCGGCCTGGTCACCCAACGGCAACAAGCTGGCGATGACGCTGTCCTACCGCGGCAACCCGGACATCTACACCTACGACCTGGCCGACGAGCAGGTTCGCCAGATCACGCGCAACGGCGCGATCGATACCGAGCCGTCATGGTCGCCGGATGGCAGCCACATCGTGTTCACTTCCGATCGCGGCGGCAAGCCCCAGGTTTACCGGGTGCGCAGCGGCGGCGGCAACGCCGAACGGCTGACCTTCGATGGTGAGAGCAACCAGCGCCCGTCCTACTCACCGGATGGCGAGAAAATCGTCATGGTGCAGGGCGGTAACGGGTACCGGATTGCGGTTCTGGACCTCGAAACCAATAATGTCCGCGTAGTCAGCGATGGCCCCCTGGATGAAGGCGCCAGCTTCGCACCCAATGGTCAGGTGATCATTTATGCGCGTCAGCAGGGCAACAGCGCTGAACTGGCAACCGTGTCGGTTGACGGACGCATACGCAATCGCCTGCGTCAGCCGGGCGATGTGCGCGAGCCGGCCTGGTCGCCGGCCGGATACTGATTTGCTGGTACGAGGCGGACTGGATACTCGAATTTTCCCTATCACGACAATCCAAGGAGATTAGGATGGTCAATCGGTTTTCACGTCGCCACGCCAGCTGGCGCGGCATGGCCCTGGTTCTGGTATCGGGCCTGTTCCTGGCCGCCTGTGCGGACAATCCGCCGCCCGGCGATCCCGACGATACCAGCGAAGGCGTTTCCACGGGTCAGGGGGACGGCAGTGTCGAAACCCGCGAGATCAACGAACGCGGCCTGCTCGGCATCGACGAGAAGGATCGGGCCATGTTCGTCGATCCGGACAACCCCCTGTCCACCCGCACGATCTACTTCGAATACGACAGCAGCACCATTCAGTCGCGCTTCCGCGATGCGATCCAGGCTCACGCGGGCTACCTGGCGGATCACCCGGACGTTCAGCTTCGACTGGAAGGCCATACCGACGAACGTGCCACCCGCGAGTACAACGTGGCCCTGGGTGAGCGGCGCGCCGAATCGGTGGAGCGGGCGCTGTCGCTGGCCGGTGCCGGTTCGGACCAGCTTTCCACCCTGTCATTCGGCGAGGAGCGGCCGGCGGAGCTGGGGTCTACCGAAGCCGCCTACGCCAAGAATCGTCGGGTTGAACTGATCTACGTGGCGCGCTGATCATGTTGATGGCAGCACAACTCGGTCGGGTCGGGGCAGTGATCCTGATCGGCATTGTCGGTGTGGCTCAGGCCGATATTGATACGGCCACCAAGCTGCGGCTGCAGTCGATCGAGGCGCGTCTGCCGGACGTGGACCGTCTCGAGCAGCTGGAACAGCGGGTAGCTCGTCTGGGTGCCGGCGAGGGCATCCAGGTGGCGGCCAACGAGACCGGCGATAATGGCGGCGGCAGCAGCGGGGGCATGTTCTCGCTGCTGCAGGACCTGCAGAGCGTGAAGGAAGATGTGCGCTCGCTGCGGGGCGAGATCGACGAAGTCCGCAATCTGATTAAGCGTAACGAGCAGCGGCAGCGGGATCTCTATGAAGATCTTGATGCCCGTCTTCAGGCGCTGGAGCAGGGCGGGGCCGGCGCCTCGGGTGGCGGCTTTGTCACCGTGCCGGAAAATGGTGCCGGCTCGGGTAGCGATCAGGGCGAAGTCGATGGCGAGGCGGCGGAAGCCGCCTACACCGCGGCGCTGGATCTGCTCAAGGCGGGAGATTACGAGCAGGCGCGGTCAAAGTTTGACCGCTTTGTCAGCGACTACCCGAACAGCGAGTTCAGCGACAATGCCTGGTACTGGCTGGGTGAGGCCCGCTACGTGGATCGCATCTATGAGGGTGCCATTGCCGCGTTTCAGCGAGTGATCAAGCGGTTTCCGGACAGCAACAAGGTGCCCGGTGCCCAGTACAAGCTCGGCGTGATCTACGACGAACAGGGCAAGTCGCAGCAGGCACGGGAGGCGCTGCAGCAGGTGATCCAGGAATATCCGGATGACAATGCCGCCGAGTTGGCACGCAAGCACCTCGACGCCATGGGTAGCTGATGTCGGATGCCCCGGTTGCCGAACGTCGTCCGACCGACCGGGTCAATCGGCGCGACGTGGATACGCTGCGTATCACGGAAATCTTCTATTCGCTTCAGGGCGAGGCGCGGGCGGCCGGCGCACCCACCGTGTTCGTGCGGCTCACCGGCTGCCCGCTGCGCTGTGATTACTGTGACACGGCCTATGCCTTTCACGGCGGGCAGCGCTGGGGTATGGACGACATCCTCGCCGAGGTCGCGACCCACGGCGTACAACACGTCTGCGTGACCGGCGGCGAACCGTTGGCCCAGCCGGCCTGCGCCGCGCTGGTCCGCCGCCTCTGCGATGCCGGGTACCGGGTGGCGGTCGAAACCAGCGGTGCGCTGGATATCCGGCCGATCGATACCCGTGCCTCGCGCATCGTCGATCTCAAGACACCCGGGTCCGGCGAGTGCCAGCGCAACCGCTGGGACAACCTGGCCGCGCTGACCACCGAGGACCAACTAAAGTTCGTCATCTGTGACCGGGCCGATTTCGACTGGGCGGCGGCGGTCTGCCGGGAACACGGCCTCTGGGATCGTTGCCCGGTATGGTTCTCCCCCAGCCACGGACAGGTGGAACCGTCCGCCCTGGCGGACTGGATACTCGGCGAACGCCTGCCGGTAAGGCTGCAGTTGCAGCTGCACAAGCAGCTCTGGGGCGATCAGCCGGGGCGATAGCGCGTGAATCGGGATGACGAGCATGCCGTGGTGCTGCTTTCCGGCGGCCTGGATTCCGCCACTTGTCTGGCCATGGCGCGTGCGCAGGGACTGGTCTGCCATGCCCTGACCGTCGACTACGGCCAGCGACATCAGGCGGAAATGCAGGCGGCCGCAAGACTGGCCGTCAGCCTGGGCGCGGCACAGCATCGGGTCGTCCGGGTCGATCTGGCCGGCATGGGTGGATCCGCCCTCACCGACGCGGGCATCGACGTGCCGGAACAGCCGGGTACCGGCGTACCGGTAACCTACGTGCCGGCGCGCAACACCGTCATGTTGTCGATCGCGCTGGCCTGGGCGGAGGTGCTGGATGCCCGGCACATCTTCATCGGTGTCAACGCGGTGGACTATTCCGGCTATCCCGATTGCCGTCCGGCCTTTATCGAGCAGTTCGAGCGGCTGGCTGCGCTGGCAACCAGCGCGGCCACTGAACAGGGGCATACCGTGCGCATCCAGGCGCCGCTGATCGCCCTGACCAAGGCGGAGATCATCCGTCAGGGAAGCGCGTTGGGGGTCGACTATGCGGCGACCGTGACCTGCTACCAGGCGGATGCCGATGGGCAGGCCTGCGGTCGTTGTGACGCCTGCCGGCTGCGTCGGCAGGGGTTTGCGGAGGCCGGCGTGAGCGATGCCACCCGCTACGCGGCGGACGCTGGCTGATTCCCCGCCACGACACCCTGGCCAAGTAAGCGTTTTCGGGTATCATTGCGCGCTTTCCGCGCGGGCCGTTAGCTCAATGGTAGAGCACCGGGCTTTTAACCCGTTGGTTCCGAGTTCGAGTCTCGGGCGGCCCACCATTCAACGCGCCTCACGGTCAGCCATTGGCGGTTGACCGCTCCCGGTTCCGAGTTGACGGCGTGCGTTCCTGCACGCCGCCCTCCGGGTGTCGCTTCGCGACATCCCGATCCGGGTCTAACCGAATCGGTCGAGTCTCGGGCGGCCCACCATTCAACGCGCCTCACGGTCAGCCATTGGCGGTTGATCGCTCCCGGTTCCGAGTTGACGGCGTGCTTCCTGCACGCCGCCCTCCGGATGTCGCTTCGCGACATCCCGATTCGGGTCCAACCGGATCGGTCGAGTCTCGGGCGGACCACCATTTACTGTGTCTTGCAATCCAGCGTCCGGCCACTCAGTTGGTTGGCGTGCCCCGCTCGGGCGTTGCTGTTCGGTGTAGTTGCTCGACGCCGGCTGCCAGGGTGACGGTGGTCAGTTCGCCGAGATGCCAGTCGACGATGCGCCCGGCACGGTCCACGAACAGGGTGGTGGGAAGCATGCCGCTGCCAAGGGCCTGGCCAAGTCGGCCGCTCGCATCCAGCACTACGTTGTCCAGGTCCAGCGATTGCGCCTCCAGATACGCCTGCACCGTGGCAGCAGACTCGCGCTGGTTGGCGAACACGAAGGCGATATCGTGATGCCGATTCGCGGCCGCCTCCAGTACCGGCATTTCCCGTCGGCAGGGACCGCACCAGGTGGCCCAGAGGTTGATCACCCGTGGTCCCGGCGTGATATCGGTCAGCACCACAGTACTGCCGTTCAACTGTTGCATTTCGACGGGCGGCAACATGGCGGCCCGGGGTGTCAGCCAGGCGGTCAACCCGGTACCGCCCAGCCAGATCAGTCCACCGGCCAGTAACGCCGAGGCCAGCGCCCGCCGGTTTCCCGGCTCGCGGATCAGATAAACCGCCACCAGGGCGATCACGACCGTTGCCGCGCCCGGCCACCAGAAGCCGCCGTCCCAGATGTAGAGGATTTCCAGGGGACGGGATGCGTACAGCGACCAGTGTCGGGCGACGAACCCCACCCGCGCGCCGATCACGCCGGCGATCAGGAGCAGCCAGAGGCGATCGTTGGCAGAAGGGGATTGCCGGCTCGAGGAAAGCAGGCGCCCGACGACAAGCGCGCCAGCAAAGCCCAGCATCAGCAACAGGCGATCGAGCGGAATGGACAGCGGCCCCAGAGCGATGGTCTGCATGCGTGTTCAGGCTGGCGGGAAGACGCGCGCGATCATGACCGATTGCGGGCTGACCCGCCAGAGTCCCGGGGTGGGGTGCTGAAGCAATCCGTCGTGCCCGGTAAACTCTCGCGCTCTGCGGCGCCGGCGATCAGCCGTCGGCCCGGTTGCCTGCCGCCAACAAGGAGACACGATGGCCATCTGGCACGGTTCCCCCGACCTCGACCTGCTCAACGGCTATGCCAGCCGCGACATGACCGGCCGCATGGGCATGGTCTATACCGAAATCGGCGACGATTACCTGCGGGCCCGGATCCCGGTTACGGACGACTGGCGCCAAGCCTACGGACTGTGGCATGGCGGCGCCTCCTGCGTGGTGTCCGAATCCATGGGCAGCGTGGGCACGTCGCTGTGTCTGGACAGCGAGCGCGAGTACTGCGTGGGTGTCGAAATCAATGCCAGTCACATGCGCTCCGCCACCCGCGGCCACGTCACCGCGGAGGCCAGGCCGATCAAGCTCGGACGGAATCTGCACGTCTGGGAGACGCGGCTCTGGAATGATCAGGACAAGCTGATGTGCGTTTCCCGCCTGACCACTTCGATCATAGCCGGCGGGCTGCCGGTCACCGGCTAGCAGACTTCAGTCGGGCCGTTCATCGGTTTCCGGCAGCGGTTCGGGCGGTGGTTCCGGGGCTTCCACGGGCGGCGGCGAGGGGGCTTCCTCGACATCCGCGTCCGGCGCCTCGTTCTCGGGTGTCAGTTCGTCGGCGGTCGCGGCTTCCTCGGCCACCTCATCTCGGCTCTTTTCGATGCCGATGTGATACGCGGCAAAGCCCGGAATGACCACCTGATTGAGTGCCATGCCTAGTACCTGGCCGCGGACGGTGGAAATGACCTCGATGCGGGTATTCGTGATCGGGTCGGTGACGGTGCCGAGGACATCCCCCTTCTTGACCCGATCGCCGAGGCCCACGCGGCTGAACAGAATCCCGCCGGAGTCGGCCCGGACCCAGTCGGACTCGTAGTACACCGGCTGTGGTTCCCCCCACAGGCTGATGCGGCTGAGCATCTTCATGTGATTAAGCAACGACCGGATGCCCTTGACCCCCTGGGCCACTTCCTCGGGCTGGAAGCGCATCGGTTCACCGGCCTCCAGCGTGACGGCCGGAATTCCCGCCTGCGTGGCCGCGCCGCGTAGCGTGCCGGGCGGGCCCTCGCTTTGCAGCACGGCGATCGCACCGAATCCCTGGGTGAGATCAAGCACGGCCGGATGGTCGAGATCAGCTCGCAGCTGCGGCAGGTTCGTGCGGTGGAAAGAGCCCGTGTGGACATCCACCAGTGCGTCGCAATGGCGGATGATGCCTTCGAAGAACGCATGGGCGATGCGCGACGCCGAGCTGCCGTGGGCATTGCCGGGAAAATAGCGGTTCAGGTCTCGTCGGTCCGGCAGGTAGCGAGAACTACGGCGAAAGCCGAACAGGTTGACGATGGGGACGCCGACCACGGTGCCAGCCAGCTCGTCGGCCTCCAGCCCGTAGAGAACCCGGCGGACCATCTCGATACCGTTGAGCTCGTCGCCATGGACTGCCGCGGTCAGGCAAAGGACCGGGCCGGGGCGCGTGCCATGGGCCACAAGTACCGGCGTGGGTACCGAGATTCCCAGGAATGATTCGCTGGCCACCCAGGACAGGCGACGCGTCGTACCCGGCATCACGTCCGTATCCAGAAAACGGAACGGACCCATCTCGTTAACCGAAGCGGTTTCCTGCTCGACCGGAGGAGACGCGGCGGGGCCGGCCTCGGCATCGGCCTCGGCGGCGACCGGCGGCGCCGCCGGGTCGGCTGTTTCCGGCGGGGCCGCACTATCACTGGTCTCGTCCGCCGCTGGTGCGGCGGCGGGAGGCGGGGTGATGATCAGATCATCCTCGATCTCATTGGCCCAGCCCGGCACGGTCAGCATGATCAGAGAGCAAGCTAGGCCACGCAACCATGGTCGAGCCTTCATGACCCGATCCGAGGGCCGGGGACGGGGCGAGTAACCCCCACAGCAGGCACCTGAGTTCACCGGATCTCCATCTTGGGTGGTGCCGCCGGAGGGACTTGAACCCCCACAGCCTAACGGCCACCAGGACCTAAACCTGGCGTGTCTACCAATTCCACCACGGCGGCTTGGCGCCTAGTTTACCGCTTTGTCTGCCGCGCATTCGAGCGGGTTGCCGTGGCGGCCCCCGCATGAACGCGTCTCGAGTTGCATCGACTCTGGCGTTTGCGTAATGTCGGAAATGCACCATAGTGCACTGTACAAATGTGCCAAGCGGCAGCATAACGCTTAGCGCACAAAATAGCAGATCAAAACAGCAATATAATGCATGTTCGGGATCCGCGGACCCTGGTCAGGATCGTAGGCGAACAGCAGGACACGGGGCAGTAGACCCCACGGGCAGATGCGGCGCGGTGCGCGCCGGGCGAGAGGAGCACAGCATGTATACCGTCGATATCGATACCGGCGGAACGATGACCGATGCACTGGTCAGCGACGGTGATCGCCGTCACTCGTTCAAGACCGATACCACGCCCCACGATTTCACGGTCTCGTTCCGTCACTGCCTGGAAGCGGCGAGCCAGGCGCTCGGGTTCGATTCGACCTCGGCATTCCTGCGTGAGGTCTCGATCATCCGCTGGTCTTCCACCATTACCACCAATGTCCTGGGTGAGCGCCGTGGCGCACGCGTGGGCATCCTGGTATCAGCCGGGCACGAGACCGATCTTTACGGTGACGGCGATTCCTCGGTGGTCGATGACCTGATTGCCGCCAATCACATCATCGGCATGTCCGCCGACCCGGATCGCCAGGAAATCCTGGATAGCGTCAAGAAACTGCTGGAAAGCAGCGTTCGCCGCGTATGCGTGTCCCGGGCCGGCTCGTTCCCGGACAACACCGTGGAGAAACACATCAAGGCGGTGATCGAGGAACAGTACCCCGATCATTTTCTGGGATCGGTGCCGGTGCTGCTGGGCAGCGAGATGGCCCAGATCGGCCACGACCAGACCCGGGCCCATTACTCGCTGATGAATGCCTATACCCACTCCCAACTGGCCCAGGCGTTGTTCAAGGCCGAAGACATCCTGCGCGACGACTACAACTGGGAGCGCCCGCTGTTCATCGGCCACACCAGCGGCGGGGTGGCCAAGGTGGGCAAGACCAAGTCGGTGGACACGATAGAGTCCGGGCCGGTGTTCGGCACCTTCGGCGGGGCCTACATTGCGCGCGAGTACGGCATCGACAACGCGGTCTGTTTCGACGTCGGCGGCACCACCTCCAAGGTCTCGATCATCCGCAACGGCGAACCGGTGTTCCAGCGCGGCGGCCAGCTCATGGGCATTCCGGTGCAGACCTCGTTCGCCATGCTGCGGTCGCTGGCGATCGGCGGCGGCTCGATTGCCCGCGTGACCGACGGTGCCGTTCGACTGGGGCCGGAAAGCATGGGCGCCGCACCCGGGCCGGCCTGTTATGACCTGGGCGGCGATCGCGCCACCCTGACCGACGCGATCCTGGTGCTTGGCTATCTCGATCCCGCGGGCTTTCTCGGCGGGCGCCGGGAACTCTCGATCGACCGGGCCCGCGCGGCGCTGGCCGAACATGTCGGCGATCCGCTGGGCCTGTCGGTGGAAGCCGCAGCCCGTGCGGTGCGTGACCAGGCGGCCAGCGAACTCGCTACCCTGGTCCGAAACACGCTGGCCGAAGCCGGCCTGTCTGCTGCGGAAACGGCGCTGTTCCTGTTCGGCGGCAACGGGCCCACGCTGGGGGCGTTCGTTGCGGAGGCCGTGGGCATCGAGCGGGCCTACGCATTCGATCTGGGGCCGGTGTTCAGCGCCTTCGGCTCAGCGATTTCGGATGTCGTCCACGTTTACGAACGTGGAGTGGGGACGACCTTCGGCCCCGAGGCGGAGACTCGCATCCGGGCGGTGGCGGCCGATCTCTATCTGCAGGCGGGCCGCGACCTGCGCGGGGAAGGTTTCGATCCCGCCGACGCGACCTTCACCGCGGAACTCGAATTCGGCGAGCACGAGACGGTGGCCGGGGTGGTCCGCATCGAGACCGGGCCGGATGCCGATGACGCCTGGTCCGAGGCTGCGAAAAAAGCCGTCGCCGCCAGCGATATCGATATCACCCGCTGGCCGTTGCTACTTATCCGACTGTCGGCGCGGCATGCCATCGGCACCCACCGTCTGCAGCCAAGCGATCGGCAGGCTAGCGCGGGCGCCGGGGAAACCCGTGGCCTGGTATTCCGCGAGGATCAGAGTCAACCGCAGCCGGTCCACCGCTGGGAAGACCTG
The DNA here is from genome assembly GCF_031846305.1 of Spectribacter acetivorans. NCBI lineage: Bacteria > Pseudomonadati > Pseudomonadota > Gammaproteobacteria > Salinisphaerales > Salinisphaeraceae > Spectribacter > Spectribacter acetivorans. The sequence goes on from NZ_JAVRHY010000002.1 coordinate 201,403, forward strand.
GGGCCGGGCAGCGAGGTGGTCGGCCCCGCGATCATCAATGGCGCCACCCTGACCTGTCCGGTGCCGCCGGGCTGGGCGCTGCGTGTTGACGAATACGGCAACGCCGCGATGGAGAACAGGCAATCATGAGCTACGACCGGCTGCGCTTCACGGAATACCTGGATCTGGATCTCAACAGCGAGACCTGGATCTGCCACGACTGTGGGCACGAGTTGATCTCGGCGAGGGAGAACTACAAGAAAGGCTGTCTGGTCGCCGACCGCGAGCCGGCCGAGGTCCATCCCCCGGTAATGGCCGGGGACTACGGCTTCGTGCCCGACGCCGACTGGGTGCATGTGCTGGAGTTCTACTGTCCCGGCTGCTCGCGTCAGATCGAGGTCGAGTATCTGCCGCCGGGGCATCCGGTCACCCACGACATCGAAGTCGACCTGGATGCGCTGAAAGCGCGTCTGGACAACAAGGAAATAGAAATCCGCGACGGCAAAATCTGCCGACCGGGCGGCGACGGGGAGGACGCGTAAATGAGTGACCGAACCACGGCCCGGCCGATGCAGTCGATCGATATCGATGTCGGCGGCACCTTCACCGATCTGGTGCTGAACCTGGACGGCGAGACCACCATCGCGAAATGTCCGACTACGCCGCACGACCTTTCCGTCGGGTTCCAGGATGCCATCGAGGCGGTGGCGGAAAAGACCGGCACGACCATGCCGGAGTTGCTCCCGCGCATCGACGTCGTGCGTTACTCCACCACGGTTGCCCTGAACCGGTTGATCGAACGCAAGGGCCCCCGCGTCGGCCTGGTCACCACGGAAGGCTTCGAGGACACCATCCTGATCGGCCGCGGGGCCCAGTGGCTGGACGGGCGCCGGGTGTCGGAAATCCGCAACATCCCGGCCCAGCGAAAGCCGATGCCATTGATTACCCGCGACATGACCGTGGGGGTGCGCGAGCGGGTCGATTCCACCGGGCGCATCGTGCGGCCGCTCGACGAGGAGGACGTTCGCCGCAAGCTCCGCACCCTGATGGACCGGGGCGCACGGGCGATCGTCATTTCCCTGATGTGGTCGTTCGTCAACCCGGACCACGAGCGGCGCGTGCGCGAGATCATCCGCGAGGAATACAAGGAGTATCAGCTGGGCTTCGTGCCGGTGGTGCTGTCCTCGGCGGTGGTGCCCAAGATCGGCGAATACGAACGCACCATGACCAGCGTGCTGGATGCCTACCTGCAGCGCGACATGCAGGCCGAGATCAGCGCCACCTGGGACAAGATCCGCGACCAGGGGTATCGCGGTTCCTTCCTGATGATCCACAACTCCGGCGGCTGCGGCGAAATCTTCAAGACCAGTGCGTCCCGCACCTTCAATGGCGGGCCGGTTGCGGGCCTGATCGGCTCGGCTCACTTCGCCAGGCAGCTCGGCTACAAGAACGTGATTGCCGGGGATGTCGGCGGCACGTCGTTCGACGTCGCGCTGGTGGTGGAGTCCGGGGTGCGCAACTACGACTTCAAGCCCGTGATCGACACCTGGATGGTCAACATGACCATGATGCAGACGCTGTCGATCGGCGCCGGCGGCGGTTCCATCGCGGCGGTGGACCCGGTCACCAAGCGTCTGACCGTCGGGCCCCGCAGCGCCGGCTCCATGCCCGGACCCGTCTGCTACAACCAGGGCGGCACCGAACCCACGGTGACCGACGCCGACGTGGTGCTGGGTTACATGAATCCGGGTAACTACTTCGGCGGCAAGATGAAGCTGAGCGTGCGCAAGGCCGAACGCGCCATCCGCGACCGCATCGCCGAGCCGCTCGGCATCAGCGTTCTGGAAGCGGCTGCCCAGATCCGGCGCATCATCGACGAATCGATGGCCTCCGCGATCAAGCGGGAAGTCCACATGCGCGGTTTCCGGCCCGATGATTTCGTGCTGTTCGCCTTCGGCGGGGCCGGGCCGACGCACGTCTCCGGGTTCAAGGCCGACGTGCCCCGGGCGGTGGTATTCCCCTCGGCCCCCGTGTTCTGCGCCGTGGGTTCATCGATCATGGACTTCGTGCACATGTACGAGCAGTCCCGCCGCATGGTGTTCATGGAGCCGAAGACAGAAGCATTCGTCGCCGACCGGGAACAGTTCAACCGGACGGTCGAGGCATTGATGGAAAAGGCCCGTGGCGAGCTGATGGCCGAGGGGTTACCCGTCTCCGAGGCGATCTTCTCGCTGGAGCTGGACATGCTCTATGGCGGCCAGGTGCAGGTGAAGCGGTTTTCCTCGCCCAAGGTACGGCTGGATTCGGAGGACGACGCAAGGGCCGTCTACGAGGCCTTCGAAGCCGAGATCTCCGACGCCTACAGCCCGCTGGTGGTCAACCGGCCGGGCGGGGCGTTTCTCGACAATTTCGTGCTGCGGGTCACGGTGCCGACGCACAAGCCGTCGCTGGTCGAACGCGAGATGGGCGGCGCCGATCCGTCCGCCGCCGCCAGCGGTTCGCGCGAGGCGTTCTGGCCGGAAACCGGTGAAAGCGTGGACACCCCCGTCTACACCTTCGAGAAACTGCAGCCCGGCAACGTGATCGACGGGCCGGTCATCATCGAGGCCGAGTTCACCACCATCGTGGTGCCGCCCGGGCAGCGGTTCTCCATCGACAAGCACGGCCTGGGCGTGATGGAAGCCAGGGCGTAGGAGAGAAAAAATGGCAATCCCGACACTCGAACAGAAGCTCAAGTGGCTCAAGCCCAGTCCGGCCAGCGACGAGGAACTGGCGCTGGCGGCGAAGCTGGACGCGGCCCAGGTGGAAATCGGCTTCCAGCGCACCAACGACATCCTCTCCGAGGCCATGGAGGTCTTTCAGCGCACCTGTCGCTGCGCCATGGGCGTAGCTGGCGATTCGCTGGTGGGCATCATGACCGCGGAAGGCGACATGGTGAATGCCTCCTGCGGCACCTACCTGCACTCCGTGATTCCGCCGCTGATCAGCAAGTTCGTCATGGAAACCTATGGCGACAACCCCGGTATCCGTGACGGCGACCTATGGTTCGCCAACGACGCGGTGTATGGCGGCGTTCACAATCCGGACCAGATGGTGATGATGCCGGTGTTCTTTGAGGGCGAACTGGTCGCCTGGACCGCCGCGCTGGTGCACACCACCGAAACCGGGGCGATCGAACCGGGCGGCATGCCGGTATCGGCTACCTCCCGCTTCGAGGAGGGCATGAATCTGCCGCCAATGAAGATCGGCGAGAACTTCAGGCTCCGGGACGACATTGTCACCATGTTCGAGGCCTTCGGCCTGCGCGCCCAGTCGATGATCAACGTCGACCTCAAGGCGCGCTGCACAACGGCCGACCGGGTGCGCCGCCGGATTCTGGAAGTCTGCGAACGCGAGGGGGCCGATTATCTGCGCGGCCTGTTCCGGCGCATGCTGCAGCAGGCTGAAGCCGGGGCGGCGGATCTGATCAGCCTGTGGCCGGACGGCCACTACCGCTGCGTGACCTTCGCCGATGCCGTGGGTCTGCAGCAGGGCATTGTGCGCAACTGCTACATGGACATGCAGAAGCGCGGCGACAAATTGATCGTCGACTTCTCCAAGACCGGCCCGGAAACCGCCAGCTCTTACAACGCCCATCCGCAGGCGGCCATCGCCCACTTTTCCAACTATATCTACGAATATCTGTTCCATGCGTTGCCGATCAACAACGGCACCTTTGCGTCAATCGACTTCAAGTTCGGCCAGAACACCTGCCTGAGTCCCGACCCGCGGGCGGCGACCTCGAACTCGGTGATGATCTCGGCCGGCGTGATGAGCGCCAACCACAACTGCTTCGCCAAGGCGTTGTTCTCCACCTCGGACTGGCGCCAGGCCGGGGCCTCGCTGGGTAACGGTGGTAACGCCCTGGTGCTGGCCGGGCAGAATCAGTGGGAAACCGACTTCGCTGACATGATGGCCTACTCCATCAACAGCGAAGGGCAGGGGGCGCTGCCGGACATGGACGGCATGGACTCCTTCGGCTTCCCCTGGGCGCCGTTCGGCCGGGCACCCAACAGCGAATTCGTGGAAAACGAGTTCCCGCTGCTGATCCCGGTATCCAACCATCTGCGCGATTCCTGCGGTCACGGCAAGTACCGTGGTGGCGTGGGCACCGTCCAGGTCTGGGTGGCCCACCACAAGCCGCAAGTGGCCCTGATGGCCATCGCCGACAACACCCGCCTGCAGACGCCACAGGGCCTGTTTGGCGGGTATGCGCCGTGCACACTGCCGGGCATCGGCATCCGCCAGGCCAATATCACCGAGATGATGGCCGAAGCTAGCGAGGCCCTGAACATGGACGCCTACGACATCCTGTCCAACCGCACCATCGGCGGGGACTACGAGGTCGAGTTCATGGGCCGCTCGGTGCGCGCCTACAACGAGGGCGACATCGTCACCTTCGCCTTCTCCACCGGTGGCTGCGGCTATGGCGACCCGCTGGACAGGGATCCATTGGCGCTCGAGGCCGATATCCAGAAGGGCGTGGTTTCCCGGGAGGCGGCGGAGTTCGTCTACAAGGTCGTCTGGGACGAGGAACGCCAGGCAGTGGACGAGGCGGCCAGCGAGCAGGCACGGCAGGCGGAACTGGCGGCTCGCGCCCGGCGCGGCGTGCCCTGGGACGAATTCATGGCGTCCTGGTCGCAGAAGAAGCCGCCGGAGGAGATCCTGGTTCACTACGGCACGTGGCCGGACGCCGAGTCCCGCGGTCCGCTGGTGCGTGCCTGATGGGGGTCGACGCTCGCAAGTGTCTGGCCGATCTGGCCCGCGGCGAGGTCGGGGCAGACGACCCCCTGTTCGCGCCGATGATCCACGGCCTCGGCGCCCAGATCGAGGCCCTGTCGCCGACGGAAATGGTGGTGGATGCCACGCGCCTGGGCAAGGGGCTTGGCGAGACCCGGCGCGTTCTGGGATTGTCGTCGCTGTACGTCACGGTGCCGTCCCTGGCGGAGGCCGAAGCGCTGGGCGCGGGTGTGGATCTGTCCGTCTGGCCGCCGCGTCTGACCGCGCCGGCGGGCGCGGCGGCGCTGGAAGCCGATGAGGCCGATGCGATCGCCGACAGTCCGCGGCTACAGGCATCGCTGGAGCTGACCCGACGCCTGTCGGCCACTGGCGACGATGCGGCCCTGCTGGTGGGACTCACGGGACCGGCCACCCTGGTCGAGCAGCTGGTGCCGGGGTCAACGGGGGAGGAACGCGAGGACGCATTCGACTATGCCGGCGGATTTCTCACTGCCCTGGTACGGGCCTTCGGTGAAGCTGGCGCGCATGCGGTGGTGCTGCAGGAAACGGTGGCGGCACCGGACGATGAAGATGGTCGCGAATTGTGGGAGGACGCGCTCACGCCGGTGGCCAATGTGGCCCGATTTCACAAGATGCCGGTGCTGCTGGGTTTCGTCGGTGCGGCCGGGCCCGGGCCTGGCGACTGGCCGGATCAGATCGTGCCCTGTCTGGCCCCGGGGGAGACCGCGGCGCAGGCGGGCGACGATCACGTACTCATGCTGCCGGCTGACCCGGCAACCTGGCGCGGGTCGGCCGACGGCACGGCAATGATCCTCACTGCTGGCGAAGTGGCGGTCGACACGCGAATTGCGGACCTCAAGACCGTCATCAAGGCGCTTGCATGACAGACTACTGGTGCCCGGAACTGGAGACCAAGCCCTGGTCCGACGTCCAGGCCTGGCAGGCGCAGTGTGTCGCGGAGGCAGTCCCGCGGATACGGGCGAGGTCGCGCCTTTACGCCGGACTGCTGGCCGAGACCGGCGATGTCACGATCAATGCGTTCGAAGATATTCAGCGACTGCCGTTCACCGAGAAGGCGCATCTCAAGGACGCACAGGCCGATGCCTCGAAGGCCGAACCCTTCGGCGCGAATCAGGCGGCGCCCCTGGTGGATATCGTGCAGACGGTGTCCTCCTCCGGCACCTCGGGGATGCCGCTGTACTACCCGGTGACGCGGGCGGACGTGGCGATGTGGACCGATGCCATCGCGCAGAACTTTTTCACGTCGGGTATCCGGCGCGAGGACATGATCGCCCACCTGGTCGGTCTGCCGGGGGTGGCCGGCGGGCTGCCCTATGCCGAGGCATTCCGCGAGATCGGCGCGACCCTGTGCTGGCTGGGTGGTTTCCCCACCGAGCGCATCCTGCGGGAAATGCGCCGGCTGCACACCACGGCGTTGCTGGCCACCACCTCGTTCGGTACCTACCTGAGCGAGACCTGGGATCAGGCGGGTGAGACCACCGGCATCGAGTCGTCCCTGCGCAAGGTGCTCTGTGGCGGGGAGCCGGGTCTGGACCAGCCGGCCATCCGGCACAAGATCGAAACCGGCCTGGGCATCGACGGCCTGCGCGAGGTCATGGGCATGGGCGACGTGATTCCGGGCATGTGGGGGGAATGCGACGTCGCCGATGGCATGCACTTCAACGCCCAGCGCTACGTGGCGGTGGAACTGATCGACCCGGACAGCGGCGAGACCGTCCCCTGGTCGGCCGGCGCCACCGGGGAGCTGGTCTATACGACCTTCCAGCGGGACGCCGCGCCGTTGATCCGCTATCGATCGCGGGATCATGCCCAGGTGGTGGACGTGACCTGCGCCTGCGGCCGAACCTCGCCGCGCATGCGCTGCATCGGGCGCACGGATGACATGCTCATCTACAAGGGCATGAATGTCTTTCCCACTGCCATCCGCGACGTGGTGGCGGAAGTCTTCCCCGGTCGGCTGGAACCGACCCTGCGCATATGGAAGGCGCACAAGGACCTGGTTCGCTTCGACGAGGCCATTCCGGTGGATGTCGAGGCCTGCGAGGGCCTTCCGGCCGCCGAGTACCCCGCGATTGCCGAGGCGCTGGAAAACGCGGTGCGCTCGCAGATGCAGGTTCGCATTCGGGTCACGGTCCTCGAACCCAGCGGCCTGCCACGCGGCGCCTACAAGAACGCGCTGGTGGCGGTACGAGAAAGCACATGAACGTCAATCGGTTACAACATGAAATTCGATAACGCATTCATCCCTTGCGGCTTCGCCTGGTCCTCGCCGTTCGTACGCTGGCAGGGGACGCTGGCCGATGTCTCCAGCATGGATCTGGGCGTGACCGTGACCAACGATGCGCTGGCGCAGCGGGACTTCGATCCGCAACGGCTGACGCAGCTGGTGATGGGCACGACGGTGCCGCAGGCGGATTCCTTCTACGCCGTGCCCTGGACCGCGGCCCGCATCGGTGCGCCGGGGATTACCGGCCCGGACATCTCGCAGGCCTGCGCCACCGCGGTCGCCTGCGTGGCCAGCGCCGCGGCCACCGTGGACAACGATCCCGACGAAACCGTGCTGGCGCTGACCACCGACCGCACCAGCAACGGGCCGCTCATGATCTACCCGAAGAGCCGGAGCATGGGCGGCAGCCCGGACACCGAGCACTGGGTGCTGGACAATTTCGCCGCTGATCCGGCCACCGGCAAGGCGATGGTGGCCACGGCCGAAAACGTGGCCGCGGAAGCGGGTTTCACCCGCGAGGCGCTGGATGACGTTTCGCTTCTGAGATACCGGCAGTACGAGCAATCCCTGGCCGGTGATCGGGCGTTTCAGCGGCGCTACATGCAGCCGGTGCGGTTGACCGACCGCAAGGGCCGGGTCACGGAAATCAGCGCCGACGAGGGCATCTCGCCGACCACCGCGGAGGGCCTGGCGGAACTCAAGCCGATGGCCGGCGGGGTGATCACGCTGGGCATGCAGACCCATCCCGCCGACGGCACGGCGGGGACGCTGATCTGCGGCCAGGCCACGGCCCGCGAGCTGTCGAACGGCAACGGCATTGTGCGTCTGATCGCGACGGGGTTCGGCCGGGCGGCGGCCGCCCACATGCCCAAGGCGCCGGTGCTGGCGGCCGAACGGGCCCTGGCCAGTGCCGGCCTGAGCTATCACGACATCAAGCTGGTCAACACGCACAATCCGTTCGCGGTCAACGATCTGTGGCTGGAAAAGCAGACCGGTTTCCCGCTGGATCGCACCAACATCTACGGCAGCAGCCTGATCTACGGTCATCCGCAGGGACCCACCGGTCTGCGCTCGATTGCCGAGCTGATCGAGGCGCTGCGCCTGGAAGGCGGCGGCCTGGGGCTGTTTACGGGTTGTGCGGCGGGGGATACCGCGGCAGCGTTGGTCATCGAGGTGCGCGACTAGCATCGGCAGAACAGGCCCCAGTAGGGCTAGTAATGCGGAGGAGACGGGGATGACGCAGGGGTTCGCCGGAGTGCATCCACCGCGGGAGTACAACGCCGCGACAGACTTCATCGACCGTCATGGCCGGGAAGGTCGCGGCGGGCGCACCGCCGTCATCGATGCCGACGGTCGGGTCAGCTACGACGACCTGGCCGAACTGGGGAACCGGGCGGGCAATGCGCTGCTCGGGCTGGGCCTGCGCCAGGAATCCCGCGTGGCGATGATCATGCACGATAGTCGGCGTTTTCCGGCCGTGTTCTGGGGCGCGATCAGGGCCGGCATCATCCCGGTTCCGGTCAATACGATGCTGCGGACCGGGGATTACCGCCAGATCCTGACCGATTGCCGGGCTAAGGCACTGCTGGTCAGCGAACCGCTGCTCGACGAGGTGCGTCCGGCCCTGGCCGACCAACCCTTTCTGGATACCGTGATCGTGGACGGCCGGCCCGGCCCTGGCGAGCAGTCCCTGACCGACCTGCTGGCTGCGGCAAACCCGGATCTGGACGCCGCCCCGACCACCGCCGACGACGTGGCCTTCTGGCTGTATTCCTCCGGCTCTACCGGCACCCCCAAGGGCGTGCTGCATCTGCACCGACATCTGCCGGCCACCGCCGAATGCTATGGCCGTGGCGTGCTCGGCATCGAGCCGGACGACGTGATCTTTTCCGCCGCCAAGCTGTTCTTCGCCTACGGCCTGGGTAACGGCATGACCTTTCCATTCGCAGTCGGCGCCTGCGCCGTCTATCTGCCCGGACGCCCGACCCCCGACGCCGTAATGGCGATCATGCGAGAACAGCAGCCAACCATTTTCGGTGGCGTACCAACGCTTTACGCGGCGATTCTCGCCGACGACGCGAACAACCGCGACCGTGCCTCACAGGCCCTACGCCGCTGTATTTCGGCCGGCGAGGCCCTGCCGGCGGAGGTCGGCGAACGCTGGCAGGCACGTTTCGGCGCCGAGGTGCTCGACGGCGTTGGCTCCACCGAAATGCTGCACATCTTCCTGAGCAACCGCCCCGGCCGGGTGCGCTACGGCACGTCCGGCGAACCGGTGCCCGGCTACTCGGTGCGGCTGGTGGACGAAAGCGATCACGAGGTAGGCGAGAACGAGATCGGCGAACTGCTGGTCGACGGCCCCTCGGCCGCCGTGGCCTACTGGAATCGTCGCGACAAGAGCCTGGAGACGTTCCAGGGTCACTGGACCCGTACCGGCGACAAGTATTACCGCGACGCCGAAGGCTGCTATCACTACTGCGGCCGCACCGACGACATGTTCAAGGTCAGCGGCCAGTGGGTGTCGCCCTTCGAGGTGGAATCGGCCCTGATTGCCCACGATCAGGTGCTGGAAGCGGCGGTGGTGCCGCACGATGAGGGCGATAACCTGCTAAAGCCGCGGGCCTTCGTGGTGCTCAAGAACGGCGTGGCCGCCAGCGACGACCTGGCGGCCGAGTTGCAGGGCTTCGTCAAGGCGCGCATTGCCACGGTGAAGTACCCGCGCTGGATCGAGTTCATCGACGAACTGCCCAAGACCGCCACCGGCAAGATCCAGCGCTTCAAGCTGCGGGCCTGACCTTGAAACGCCGCGGGGTCGATATTGTTGCCGACGGCAAGCGCCTCGAGGCCTGCTGGGTGGGCCCGGGCCCGGACGAGGCGCCGACCCTGGTGTTCCTGCACGAGGGGCTGGGCTGCGTGGGGTTGTGGAAGGATTTTCCCGAACGCCTCGCGGCGGCCACCGGCTGCGGTGCCCTGATCTACAGCCGCGCCGGTTACGGCGGCTCCGAGCCGGTTGATCTGCCCCGGCCGCTGACCTACATGCATCACGAGGCGCAGGTGGTTCTGCCGCAGGTACTCGATATCGCCGGCATCCGGCGGGCCATCATGGTGGGTCACAGCGATGGCGGGTCGATTGCCCTGGTCCACGCCGGCAGCGTCGGCGACCCGCGCGTAGCCGCGCTGGTGCTGATGGCCCCGCATGTGTTCAACGAGGATGTCTGCGTAGCGGCGATCGAGCAGGCGCGTGAGGCCTATAAGCAGGGTGAGCTGCGCGCGGGACTGGCGAAGTACCACGGCGACAATGTCGATGTGGCCTTCCGTGGCTGGAACGATGCCTGGCTGGATCCCGGTTTCCTCGAATGGAATCTGGAATCCTTCCTGCCCGCGGTGCAGGTGCCGGTGTTGCTGATTCAGGGGGTCCAGGACCAGTACGGCACGGCGGCCCAGATCGAGGCTATTGAACGGCAGGTGTCCGGCCCGGTGCAGACGCTCTGGCCCGAGCCCTGTGGCCATGCCGCCTACCTTGACCAGCCGCAGGTGGTTATTGACGCCACCCGACAGTTCCTCGAAGACGCGGCGGGTTCGCGACCTTCCGCCAGCATGGGCGCAGCGGCACGGGGCTTGTGGTGACGCGCGACCGCTGGCAGTTCGACGATGCCGACTCCGATCATGGCGGACACCGTCACGTGCCGACCCCGCCGGTGAATGCGGACCTCGGGGATTGGTCCGGGCCGCGCTATTCGACCCTGCCGCTGCCGGCGTTCCGTTTCCTGCCGGGGCGCGATGCGCAGCCGGAAAGCAGTCATCTGCCGGCGTTCGATCTGCCCAGCGCCGACCCCACCGACTGGCGGTACTGCGCGCCTTATCTCTACGCCGTGGACTGTTTCAACCACGGCTTCTGGTGGGAGGCTGCCTCGCTCTGGGCGGGGCTGGCCGCTGGTACGGATCCGAACGATGCCGATCATCACTGCCTGAATGGCTTGACCCGGGCGGCCGAGGCCTTGTTGCGGCGGCGCATGGGGTGGCGCTCCTCGGTGGCGCGATTGCGCCTGGAAACGGAGCGGGCCTTCGCGCGGGTGCCCGAGGCAACACTCACGGGCCTGCAACCAGCGACATGGTGGCCATCGCTGGATCGTTGTCTGCGGCCGGGAGGCGTGGACTTCCCGCGGCTGGAACTCGACGGCCCCAGTTCGGAATCGCAGGAAAATGCACAATACTGCATTGACGGTCGAAAGTAGAGTGCAATATAGTGCTGCCAGTCTACGCTGCGGATGGTGGCAAGGAGCGAAAACATGAGTGCAACGGCAATGACCGGCGCAACGGATACCGCAGATCACCCGGTGGATTTTCAGACCCACCCGGATCAGTACCGCCACTGGCGGCTGTCATTCGACGGCGAGATTGCCCGGCTGGACATGGATGTCAGCGAGGACGGCGGCCTGTTTCCCGGCTATGACCTGAAGCTGAACTCCTATGATCTCGGCGTTGATATCGAACTGCACGATGCAGTCCAGCGGTTGCGTTTCGAACACCCCGAGGTCAGGACGGTGGTGTTGTCCTCGGGCAAGGACCGCATGTTCTGCGCCGGTGCCAACATTCGCATGCTGGGCAGCGCCAGCCACGCGCTCAAGGTGAATTTCTGCAAGTTCACCAATGAAACCCGCAACAGCATCGAGGATGCCAGCGAATACTCCCGGCAGACGTATCTGTGCGCGATCAACGGCATGGCCGCCGGCGGCGGTTATGAACTGGCCCTGGCCACCGATCACATCATGATGGCCGACGACGGCAATGCGGCCGTCGCGCTCCCCGAGGTGCCGCTGCTGGCGGTGCTGCCCGGTACGGGCGGGCTGACCCGGGTGCTGGACAAGCGCAAGGTCCGGCGTGATCTCGCCGACGTGTTCTGCACCATCGAAGAAGGCGTCAAGGGACAGCGTGCGGTGGACTGGGGGCTGGTGGACGCCGTGGTCCCGGCCTCGCGAATGGACGACGCCGTGCGCGAGCAGGCCCAAGCCATGGCCGGCCAGTCGGATCGGCCCGGTGATTCGGCGCAGGGGGTGGAACTCACGCCGCTGCAACGCCGGTTCAGCGGTGACGTGATCGAGTACGAACACATCGTGGTCCGGCTTGATCGCGACGCGGCCACCGCGGATATCACGCTCAAGGCGGTGGCCCAGGAAGCCCCGTCGACGATGGACGAGGTCCTGAAGCAGGGTGCCGGCTTCTGGGTTCTGGCCCTCGCCCGCGAACTGGATGATCTGCTGCTGCACCTGCGGGTCAACGAGCTGGAAATCGGCTCGTTGCTGTTGCGTACCGAGGGCGATCCCGGTCAGGTAGCCGCCTATGACGCCTTGCTCGGCGCGCATGGCGACCACTGGCTCATGCGCGAGATCCGCCTGTACTGGCGGCGGGTTATGAAACGCCTGGACCTGACCTCGCGCAGCCTGTTCGCGCTGGTCACCCCGGGTAGCTGCTTCACCGGCTTTCTGGCGGAGATTCTGTTCGCGGTGGACCGCAGCTACATGCTCGATGGCATCTTCGAGGACGAGGAACCGGATCAGACCCCGGCCACCATCCGCTTGACCGACTCCAACTTCGGGCCATACGCGATGAGCAACGGCCTGACGCGCCTGCAGACGCGCTTCTACGGGCACGATGATCGGGTGGTCGCCGCTGAGCGGTTGATTGATCGGGATATTGACGCCGAAGCCGCGCTGACTGCCGGCCTGGTGACCTTCGCGCCGGACGACATCGACTGGGATGACGAAGTGCGCCTGGCACTCGAGGAGCGCCGGGCATTCTCGCCGGATGCGCTGGTCGGCATGGAGGCCAATCTGCGCTTCGCCGGCCCCGAGACCATGGAAACCCGGATCTTCGGCCGCCTGACCGCCTGGCAGAACTGGATTTTCCAGCGGCCCAATGCCGCCGGTGATCAGGGCGCCCTGAAACTCTATGGCAGCGGGCGTCGCGCGGATTACGACCGGACGAGGGTCTAGGAGATATCTGAAATGGCATACGAAGCAGTCGATTACGACACAAAGATACCGAACAACGTCAATCTGGCCGGTGACCGGAAACTCCAGCGTGCCCTGGAAAAGTGGCACCCCGGATTCATCGACTGGTGGCTGGGCATGGGCCCGGAAGGCTTCCAGGACAACGAGGTCTACCTGCGCACCGCGGTGGGCGTGGACCCCAAGGGCTGGGCCCAGTTCGGCTACGTCAAGATGCCGGAGTACCGCTGGGGCATTCTGCTGGCGCCGGCCGAGGAGGGCCGCACCATTCCCTGCGGCGACGACAAGGGCAAGCCCGCCTGGCAGGAGGTGCCGGGCGAGCACCGGGCCACGCTACGGCGCCTGATTACCATCCAGGGCGACACCGAGCCGGCGTCCGTGGAGCAGCAGCGACTGCTGGGGCAGACGGCGCCCTCGCTGTATGACATGCGCAACCTGTTCCAGGTCAACGTGGAGGAGGGGCGCCACCTCTGGGCCATGGTCTATCTGCTGCAAGCGCATTTCGGCCGGGACGGGCGCGAGGAGGCGGAAGCTCTGCTGCAGCGTCGCTCCGGTCACGAGGACACACCGCGCATCCTGGGGGCCTTCAACGAGGCCACGCCGGACTGGCTGGCCTTCTTCATGTTCACCTTCTTCACCGACCGGGACGGCAAGTTCCAGCTGGAGTCGCTGGCCCAGAGCGGTTTCGATCCGCTCTCGCGCACCTGTCGATTCATGCTTACCGAGGAAGCGCACCACATGTTCGTGGGCGAGGATGGCGTCAAGCGCACCATCCAGCGCACGGTGGACGCGATGAATGAGGCGGGCATCGAGGACCCCCAAGACTCGGCGGCGGTGCGCAAGCTTGGGGTCATCGATCTGCCGCTGATGCAGCGCTATCTTAACTTCCATTTCACAGTCAGCGAGGACCTGTTCGGCTCGGAAACCTCGACCAATGCCGCCAACGCCTTCACCGCCGGCATCAAGGGGCGTTACAAGGAAGCCGACATCGACGACGATCACCAGCTGCACCAGGACACCTATCCCGTGCTCGAGCCCGTTGACGGCGGATTCGCGTACGCCGACCGCCCGGCGCTGCACTCGCTCAATGCCCGGCTGCGCGACGACTACATCCGTGAATGCGCCTCGGGCGTGAAACGCTGGAACAAGGTGATCGCCAAGGCCGGCATCGATTTCGAGCTGGTGCTGCCGCATCAGGCCTTCCGCCGCCAGGTCGGGCAGTTCGCGGACCTGAATGTCACCCCGGCGGGAGAGATCGTCGGCGCCGACGAATGGCAGTCGATGGCGGACCAGTGGCTGCCCTGCGACGACGACTATGCCTACGTGCGATCGCTGATGAAGCCCTGTTACGAGCCCGGAAAGTTCGCGGGCTGGATCTCCCCCGCCCGGGTGCCCGTGGACAAGAAGCCCGGCGACTTCGAATTCGTGCGTATCGAGGGTTGAGCGGACCCGCCGGGCGGCGATGCCGGGCGCCATCGGAATGCGGTACGGTATGCACTATATATCTGAAACCGTACGTGTCTTGGCCGACGAACTCGAACCACAGCTTGACAGCTACCTGCTGGCGCTCAGCGACCGGTTACGTGGTTTGCGCGCCGCCCGCGGCATGACGAGACGTCTGCTGTCACGACATTCATCCATTTCCGAGCGCTATCTGGCGCAACTGGAAGGCGGCAAGGCCAATCCCTCGGTAACCGTGCTCTGGCAGCTGGCCTCGGCCCTGGGCGTGGATTTCGGCGATCTGGTGCTGGCGACCGACGCTGGCGACCGCGGCATGGACCCGGAGCTGCGGCGCCTGCTGGCCGCGATTCCGCCGGACGCCGTGGCGGGGGCGCGAAATCTGTTGCGGGAGTATCTCGGCGAACGCCGCGACAGCCGCGGTGGCATTGCCCTGATTGGCCTGCGCGGAGCGGGCAAGACCACCCTGGGCCGCGGTCTGGCGGACGCGCTCGGGATGCCGTTCTTCCGGTTGAGCGAACTGATCGAGGAACTGGGTGGCATGCAGCTCGGGGAGCTGTTTTCTCTGGGCGGCCAGAAGAGCTATCGGCGACTGGAGCGCCAGGCGCTGGAGAATCTCGTCGCCGGGCATCGCCAGTCGATTCTCGAGGTCGGCGGGAGTCTGGTTTCCGAGCCCGCCACGTATCAGTTGCTGCAGGGCAGTTTCCGTACCGTCTGGCTGCGGGCCAGTCCCGAGGAGCACATGGATCGGGTCCGGGCGCAGGGCGATCTGCGCCCGATGGAGGAGAGCAACGAGGAGGCGATGGCGGACCTCAAACGCATTCTTGCGGAGCGCGAGGCCGAATACCGGCGGGCCGACGCGGTGGTGGACACCAGCGGCCGGCGCGTGGATGAATCGCTGACGGAGTTGAAGCAGACGGTGGCGCGCTTGCTGCCGGCAACCAACGACGCCATCGGCGCCTGAACCAGGAGCAATAGCGACCATGACCGGAGCCGCGAACACCGCGCATCAGAATCCGCCCGGCAGTGTGCTTATCATCGGCGGCGGCACCGCCGGCTGGATGGCGGCGATCCTGCTCGCCCATGCGTGGCGACAGCACGGTACCGAGATCACGCTGATGGAATCGGCGGCGATCGGCACCATTGGCGTTGGCGAGGGCTCCACGCCTCGCATGCGGGTCTTCTTCGAACGCCTGGGCATTCCCGAAAGCGAGTGGATGCCGGCCTGCAACGCCACCTACAAGTGCGGCATCCGCTTTCCCGACTGGTCGACCCGCCCGGGCTATCGCAGCTATTACCACCCGTTCTTCACGCTCGACGACAATCCGTTCATCCAGCCGTTCTTCCATAACGCCGACCTGCGGCGCCGCAAGAGCGTGGCCGTGGATGCCCATCCCGATGCATTCTTCGTATCCCAGCACCTGGCCCAGGGCCGCCGGGCACCGGTGGCGGGACGCGGCAGCTACAGCACCGACTATGCCTACCACTTCGATGCAGGCCTGATCGGTGAATTCCTCAAGAACAAGTCGCTGGCCATGGGGGTTCGCCACATCGAGGACACGGTCAACCAGGTCGAGCCGACCGGCACCGGCGACATCGCCGCGGTCCACACCGAACGGCACGGCCGGATGGCGGCCGATCTCTTCGTCGACTGCACCGGCTTCGCCGGATTGCTGATCGGTCGTACGCTGGAGGTGCCGTTCCATTCCTACCGGGATCACCTGTTCAACGACAGCGCTGTGGCGCTGCCCACGCCCACGGAACCGAACGTCGGTCTGCCTTCGGAGACGCTGTCGACGGCGCTGCGCCACGGCTGGGCCTGGAAGATTCCGCTGACCAACCGGTTCGGCAACGGTTATGTGTATTCGTCGGACTACTGCTCGCCGGAAGAGGCCGAGCGCGAATTACGTGAACACACCGGCCAGCATGATCCCGCGGTGGAAGCTCGGCATCTGAAGATGCGTATCGGCCGGCGCGAGGACTGCTGGGCGGGCAATTGCCTGGCGGTGGGCCTGTCGCAGGGGTTCATCGAGCCGCTGGAAGCCACCGCCCTGATGCTGGTGCAGGAAACGCTGGAGCAGTTCATCACCGCGCACGGGCAGGGCGAAGCGGCCAGGGCGGCATTCAATCGCCGCATCGGGCAGACCTTCGACGGCGTGCGGGATTACGTGTTCATGCACTACAAGCTCAATACCCGCACCGACACGCCGTACTGGATCGACAACCGCGAGAACAGTCCCTGTTCGGATGTGGTCGAGGCGCTACTGTCGACCTGGGATAATCGAAGCGGCGATATTCTCGGCGCGCTCAACGAGCGCAGCGAACAGCTCGTCTACTCGCATACCTCGTGGATATGCATTCTTGCGGGCATGGGACGATTTCCCCGGAACACCCGCAAGGCGGGGCCCAAGCACCAGGCCAGCGATGCCCGGGCGGTGGCGAACACCTGCCAGGGGATGGTCCCGTTGTTCCCGGATCACCGGGCCGTGATCGATGCCATGCTCACCGAGGCGGCCTGACGAGCCGGCCCACCCTGTCGGGTAGTTTTTCCCGAATATTGAAACTCGAAGGGTTGGCGCCGCGTATAGGCAATATAATTCACGCGGTGTACGTCCACAGGGGCGTGTCACCGTCGGACGGGAAATACAGAATACACCCGTACCGTTTTTAGGGACCTGTGCCTGCGCGCGCATGTACAGGGAATCAGTACCATCGCAGCAAGCGATGTCTGGAGGAGGCGATATGCATATCCGCAAGTACGACTTCGACTACGGTCGTCGAAAAATGATGGAGAAGACCGCCAAGGGCCTCGGCTATGCCGGCGTCCTCGGCAGTGTCTGGCCGATGCTGGCCAAGGGGCAGTCGACCGACATCAAGATGGCTTATCCCGATGAGCAGATCTCCATCGAGGAGCACACCAAGGGCAAGATTTCCGTCGGTGACACTATTACCGCCGACAACCTCGAGCACGTAGAACATCTGCTTGATCCGATCACGGTTCAGGAAGTACGTGACGACGGTCGACAGATCGGTATCCGCGAAGCTACCACGGACGTGCTGGATCTCTTTGAGGAGCCGTTCCTCGAGCAGACCATCGCCAACCGCGGCAAGACCGTGGTCGATGACGACGGCAACATCTGGTTCGAGAAGAAGGGCGTGCCGGCCAAGGGTGGTCTGCCGTTCCCGGAACCGAAGAATGCCTACGAGGCCCAGGCCAACATCAACTACGGCTGGGGTCGTCATAACTACTCGCAGTACGCGATCAAGGACTGGGATATCGGTCCGGATGGCGACGTGCAGTACCAGTACGAATTCGTCTGGTCCGAGCTGCAGGTCACCGTGCGTCCGGACGGCAAGGTGTGGAACAACGAAAAGGACATGCTGCGGTATCAGTCGGTGTTCTTCACCGCGCCGAACGAGCAGTCCGGTACCTCGTTCCTGAACACCTGGCCCTACGACCAGCGCCAGTTCCCGGGCCTGGTCGGCTACCTGCCGGCGTTCAAGCGCGTACGTGAATACCCGACCAACCAGCGCTTCGAGCCGCTGGTGCCGGGCATTACCGTGTTCCTGTCCAACGCCTGGGCCGCCGGCGATCCGCTGGCCACCTGGGGCAACATGAAGATTGTCGGCCGTCAGCCGATGCTCGGCGATTTCCATGGTGGCTGGGACGAAGGTCACAAGGACGATCCGAACTGGGGAATGGGTGTCCACGGTGGTCCGAAGGGCCAGACCTACTGGAACACCACCCAGGAACTCTGCCCCGAGTGCATCGTGATCGACCTCGAGCCCACCAAGTACCCGCGTACCCCGGTCGGCAAGCGCCGCACCTGGCTGGACGCGCGTAATGGCGAGTTCGTCCGCAGTGTCGACTACGACCGCAAGGGCAACATTTGGAAGAGCTGGCAGGCTGGCTTCTCCAAGTACACCGGCATGAAGACCGGTGAGGGCCACGAGCCCTGGAGCTGGCGCTGGGTGCATTGCCACGACATTCAGTCGGGCCGCATGAGCCGCTTCTACCAGGCCAATGAAGTGACAGGCGGGTACAAGTCCGAGTGGAACACCGATGGTGATGACGCTTACGACAAGTACCTGACCACCCAGGCGATGCGTCGACTGGGCGCGTAAACCGGCACGAGCTACTGCGGGGGATCACACCGTGATCCCCCCGCCAGTCGGCTCATCACGGTTTCAATGGCGGTCCCTCGGGGCCGCCTTTTTTTTGGCTGTGATATCGATAACAGAACCGGCCCGGCCCGCACCGGTCAAAGTGGCGGATTGAAGTCGGTCCGACAAAGTCCGCAACGGAGTAGCGCCGGCTTTGGCCGGCCTTCCGACTGTCAGTAAATCGGCGGACGTAAGTACCACTAAGACCAAAAAGCGGCCCACCTGCTAGCCCGGGTATGCGCGCGAAACAACCAGCCTCAGACGCACGGGAGTTGCGGATCACCCGCGCCGGGCAATGCCAGTAAGGAATTCGTTCGGGGCAGGGCGCGGCCGACGGGAGGTCGGGGCCAATCCGAGATCATCGCGAGGAGATGGTGCGCCGGGGGAGACTCGAACTCCCAAGGGCTATTCGCCCACTAGGCCCTCAACCTAGCGCGTCTACCAGTTCCGCCACCGGCGCAAGCGCGCGCAAGTGTAGCAGACGCGCTCCCGAAAGCGGAGCCCCGGGCATGGCAAAGCCGCCTCCTCAGTTGGCGCCGGTCTCCGCCAGCATCGCCCCGATCACTTGTGTCCAGATGCCGGACCCCCGCAGCATCATCCCGCCGTCTGCCGCCACCACGTTGCCGGTGATGTAGCTCGCCAGCGGGCTGGCGAGAAAGCAGGCCAGGGCGCCGACGTCCGCCGTGTCGCCCATGCGACGCATCGGCACCTCGTCGGCAATCCGGTGCTCACTGCCGGGCGGCGCTAGCCGCTTGAGCCCTTCGGTATCGGCGATCCACCCGGGCAACACACTATTCGCCCGAATGCCATAAGGCCCCCATTCCAGGGCCAGCGTTTTCATCAGGTTGTCCACGCCGGCCTTCGCCGCGCCGGCATGTGCCTGGAATTCGAACGGTGCCTGGGCTTGACCGGCGGAAATGAAGATCAGGCTGCCGCGGGTTTGCCGGAGTTGCTCGAAGGCGGCACGCGCGGCGTTGAAGGCCCCGACCAGGTCGATGTCGACCACGGTGCGGAAGCCGTTGCTGGAGAGCTTTTCCGTGGGTGCGGTGAAGTTGCCGGCGGCCCCTGCCACGAGCACGTTGATTGGCCCGAGCTGTTTTTCCGTGGTGGCCATGGCGTCGGCCAGCGCGTCCATGTCGCGTACGTCGGCCGCCTGGGCGACTACGTTCGCGCCCAACTTTTGCAGCCCTCCTGCTGCGTCATCCAGTTTCGACTGGGTGCGGCCGCAGATGGCGATATTGGCGCCCAGGCGGGCGAAGCACTCTGCCACGCCGAGGTTGATACCGCTGCCGCCGCCGGTAATGAAAACGGTTTGGCGGGCAAACAGGGTGGGGGCGAATACGTCCTCAAGATGCAAGATGACTCTTCTCCTATTGAGAATCCGGTGGGCGCTGCGGGGCCGATATCGGGCGTCGACGACCCCGGTTTTGGCTTGCGGGCCGCCGGGGACAGCGCCGCCAGACGGGCCCGAATGCTGGCAATTTAGCGTGGCGCCAGACCAGCGGCGCCGCATTCCCAATCGGAATATCCAGCATTATGGCGCGCCAGCCGGCAATCCGCGATGTCACGCGGTATGGGTTGAACCCAAGCCAACGTGCGGGTCTCGCCCCGACTCGAGAAATACTCTAGGCTGGCGGCAAATACCGAAAAGACACGGGACGATGATCGATACAAGTCATATCGGACGGGAGCTACCCGTCCATTCGGTGGACGTGGAGCGGGGCCGATTGCGCTTCTTCGCCAAGGCCATCGGGGAGACCGATACGGTCTATCGAGATACCGACGCGGCGCGTGGCGCCGGCCATCCCGACATTCCGGTACCGCCGACCTTCCTGTTCTGTCTGGAAATGGAGGTGCCCAACCCCTTTGCGGTGTATGAGGAGCTCGGTATCAAGGTCAGCCAGATTCTGCACGGCGAACAGCGTTTCCAGTACCACGCCATGGCGTATGCCGGTGATCAGCTGACCTTCCACGGTCGCATTACCGATATCTACAGCAAGAAGGGCGGCAAACTGGAATTCGTGGTCAAGGACACCGAGGTCACCAACCAGGATCAACAGGCAATCGCCAGCCTGCGCTCCGTCATCGTCGTGAGGAATCCGTGATGCCAATGCCCCGATTCGACGACATCGAAGTCGGCGACAACCTGCCGGCGCTCGAGCATCCGCCCATCGATCGGCTTCAGCTTGCGCTGTACGCCGGCGCGTCCGGGGATCACAACCCGATGCACGTGGACATCGATTTCGTGAAGAAGGCCGGCCTGGATGATGTATTCGCCCACGGCATGCTCGGCATGGCCTGGCTCGGCCGGCTGGTGACCCAATGGGTGCCGCAGACGGCATTGAGGAATCTGGATGCACGCTTTCTGGATATCGTGCCGGTGCATGCCGAGGTCACCAGTCGGGGCCGTGTTGCCCGCAAGTTTACGGAAGACGGCGAGAACCGCATCGAAGTCGAGATCGAAAACGTGGACGGCGAGGGCAAGGCCAGCATCAGCGGTCGGGCGGTGATCGCGCTGGACTAAGTACCGCTGGCGGATGGCTGCCTCGCGTATGCTGGCGGCGTGATGTACGACGCTGCCCCATGAGTCAGGCCACCTCCCATGTCTGCCCGACCTGCGACTGGGTCTGTGAGGTCCCGAACCTGTCGGCCGGCGAGCGTGCGCGATGCCCGCGCTGTGCGCACAGCATTGCCCGCGGCGGGCCGCGAACCCATGCTGGCACGCTAGCGCTGTCGCTGACCGGTCTGATCCTGCTTGCTTTGTCGATCGGGTTCGATTTCCTGTCATTCGACGTGCAGGGCCGCGGGCATACCATCCGGCTGCTCGATGCCGGCACCGTCCTGCTAGACCAGACCTATCTGTTTCTCGGCATCCTGGTGCTGGCCACCACCGTGTTTCTGCCGGGGCTTTACCTGGCCGGGGCGTTCTACCTGAGCCTGGCGCTGGCAAGGGACCGACCCTTGCCGGGAAGTACCGCGGTATGCCGCTGGCTGGCCCCGATCGAGCCGTGGATGATGAGCGACGTGTTCATCGTCGGCATCCTGGTAAGCCTGATCAAGATCGTGACCCTAGCCAACGTGATGCTTGGGCCGGCGTTCTATACCTTCTGCGCCTACGCGATCCTGATGCTGGCGATCACCAGCCGTTTTCACCCGACGGATTACTGGCACCGTTTCGTACCGGCGGGCAACCTGGCCGCCAGACCACAGGCGGGCCGTACCGCCGCTGCTCAGGGGTGCGCCGGATGTCACGCCTGCGGACTGATATTCACGGCATCCGGCACGCGGGCCTGCCCTCGCTGCGGGCATCGGCTGCCGGCCGCGGCGGGTTTGCGCCTGCAGCGGACCTGGGCGCTGCTGGCCGCCGCCTCGGTCCTGCTGCTGCCGGCGAATCTGATGCCGATCATGGCGACCGTCAGCCTCGGCTATACCACGCCGGCCACCATCATCGGCGGCGTGGTCCACATGGTGGAAACCGGCAGCTGGCCGATCGCTCTGATCATCTTCGTGGCCAGCATCGTGGTGCCGATTGCCAAGATCGGCATGCTGGGCTGGCTATGCCTTAAACTGCAGACCGGACGGCCGGCCACCCGATTGGGGGACCTGCGGGTTTATCGGGTGACCGAAGTCATCGGCCGGTGGTCGATGATCGACATTTTCGTGGTGGCGGTACTCACGGCGCTGATCCAGGCCGACCAGTACATGGCCGTGTCACCCGGACCCGCGGCGGCCTCGTTTGCCGCGGTGGTGCTGCTGACCATGCTGGCCGCGCAGAGCCTTGATCCGCGACTGATCGCACAACGACATACCCCGACATGACCGACTCCGATCTGCAGACAGCCCATATCGATCAACAGCGGGGCCCCTGGCTGTCTGCGGTCTGGATCATCCCTCTGGTGGCGATCCTGGTCGGCGGCTGGCTGTTCTATCAGAACGTGCTGGCACGCGGCGCGCTGGTGACGCTGGAGTTGCCCAATGCCGAGGGGCTGGAGGCGGGACGCACCACGGTCAAGATTCGCAACGTCGAAGTCGGCAAGGTCGAGGACGTACGCCTCACTGGCGACTATTCCGGGACCATCGCCGAAATCCGCATGGATCGCGACGCCACCGGCCTGCTGGTGGAGGACACCCGCTTCTGGGTGGTTAAGCCGCGTATCGGCCGACGGGGCATCAGCGGGCTGAACACCATCCTCTCCGGCGCCTATGTCCAGATGCAGCCGGGCGAGTCCGACAAGCCGCGCTACCGCTTCGAGGCGCTGGAGCAGCCGCCGGTGATGGAATCGGATGCGCCGGGCCTGTCGCTGCGCCTGTCCGGCCGGGAGCAGGCAGCATTGAGCGTGGGCGATCCGGTGCTGTATCAGGGCCGCGAGGCCGGGCGGGTGGAAACCGCGGAATTCGATGCCGAAACACAGCAAATGCGATACCAGGTATTCGTCGATCAGCCCTATGATTCGCTGATCCGCCGCAATACACAGTTCTGGAACCGCTCCGGCGTGGATGTGGAGCTCAGCTCCGAGGGGGTGCAGGTGAATCTCGGGTCGCTCGAGGCCATGCTGGCGGGCGGCGTGACCTTCGGCCTCCCGGAGGACGTACCGCCGGGTGGCGCGGTATCCAACGGTGACCACTTCGATCTGTTCGCCTCTCGCGATAAGGCGCAGCAGGATCGTTTCGATCAGCAGATCGAATACATCGTGCTGGTGCGAGACTCGGTCCGCGGTCTCAACCCTGGTGCGCAGCTGGCCTTCCGCGGCATCCGCGTGGGTACGGTGACGGATGTGCCGTTCTTTACCGAGGCGGTGCGCGAGCAGAACTTCGAGGATTTCCGCATTCCGGTGCGGATCCTGTTCGAACCCCAACGGCTGGGACCGGCCTGGGGCGACCGCAGCCTGGACGAGTGGCGTGAACGCCTGGACGGGCTATTCGAGCGTGGCCTGCGGGCCAGCGTACGGCCCGGCAACCTGTTGACCGGCGCCATGTACATGGATCTGCAGATCGTCGACGAACCCGAGCCGCGAGACATGGTGACCGTGGGCGATTATCCGGTGTTCCCCAGCACCGTCGGTGGCTTTACCGGCATCGAACAGAAGATTTCGACGCTGCTGGACAAGCTCAACAATCTGGATATCGAACCCACCCTGAATCGCCTGGGCGATACGCTGGCGTCGTCCGATCGCACGTTCGAGGAAATGACAGCCACGCTGGATTCCCTCAACCAGGTACTCAAGACCGATGAGGCCCGCAGCCTGCCCGCGGAATTGGAGAAGACGCTGCGGGAAATCCAGCGAACGCTGGGGGCCTATCGCGAAGGCCAGCCGGTTTACGACCAGCTGGATCGGGCGTTGCAACAGCTGACACGGGTCCTCGATGACCTGGGCCCGCTGGCGGATACGCTGCGCGAGAGTCCCGATGCCCTGTTGTTCGGCCGTGAACCCGAGGAAGACCCCATGCCGAGAGCGCCGCGATGAACCGACTTCCGATACTGCTGATCATGCTGCCGCTGATAGCCGGCTGCGCGACGTCGGTACCTGCCACGCATCACTACCTGCTCACCGGCCCCGAGGCTGACCCGGCAGCGGCGGAGGACAGCATCAGCCTGACCCTGGCCGGTGTCAGCACGACGGCTTATCTGCAGACCCAGGGCATCGTCATCCGGACCACAGAAACCGAGGTGGCCACGGCGCAGCGCCACCGCTGGGCGGAACCGCTGCCCGAACAGTTGCGGCGCCGGATTCCGGCGCAGCTGGGCCGGGCATTGCCCGGGGTGCGGGTATTCACGCAGCACGCGCCGAGTACCGGCCCGCGGCTGTTCGTCCATTTCGATCGTTTCAACGGCCATTTCGACGGCGTTGCCGTGATCGGCGGCACCTGGCATCTGGAGAATGAACGGGGTGAACTGCTGCTGCGCCGGCATTTCACGATCCGCCAGCCGCTGGACAATGACGGCTATCCGGCCCTGGTGTCGGCGCTGTCGGCCGCCACCACTGCACTCATCGGCGACATTGCCGAGTCGCTAGCCCCGGTGCTGATCGACGGACGCTGAGGGCGCTTCATCCAGGGCCTGCTCGACCGCCTCGGCGATACGCTGGGCCACCCGCGGCGGGGCCCCGCCTGACAGTGACTGATTGAGCCGCGACCAGGCTGGATGCATCCGGCAACGCAACACCCGTCGCCGCAGTTGCCTGCTGGGCCAGCCCCCGGCCGGCGCTTCCGATTGCAGGCGCTGGGTAGCCGCATGGCCGCGGCGGAGCAGGGCGCGCAGCAGCATGATCTGACGCGCCGCCAGCAGGGCCAGCACCGCGACATCCGGCGCCAGTACCTGTCGTCCCTGCAAGCGCACCCACCAGGGGCGGATCAGACGATCGGTGGCGCCGGCCGCCGCACCCAGCCCGGCGCCGATGGCAGTAGCGGCACCCAGACTCAGGCCGCCGGTCATGGCATCCACGCCCAGACCGGCCATACCGCCGGCCGCCACCGCCGATCCGGTGCGGATGCCGAAGGCGCGCAGATGGTCGGGGTCGAACAGATCCTCGCGCCAGGTACCGTCGTCCAGCGGCAGGTCGGGCGCCTGGTAGGCGCCCAGTTCGAAGCGGAACAGATCCAGCAACGCCGCCACCGCGGCCTGTTCGCGCTCGCGCAGCTGATCGCGCATCGCGGTGCGGGTTGGCGCCGGGTCCTCGTCCGTCCCGGCGGTCCGCCGTAGCGCCGCCGCGTCGATGAGCAGTTCCGCCACCACTCGACAGGCCGCCATGATGGTCGTGCGGCGCTCGTCGCGACGTTCCGCCTGCAGAGCGGTGAGGCGGTCGCGGTGCGCGTCCAGCATCAGGCCCAGTTTTTCGAACAGCCGATCCTCGGCGCCGGCGTCGAGCACCACGGTGTCGAACTCGGCCAGAACATGCTGACCCAGTCGCGCCAGTTGTGTGCGCCAGTCCGCCGCGTCAGCCGTGGGATCGGCGACGAAATTTAGCACCGGTAACAGCGGTCGGCCGCAGGCCGCCAGCAGCCTGAGTTCTTCCCGATGCTTGGCGCGCATCGGCTCGCGGCTATCGATGACCAGCAGTGCCGCATCGCTTTGCAGCAACTGCCGCAGGACCCGGGCCTCCTGCTCGTAACGGCCCTGATCGTGGTCGCCCTGCAGAAACGCCTCGATGCCCGCGACCGGGTCGACCGCCTGCGCCAGCCCCTCGTCCAGATGGGCGCGCAGTCCCAGCGCATCCTCCAGTCCCGGGGTGTCGAACAGGGCCACGGCGGCGGCCGGATCGCTGCCGAGATCGATTCGCGCGACGTCGCGTGTGGTGGCGGGCCGGTCGGACACCTCGCCGAAGCGGGCGTCGCGGGTGAGCGTGCGCAGCAGTGAGGTCTTGCCCGCGTTCGTGTGGCCGACGACGGCCAGCTGCAACGGATTGCCGGTGATCGGGTTCATGCCGACACCCTGCCAGGTTCGCCTGCCGGCAGGCCGAACACGCCCAGTCCGGCACCCGCGGCAATGGCCGTTTCCTGCCAGGCGCGCAGTCTTGCGGGTGTGGGCGTCGCGCCTACCAGCAGGATCGCGCCATCGGCGCCCGCAGCGGCCAGGGCATCGTTCAGAAAGCGCTCGGCGCCGCGGTCCGGGGTGGTGCGGACGCTGACCATGAGCAGCAGTCGATCGATCCGGATGTCGGGAAGCCGCGTCAGCAGGTTTCGTCGGCTGGTCAGGTCATCCACGCTGCCCAGCCAGTCCCAGGCGGCCTCCTGGGGCGGGGCCGGCGGTTCATCCAGTTCCAGACCCACGGCCTGCCAGGTACCTTCCGGTACCGCCGGTGCGGTCGGATTGCCCGCTTCCGGTACCGCAGGCGACGTTATCTCGGCGGCAGTTGCGCCGGGTGCGGCGGTTGCCGCCATCAACCGCGACCGTAGCCGCGCGAAGCCGGGCCGTTGTTCGTCGCGGGTCGCCCGGGCCAGGGAAAGCCGCGCCAGGCCCAGTGAAACCACGAGGGCGATCAGGCGGGGCAGGGCGCCGTAAATGGCGGTGGCAACCAGCAACCAGGCCGCCCAGTCCTGCCGTGCCGCCCGGGCAGTCTCGCCCTGCAACGGCAGGTCGTTGGCGCCCGCCACGCCGAATAGTGCCGGGCCCAGTGACAGTAGTTCGGCCCAGCGCTGGAGCGCGTTGTCATCCAGCAGGGTGGTTTCCCATACCAGATCGATTTCGCGCAGGCTCAGCAGAGTCGCCAGCGCCAGCAGGGCGCCCAGACTGAAGACCAGCCAGAGGCCGTGAATCCAGCCGGCGAAAAGCCACTTGCCCGGGCGCTCGGTCATCAGCAGCCGCGTGGTGATCAAACCGGCCGGGGGCGGGCCGGCCGGCGGGGTCCGGCGCCATCGGTGCCACCAGTCCCAGAGGCGGCCTCCCAGTCCGCCGCCGGAGCGCGCGGTCAGCGGCAGCAGCAACAGCCAGAGGCCCAGTGACGCGAGATTGAAGCCCACCAGCAATACCAGCACCAGGGGCAGATTCACCGGCGGCGCCGGGGCCAGCGCCGCCGACGCGGCGGACAGGCCGCCCAGTCCGGCGAGCGCGAAACCGATGATGGCCGCGAGGCCCAGTCGCCGGGCGGCCCGGGCAATCGCATCCGCGCGGCCATCGGCCCCGGCGAGTGATCGCGCACGCATCCGAACGCGGGCATGAAACGGCCCGCCGGCCCCCGCCGCCGTGCGGTCCGCCTCGATGACCGCGTCGGGATGGCCGGCAATCTCTTCCTGCCGGCAGATGACCAGCGCGACGAATGCGTCCCGAATCCGGCGGGTAGGTAGTGGCGCGTGCATGGCGCGACTATACAAAACCGACCCCTCTGATCGCGGCCGATTCCGTGGCAAGATACGTCGCTGACATTTCACTACCCGATTCGCCCGATGTCCGAAACCACCGTCATCGTCGGGGCGGGGCATGCCGCCGGCATGCTCACCACGACCCTGATCCAGAAGAAGTATGACGGGAAGATCGTCATCGTTGGGGAGGAGGCGCATCTGCCATACCAGCGCCCGCCGCTTTCCAAGGCCTACCTGTCGGGCGAAGTGGAACTGTCGTCGCTTTACCTGAAGCCGCAGGAGACCTATGACAAGGCCGGCGTTACGCTGTCACTGGATACCCGCGTCGAGGCAATCGACCGCGACAGCCGCGAACTGACGCTGGCCGATGGGTCCGGCCTGACATACGACAACCTGGTGCTGGCCACCGGCTCGCAGGTGCGCCGGATTCCGGTGCCCGGGGCCGATCTGGACGGCATCCACTACCTGCGCACGATTGCGGATGTGGACGCCCTTCGCCCCGCGCTGACCGCCGGGCAGCGGCTGGTGATCGTGGGCGGCGGCTACATCGGGCTGGAAGTGGCGGCGGTCGCCGCGAAACTGGGCGTGTCGGTCACCGTGCTGGAGACCGAGGGGCGCGTGATGGCCCGGGTCACGGGCGAAACCATTTCCCGCTATTTCGAGCGCAAGCACCGCGAGGCCGGGGTGGATCTGCGCACCGGCACCCGCGTGGTCGCGTTTGAAGCCGGCGATGACGGGCAGGTGAGCGGCGTGACCTGCGACGACGGCAGCACCGTGCCCGCCGATCTGGTGCTGGTCTCCATCGGCATCCAGCCGGAAACGACGCTGGCCGAAGCCGCGGGACTGCCCTGTGACGACGGGATTCTGGTGGACGAGTACACGCGAACCGACGACCCGCATATTCTGGCCATCGGCGACTGCACCCGGCATCGCAACCTGTACTTCGATCAGCCGGTACGCCTGGAATCCGTCGCCAACGCGGTGGATCAGGCACGCACGGCCGCAGCCACGCTGACCGGCGGCGACCAGCCCTACAACGCCGCGCCCTGGTTCTGGTCCAACCAGTACGATCTGCGCCTGCAGATGGTGGGCCTGTCAGAAGGGCATGATGCGACCGCCATCCGCGGCAACCCCGATGACGACGCCTTCGCCGTGTTCTACCTCAAGCAAGGCAAGCTCGTCGCCGTTGACGCCGTGAACATGCCGCCCGCCTTCATGGCCGGCAAGAAACTGGTGGGGGCACGGGCCGCCGTCGAACCGGCGACACTGATCGATCTGGATGTCGACCTGAAATCGATCATGTAACATAGTGCATATTCGTCACTATAATGCCGACAATGCCCAGGATTACTTTCATTGACTTCAGCGGCGCCTCACACGACGTGGAGGCAAAGACCGGCGGCACCCTCATGGAAGCGGCCATCGAGGCCATGGTGCCCGGTATCGAGGGGGATTGCGGCGGTAATTGCATCTGCGCCACTTGCCACGTCTACGTGGATCCGGCGTGGCTGGCGCGTCTGCCGGCCCCCGAGGGCGACGAAGAGGCCATGATCGAGTACACCTCCGAACCGGAGGACAACAGCCGTCTGACCTGTCAGCTGACGGTCACCGACGAGCTGGACGGCATGGTCGTCCGGATTCCGGAAACCCAGTACTAACCCGACGGCTGGCCCGCTTCGCCTGCCGACGGCTCGCTACCCGGCAGATTGGCCGGCCCGATGATATGGATATCGCGCTGCGGGAAGGGGATGACGATGCCCCGCTCGGCCAGGGCGGCGGCGATTGACGCCCGCATTTCGTGACCCAGCAGCATGATGTCGAGAATGCTGGTCACGAAGGCGCGGATCTCGAAATCCACGCTGCTGTCGCCGAAATTCACGCAGAAGACCGCCGGCGGTGGATCTGCCACCACCCGCTCATTGGCATTCGCCAGCTCCTGAAGCAGTCCCTGGACCAGATTGATGTCGGAGCCGTAGGCAACGCCCACGCGGATGATCACGCGCGTCACCGAATCCGACAGCGTCCAGTTGGTGACCTCCTGGGTGACGAAGGTCTTGTTGGGGATGATCTGTTCCTTGCGGTCCCAGTCGGTCAGCGTCGTGGCCCGGATACGGATGCGCGAGACGGTACCGGTGTGTTCGCCCACCGTGACCGTATCGCCAACCCGTACCGGCCGCTCGAACAGAAGGATCAGGCCGGAAACGAAGTTCGCCACGATCTCCTGGAGCCCGAAGCCCAGCCCCACGCCCAGCGCGGCGACCAGCCATTGCAGCTTGGACCACTGCGCGCCGATCGCGCCTAGCGACATCACGATGCCGATGATCACGATGCAGTAGGTTGAAATCGTGGTCACCGCGTAACTGGAGCCCGGGGCCAGATTCAGCCGGCTGAGGACTGCCACTTCCAGCATGCCGGGCAGATTGCGGGCCGCAAAGAAGGTGAGGGTGCCGAGCAATAGCGCCAGCAACAGATCCTGCAGGGTGATGGGGGTGGCGCTGCCGCCCTCGGTTACAGCCGGTACCGTCCACAGCGTCAGTTCGTCGAACACCGCAAGCGCCGGGATGAAGTTCGACCACAGCATCCAGAAACCCACCAGTGCCATGCCGGCCACGATCATGCGCAGCAGGGCGTGTGTCTGGTGATTGATCAGGTCCAGATCAAGATCGGGGGTATCCAGATTTTCCGGCATGCCCTCGCCGGAATTGTCCGCGGCCTCGCGCGCTTCGCTCAGGGACCGGTCCAGCTCCCGCTGGGCCAGCAGCCGTTCCAGCGCCAGCCGACGCTCGCGGATACCCAGGGCGCGGACCGCCAGGTAATAAAGCAGGTTCACCCCCACGATCCAGCAGACGGTAATGAACAGCGTCGACTGCAGCGCGACCGCCGTATGCTGATAGCCGATTAGGGCCAGCCCCATGTGCGCGATTGGCGCGGCCACTGTGGCCGCGTAGAAAAGATACAGCCAGCGCCGGGGATTCTCGTCCGTGGTGCCCTCGATGATGGTGCTGACGATGCGGTGGGCGAACCAGGCCAGGGCGATGCTGGCGATAGCGAACAACAGCCGGCCGAGGCTGGGTTGAAACAACTCGCCGATGTCGGCATGCGACATTCGCCCGAATGCCACCACTGGCAGGAGTACCAGCAGCAGCCACACCACGCTCTTGCGCAGCGCCAGCAGCACGTTCTCGCTCCAGCGGAAGTGGTGATGGCCGAGCCCGCCTTCGGTTGCGATGTGCCGCAGGAACCAGAACAGGAAGAACACCAGCGCGGCATCGAAGAGGCCCTGGGCCAGGGCGCGACCGAATGCGCTGCTGTCCCGGACCAGCACACCGGCGAGCAGGAGCGCCAGGGAGCCGGGCAGGGCGCGCAGAACCGTGTAGAGCAGGGCGGCCAGGGTCAGTCCGAAGTGGTCATGACGGACATGCCCGACGTTGTTCGCGGTGGCGAGCAGTCGCCTGCGCAGGACGTCACGGGCCGCCAGCAGGCCGGCAAGCGCCACCGTCAGCAGCCAGGCCAGCGGCTGTCCCGCCATGGACGGGCCGATATTCAGCATCAGGGTCTGCCAGTGCTGCCGTTGCGCCAGCCACTGAAAACCGGCCGCGGTGTCGCGCACCGTCTGCAGGCTCATCGGGTCGGTACTGGGCAGCCAGAACAGGCGTTCCGACAGCAGGTTGCTGTAGTTCCGGATCAATGCCTGCAGCTCGCGGACCTGCTCGAACAGCGCATTGAGTGCGTCGATATGTTCGGCCGTTGCGTCCCGCAACGCCTTGATCAGTACGCGGCGGTCCGCGGCAAGTGCTTCCGCCGACGCCGATGAGGGGGCATCGGTCGTCGCGGCATCAAGCTCTTCCACGGCAAACAATGCGATGCGCGCGTCTTCCAGCGAGTTCTTGATCCCGGCGATCACCTTGCCGTCCAGATGCTGGGCCTCCATCCGGTTCAGCCGCGTGCGCAGCAGCGCGGCATATTCGCCCGACACATCCAGGCCCGCCGTCTGCAGGCGGGTCTGCAGTTCCTCGAATTCCTGCTGGAGGTCGGTAACCCGAGTCTCAACCAGGTCGACCCGTTCCTCAGTGCTGGCAAGCGCGGCCTGGCGCTCGTCCAGCGATGTCCGGAGCGCGGACAATTCCTCACGCAGCCCCGGTTCGCCCTGGGAGGGAGACGAGATGTCGATCTGTTCCAGCAGACTCGACGGCTCATCACCGGCCGGAGCCTCGAGAACCTCGGAAGCCGACTGCGCCAACGCGCCACCGCTGGAAACCACACCCAGCGCCAGCAGCGCCGTCCTCAGATGGCGAGAGAGAAAACGAGTTTTATTATTTGAATCAGGGTGATCGAGCACGAATCTTAGGCGCCGGGTTAGCGTGGAATGGACGTCGATTCCGGATAATCGCACGCCACTGCCTTGGACGCGATATTGATTGCGTCATTCGCTGGGAAGACTCAACGAAGAGGGCAAGGGCCGAGCCCAAAGGCGGGCAAGACAATCGGTTTATCTATCATTTAACATAATATACATTATGCGTATTATAGGGTGGGTATGGGTCAGCATAGCGTCAGGCCTGCTGGACGAACAACTTAATCGTTTTAGGCGCAGTTCAAAGTCGCCCATCCGTCCGTTGGCGAGCTCGCTGACCCGCGGGCCCATCAGGTACAGCATCTAAGTGTCTTTAGATCAGCGTCTCGTCTAGCGCGTACACGTTATGCTCGAACCACCACCGTGGCTCGCCAACTATCTTCAAGAACAAGTATCGGCCGGCCGTGCTCGGCACGCAGGTTCATTATCGTCTCAATCGTACGACCAAAGCTTTGTGGTCACCCGGTGCGTGCTACCAACGGCGCCAAGCACTAGGTAATCCACCCTGCTACACACACTTTTGGCGATACTCGCGCCGCAGGCTGCGCTAGCGTCGCTGCATTTGCGCCGCCTGCCGTAGAAAAATTGGCCGGCTAGCTCGTGGATCTCGTGGGCGAGGTGTTCGACCATTTCGACGGGTAGATGCAGCGACGAAACGCCAGTCTCGAAAAATTACCACCGACCAGTTTGCTCAGCGCGTGCTGAAGTGTTACGCGCTCATCCTCGGCGATGCGGCCGTCCGCGAAGATGCTATCGAGGCGGTACTCGATGGGCTGATCAGAGAAAAAACACGCTGAGGCGCGGCGCAATCCACTATCAAATGAGGGAGCGAAGGCCGGTGACAGGGCCGCGCCGGTCGCCGTTGTCCTCAGCCACGGCGCGAGCGAACCCGGCCTGGGTCGGCCGAGATGCAACATGGCTCTGGCCATCGGTGGTCAGTTCCGCAATTTGAGAATACGCCGGGCGCCGTCGAGCACCACGAAGCCGATGATAGTGCCGATAATCAGGTCCGGATAACGCGAGCCGGTCCAGGCCACCAGGACCGCGGCCAGGATCAGACCGACATTAGCGATCACGTCGTTGGCGGAAAATATCCAGCTCGCCTTCATGTGGGAGCCGCCGTGACGGTGGCGGTAAATGAGAAACAGGCAGGTGACGTTTGCGGCCAGTGCGACCGAACCCACGGTAATCATCAACATGGAAACAGGATCACTGCCGAATATGAAGCGCCGGGCGACCTCGAAAAGCACGCCCAGTGCCATCAGCAATTGCAGCCAGCCGGCCAGTTGCGCGGCGCGGGTTTTCAGTTGCAGGCTGCGGCCCACCGCATACAGGGCCACACCGTAGACGGCCGCGTCGGCGAACATGTCCAGCGAATCGGCCAGCAGGCCGGTGGATTGCGCCAGCCAGCCGAGCGTGAATTCGGCGAAGAACATGAAGCCGTTGATGGCCAGCAGTATTTTCAGCGTGCCGGACTCTTGCGCATCCGCCTCGTCGCTTTGTTGCAGCGCTTGCAGATCATCGTCGTCCGCACCTCGAGTGCGCAGCAAGCATGCCCCCAGACCCAAGGATTCGAGCTTGGGCGTGATTTCGTCCACGTCCCGATCGTGTAACACCTGGACCTGACGCTCGCCCAGATCGAATACCAGGCCATGCACGCCGGTCACACCCTCCAGGATCATGCGGATCACGCCCTCTTCCGAGGGGCAATCCATCTTGGGTACGGAAAATTCGCTGATCCGAGCTTTAGGATTCGTCTTGCTCATGGGCGTTCGTCTGTGTTGTTCGTGCCGCAATCCGGGTGGGCGTCGCAGGCCCTCCGAATCGCGGCGTCCTCGGGCTGCAAGGTGCTGTGCGCGATGCCGAAACGTTCGCGCAGGATGGCCTGCAATCGCGGCAGCGTTTGTTCCCAGCGGCCCATGCGGTCCAGGTCCACGTGCGCGGCCAGGGCATAGTTATTTGAGGACAGGCTCCAGATATGCATGTCGTGCACGGCGCGAACCCCCTCGACTTCGGCGAGGGCGCCGCCGACCTCGCGCGCATCTACGTCCCTCGGCACACCCTCCATTAGCACCCGTGTGACTTCGCGCAGCAGCCGCCCGGCGGAGACCAGAATCAGCAGGCTGACGAACAGCGACAGCAGCGGGTCGGCGATCAGCGGGCCGCCCAGATAGATGATGGTGCCCGCGGCCAAGGCGGCCACCGAGCCGAGCAGATCGCCCATCACATGCAGCAGCGCGCCGCGCACGTTCATGGTCTGCTCGCCACGCATCAGCACCCAGGCCACGGTGATGTTCACCAGCAGACCAAGGCCGCCGATCAGCAATACCGCGCCGCCGATGACTTCGGGCGGATCGGCCATGCGGCGAATGGCCTCGTAGACGATGTAGGCGATGACCGCGAACATGAAGATGACGTTGAACAAGGCGCCGAGCACCTCGGCCCGCTGCAAGCCGAAGGAGTGCTTGCGCGAGGCCGGCTTGGCCGCCAGCCAAGCGGCGAAGGCGCCCACGCCCAGCGACAGCGAATCGGTGAGCATATGGCCGGCGTCGGACAGCAGCGCCAGGGAGCCGGACCACAGGCCGCCCACCACTTCGACAAGGGCGAAGCCGGTGGTGAATACCAATGCGAACAAGAGCGTCTTGCCGCTGCCGTGGCTATGATCGTGATCGGACATGATTAACTCCCAGGCACTGTGCCCGAACAAATGATCCCGGCGCCGAAATAGACCTCGCGGGCCTCGACCTCCACGAAGTACCGCGCGACGGCGTCGGCGGGCCGGCGATGCACGATATCCGGCGTTACTCCGGCCGGCCGGTTAAGCCAGGCGGCGAATCGCGCCAGCCACGTCGGCCAGCGTTCGGGCCATTGCAGCTCGAAATCGGCGATGCGCGCGCCGGCGGGCAGCTCCGATGCCGCCCGGGCCAGGATGTCGTCGTAGTCCGGCACGGTCGCCAGCGCGAGGGTGGCCAGCAGACCGTCCGTATCGGCCGGAAACCGGTACCCGGACATATCCGCTTCCACCAGCTCCACGTTTGCCCAGCCGGCCTTGCGTGCGCGGCGCTCGGCCTGTTCCAGCATCGCGGGTGTGAGATCGACGCCGATGATGCGACCGGATTCGCGCGCTGCCGCATGCAGATACGGAAAATTCAGGCCGGTCCCGCAGCCCAGATCGACCACGGTATCGCCCGGCCTAAGCAGCAGGACATCGACGGCCGCTTGCCGGTAGGCTTCGATATCCATGCCGATGGCCCGGTACAGCCACATCCCGGGGTCGTAAATGTTAGCCAGCTTGCTGTATTGCTCGCGGAATTCGGCATTGCTCCATGCCATGTCAGCCCTCCTCGGGTTCCTCGATATGCTCGGTCATATCCCGCAGAACGCAGCGCACGTGCTCGTCAGCGGCCTGGTAGAACACTTGGCGGCCGCGTTTTTCCTTGCGTACGAGCCGGGCGGCGCGCAACAGCCGCAAATGATGGCTGACCAGCGAGGACGAAACGCCTAGCTGCTGCGCCAGGTCATGCACGCTTACCGGCTTGTCCAGACAGGCGTAGACGAGGCGCAGCCGGTTGGCGTCGCCGAGCAAGTGAAATGTTTCCGCCAGTTGCGTGGCTTGGTCTGCGTCAAGCATTTTATTAAGCCTTTGAATATATGTTCATATATTAGTTAATTAACTCAATCCGCTTGTCAACCGGACGATGTATTCACGCCCATGCCTATCGAACGTATTTCTCCCGCCGAGTTGGCTGGCCGTCTGGCCGATGATGTGCCGCCGCTGATTCTGGATGTGCGCCGCCGGACGGCATTTGCAGAGACGCCGAACAACAACGCCGGTAGCGACTACCGGCCAGCGACGCCGATCATCGCCGCACCGCCACGTCGCCGCGCGTGCCGTCGGCAATGCGCACAGCCTCGCGCAGCTCGGAGACGAATACCTTGCCGTCGCCGGGGTGGCCCTCGCCGGTACGGGCGTGCTCGATGATGGTGTCGACTACTTGTTCGACCAGCTCATCGGGCACGTCGATTTCCAGCTTAGCCATCTCGGTCTTGATCAGGCGGCCGTTCTGGACCGCATGACCGAATTCCCGAACCTGCACGATGGCGATGCCGGGCAACTCCGGCACCGCCGCCAGCGCATCGATCACGTGGTCGAGCATGTGTTCGCGTACGTAAGCCTTGATTTCTCTCATGGTGTCCTCCTAGATTTCGAATTCGCGCCGTGGCTCGGCGAACCACTTATAAACCGCCGGCAATACCAGCAACGTGAGGAATGTCGAAGTAATCAGCCCGCCGACCACGACGGCGGCCAAGGGTCGCTGCACGTTGGCGCCGATACCGTTTGCAAGCAGCAGAGGAATGAGGCCCAGAATGGCCACCGAGGCGGTCATCAGTACCGGGCGCAGACGATGCTCGGCGCCGGTTGCCACGGCTTCGTCCATGTCCATGCCCTGTTCGCGGAGCTGGTTGATGTAGGACACCAGCACCACGCCGTTGAGCACGGCCACGCCGAACACGGCGATGAAGCCCACCGCGGCGGGTACGGACACGTACAGCCCGGTGATCCACAACGTGAAAATGCCGCCGGTGATGGCGAAGGGCACGTTGAGGAAGATCAGCGCCGCGTAGCGCAGACTGTTGAACGCCGTGAACAGCAGCAAGAAGATCAGCGCCAGGGTGACCGGCACCACCAGATACAGCCGGGCCATGGCCCGCTGCTGGTTCTCGAACTGGCCGCCGAACTCGACGAAATAGCCCGGCGGCATGTCGATTTCCTCTTTGATGCGCTGGCGCAGGTCGTTGACCACGCCGCCCATGTCCCGCCCGCGCACGTTCATCTGCACATAGATGCGGCGGCTGGCATTGGAGCGGGAGATTTTCTTGGGGCCGGTGTAGATCGACACGTCGGCCACCCTGGATAAGGGAATCGTGGCGCCCTGGGTGGTCTGTAACGGCAGTTGCCGGATCACGTCCAGGCGTTCGCGCTGGTCTTCCTGCAAGCGCAGGAAAATATCGAAGCGGCGGATGCCGTCGAATACCAGGCCGACGCTGTCGCCGCCGACACCAACCGCCAAGGTGTCCAGCACCTTGTCCACGGAAATGCCGTAGCGCGACAGGGCGTCGCGGTCCGGCTTGACCACGATCTGGCGCTTGCCGCCCTGCTGCTGTTTGCGCACGTCGGTGGCGCCGGGCACGTTCTTGGCCAGGGCTTCGACCTGGTCACCCACCTCGGAGAGCTTGTCCAGATCGTCGCCGAAGATGGACGCCACGAGCTGGGCCTGCACGCCGGACAGCAGCTCGTCGGTACGCAACTGGATGGGCTGGGAGAAGTTGCTGGCCAGGCCCGGAATCTGGTCGGAGACCCGTTTGGCCATGGCCGATTGCAGTTCCTCGTAATCGCGGCCGGATTGCCATTTGCCCAGCGGTTTCAGGGTGATGACCGTGGCGACCACGTTGACCGGTTCGGGGTCGCCGCCGACCTCGGCGCGGCCAACGCGCGAATAGGTACCGACCACCTCCGGGAATTCGTTGAATACCGACTGGACGCGCTTGCCGTATTGAATGGCCGATTCCAGGCTGGCGCCGGCCGGCAGTGTGGAGCGGACCATGATGGTGCCCTCGCGCAGGGTCGGCACGAATTCCGTACCCAGGCTGGGGAAGGTCAGCAGGCTGGCGCCGAACAGCACGACGGCGATACCGAGCACCAGGGCCGGGGCCTTCAGGGCGGCATCCCGGATCGGCCGGTAACCGGCCTTGATCCAGCCGATCAGGCGCGGCTCGCCGTGCACGCTGTCCTTCTTGAACACCAGCGACACCATTACCGGCACCAGGGTCAGCGCCAGGATCAGCGCGCCCAGCAGGGCGAAGCTGATGGTGTAAGCCATGGGCGAGAACAGCTTGCCTTCGACGCCTTGCAGCGTGAACAGCGGCAGGAACACGATAATGATGATGCCGATGGCGAACACGATCGGCTGCGCCACCTCGCGCGCGGCCTCACTGACAATGCGCAGCAGGGAGACATCCTCCTCCGCGCCGCGCTCCTCCATGTGTCGGAAGATGTTCTCGATCATCACCACCGAGCCGTCCACCATCATGCCGATGCCGATGGCCAGGCCACCCAGGCTCATCAGGTTGGCGGACAGGCCGACGTAGTTCATGGCGATGAAGGCCACCAGCACGGACAGCGGCAGGCTGGCGACCACGATCAGGGTCGAGCGCAAGTTACCCAGGAACAGGTACAGCAGAATCAGCACCAGCACCGAGCCTTCCAGCAAGGCCTTCTCGACCGTGCCGATGGCCTCTTCGACCAGACCGCCCTGGGAATAGAATGGTGAGACTTTCAAGCCGTCCGGCAGCGACTCGTTGATTTCGGCGATCTTGGCCTCGGTATCTTCCAACACCTTCTGGGTGTTGGTGTCGATCAGCTTGAACACATAGCCGCCGGCGGATTCTTCGCCGTTGGCTACCTGGGCCCCGCGGCGGATGGCCGCGCCTAAGCCGACCTCGGCGATGTCGCCGATATAGACCGGATTGCCGTTACGCTCGGCCACGATGATGTCGCGCAGGTCGTCCAGCCCCGCCTCGCCGGAATCGACCCAGCCATAGCCGCGGATGATGTACTCCTCGCCGCCGCGGTTGATGAACGACGCGCCCACGTTGCGATTGTTGGCAGCCAGCGCTGCACGCACGTCGGCCACGGTCAGGTCGCGCGCCAGCAGCGCGTTCTGGTCCAGCTTGACCTGGTATTGCTTCTCGTAGCCGCCGATGGACAGCACGCCGGTGACGCCCGGCACCGTGCGCAGCTGCGGTTTGACGATCCAGTCCTGGAAGGTGCGCTTTTCCATCAGCGAGTAGTCGTCGCCTTCCATCGTGTAGAACAGGATGCGTCCCAGGCCGGTGGTAATCGGCCCGAGCTGGGGTTCGCCCAGCCCCGGCGGGATGCCGCGCCGCGCCTGGGCCAGGCGTTCGTTGACCAGCCGCCTGGCGAAGTAGATATCGGTGCCGTCCTCGAAGTAGACGTCCACCCGGGACAGCCCGAAGATGGAAGTGGACTGCACCTTTTCCAGTTGCGGCAGGCCGTACATGCTGATCTCGATGGGATAGGAGATCAGCGTCTCCACATCCACCGGGGACAGGCCCTCGCTGGCGGTATAGACCTGTACCAGCGTGGGAGTGGCATCGGGGAAGGCATCCACCGGCAGTTGCTTGAGCGATAAATAGCCGCCCAGCGCGAGGCCGGTGACGGCTACCAGTACCAGCAGGCGGTTGTTGAGGGCGTAGCGGACGAGTGCGTCGATCATGGGCTTATCCGAGTGTTTTCAAGAAGAAAAATTAACCACAGAGGACACAGAGACACGCAGAGGAAGAAAAATCGGATTAGAAAAGCTTTGTGTCCTTTACGTAAGCTTGTCTTGCTCTTCTTGCCTCTGTGTTCTCTGTGCTCTCTGTGGTTAAACATTTTTAGTGGCTGTGCGCCGCGCTGCGACCCGACGCCGTAAGCGCGGACTTGAGGTCGAAGGCGCCGACGGTGACCACCTTGTTGCCGGGCGCCAGGCCGCTGCGGATCTCGACTTGGCCGCCGCCCTCGTCGCCGGTGGTCACCGTGACGGCCCGGAAGGCGCCGTCCTCGTCACCCGGCACGAACACTACCTCGTCGTCCTCGACGGTCTGGACCGCATCCACGGGTACCAACGCGAAGCGCTGCTCGGCGTCGGTTTGGACGCGGGCGGTGCCGAACATGCCGGCGCGCAGGGCGCCGTCGGCGTTGGGGAATACGGCCCGCACCCGCACCGTGCGCGACTGCTCGTCCAGCTCGCGCGAGACCCAGTCGGTTTTGCCGGTGAAGG
Source organism: Spectribacter acetivorans (assembly GCF_031846305.1). Classification (NCBI taxonomy): domain Bacteria; kingdom Pseudomonadati; phylum Pseudomonadota; class Gammaproteobacteria; order Salinisphaerales; family Salinisphaeraceae; genus Spectribacter; species Spectribacter acetivorans. The sequence goes on from NZ_JAVRHY010000002.1 coordinate 241,033, forward strand.
TCTGATCCGGCAAGGCACGAACCTGGAGCTGCACCTGTTGGTCCACGCTCAAGCGCGGCAGGTCTCTCTCGAAGGCCTCGATCATCACCCACATCCGCTCGTTGTTGACGATGTGGATGGGTGTCTGCTGTGCGGACACGGTTTGTCCCGGCACCAGATCGCGGCGCTGGATGGTGCCCGCAACCGGAGCGGTGAGTTGATAACGCGACAGCGGCTGTTCGCCGCCCACGGCGACCGATTCAATGTCGTCGTCGTCCAGACCGTACAGCCGCAGCTCAGCGCGCGTGGCGTCGCGTTCGGCCTTGGCCTGCAGATAGGCCGCCCGCGATTCCAGCAGCTCGGCCTCGCTGGTGATTTCCTGCCTGGCCAGCTTCTGGTCGCGCTGGTATTCGGCCAACGCCGCGCTAAAGCGGGCCTGGGTGGTCAGGTAGCGTGCCTTGGCCCGGCCCAGCTCGACACTGTCCAGTACCGCCACGGTTTCGCCGGCCTCGACTGTCTCGCCCAAATCCCTGGTGACCTCGACCACCTTGGCCTCCAATCTTGGGCCGACCTTGGCCACCCGGTCGCCATCGAAACGCACCGTGGCCGGGGCCTGCACCACGGCTGTGGCGGAGCCGGCTTCGGCCGTGCCGATTTTCAAACTCAACTGCTTGCGCTGGGCTTCGGTAAGGTGGATTCGGCGCTTGTCGGCGGCGTGCTCGTCGTGTTCGCCGCCTTCTTCGTCATGCGAATCACCGGATGATTGTCCGGCGTGTTCGCCTTCATGCTCGCCCTTGTGCTTAAAGCCGCTGTGGTCCTCGCCTTCATCCTGGTGACCGGATGTCGACTGCTTGCCGGTTTCGGCGGCACTCGCCGAGTCACCACCGGATAGTTGATTACAGGCCGCAAGCGGTGCCAGCACCGCGAGCAGACAGAAAACCTTTAATCCATCAATATTAAGCATCTAAATCTCCGTAAGCTGTCTATTGGCTCGGGGCGGGACTGGCCGCGCTCGCGTTGCCCATCACCACCAGCCCGCCGGTGGCGCGCTCCAGATCGGTGCCGGCGGCGACCAGCGCGTCCAGTGCGTCGAGATAGTCGCGGCGGGTGTTGATCAGGGTGTCTTGGGCGGCGGTCAGCGCCGGGGCGCCGAGTTCACCGGCCTCGAAGGCACGCTGGGTCAGCTCGAAGTTCTGGCGGGCGGCGTCGACCACCTCGTCGGACAGGGCGGCCACCCGCTGGCGCGCGGCCTCGTAATCGGCCAGGGCGGAAAGCACCTGGCTGCGTACCGTCAATTGCAGGACATCGCGCTCCAGCAGCGCCGCATCCAATTCGGCTTGCGCCTGCTTGCGCTCGCCGCCGAAGCGGTGCAGCAGCGGCAGCTCGAAGGCCACACCGCCGCCGGTAATCTCGTTGCCTCCCTCTTCGCCATAGCGGCCGAATACCTTGAGGTTGGGCACGATCTGGCGGCGCGCGAGCTTGAGATCTTCCCGCGAGGCGCTGACCTCTTTGGCCGCGGCGGCCAGATCGCCCCGCCGCGCAATGGAGCGCCGCAGCAATTGCGCCTGACCAGGCAGCTTCAGCGCCGCCGGGTCGAGCCGGCCTTGCAAGGGAATAGCCGTGGCGGGATCGACGGCTAACAGTTCTGCCAGCCGGAGACGGGCCTGGTCGCGCCGCTTCTCGGCTTGCGCCAGCAGCGCCTGGGCGCGGCCCAGGCCGATGCGCGCGGTATTGGCCTCCAGGCGGTTGGCCTTGCCGGCCTCCAGCCGGCGTTTGGCATAGTCCTCCAGATCACGGTTGACCTGGAGCACGTCCTTGGCGGTGGCCACGGCCCGCTCGGCGACCAGGGCCTGCAGGAAGGTGGCGCGCACCCGGGCGCGGATGGCGCTGCCCAGGAAATCCAGTTGCGAGCGCGCCCCGGACAGACGGGATTGTGCCGCGTTCTCGCGCAGACCACTTTGGCCTGCGATCCAGAATTCCTGGGACAGGCGGACATCGATATCGGTGGTGGTCGAACCGTCCGGCGCCTCGCGCTCGGCGGTGCCCAGCTCCAGCTCGGGGTTGGACGGCACCGCCACGTCGGCGTGTTCGAGCACGCCTTCGCTGCGGCGCAGCTCGATGCGCGCGCCGCGCAGGGTGGGGTTGTACTGTTCGGCCCAGGACAGGGCCTGGTCTAAGGTCAAAGGCTGCGGCAGTTGCGCTCGTTCAGCCGCATGGCCCACGGCGGCCAGACAGAGTCCGGCTACGCCGATCAATAGGGAAAATCGCATTGCGAGTCCTCATCGCTTGGAAAGGCGCGCAGGCATCAGCCCGCGCGGGTAACGCGAAGGGACTCAGGCTATAGGCGGTATGAAGGGCGGGGAGGTTTGGGGCGGCGTCAGCGCTGGGGCCGTTGCCAGCGTATAAGTCGAGGTCGACTCAAAGGCCGCGGTAATGTGGGACGGCGTCAGCGCCACCAGATGTGCACCGGCGTGGCAGCAGTGATCACAGCGATCCACTAGATCGCCGCTGTCGCTATGCGCATGACTGTCGGCTACCTGCACGGTTTCATCGGCCGGAACCGGCATATCCACATGCCAGGCCCAGGCGAGGGCGCTCACGCCCAGCATGATTGCCACCAGCCAGTGGACGGCGTTCGCCTGTCGCGGGAATTGGCGTATGAACTGACGCATTGCGCGAATAGACTACGTAGATACCTTTGAATTCACAAATGATCCGATACCGCTTGACTCCGTACCCAGGTAAAGGCTTTAGGCTTGCCGCAATCGATTTGCCGTGGGTCAGGTCTGAATTCATCACAACCCTCACAAATGCTAGCTGGCAACTCCATCGGGATTTAACCTAAACTAAGCTTGTTAATGACACTGCTACGCGCCATTCTGATCGCCTTCCTGGCGATTTCCATACCGCTGCCGGCCACGGCGGCGGCTTTTGGCGCGCCCCCCTGCCTGGAAATGTCTGCCGATGAAATGGCCGAGGCGGAAGCGGCTACTAGCCACGAGCAGGTAAGCGACGCCGGACAGCAGAACGACTGCGGTTGCGAACAATGCGACGACTGCCACGCGCCCTGCGCCACGGGTGGCACGGCGACGTTTAACAATACACCCATGGCTTTTGCCTTACCGCCGCTGCAGGGTCCACGCGCAACCACGTTGACAACCAGAGCCCTGCCCGCGCACCCCGAAGACCTCATCCGACCCCCCTCCCCGATCCAAAGCTAGACGTTCGTTCGTCGGCGCGCCCGCGCGTCGATCTGTTCAACTGCTTTGGAGATGGGGCATGTCCCATTCGTATTTCGCGCAGCGTAATACTGCGAAACTAAAACGCCACCGCAATTTTTGCTCGGCCGCGGGCAAGCGCTTCGCGCTGCCAGCACTGCTGCTGTTGCTCGGTGCCACCGCAAACGGCGCTGCAGCCGCCACCAGTCTGAATGACGAGCGCCTGGACGCCGATCAGCTGGTCGACCGGGTGCTGTCCGCAAACGCCGGCCTGGCGGCCATGCGTTCGGCCGTGGACGCCGCCGAGGCGCGCATCGAACCGGCCGGGGCGCTGCCTGATCCGCGGCTGCGGGTAACCACCGCACCCCGCACGTTTGACGGCTTTACCACGCCGGCCGGCCGCGAACGCGGCATCAGCGGCATTGTCGAGCTGAGCCAGGAAGTGCCGTGGCCCGGCACTCTCGGCCTGCGCGCGGATGCGGCGCAGCGCGAAGCCGCTGCCGCCGACGACAGCGTCGAGGTTATGCGCCTGCGCCTGGAAGCCAGAACGCTGGAGCATTACGCCCAGTGGGCCTACGTGCACCGGGCACTGGAGATCAATGCCGCCAACCAGGACCTGGTGGACGAGCTGCGGCGTATCGCCGAGAACCGCTACGCCGCCGGCCTGGCCAGCCAGCAGGACGTGCTCCAGGCCGAGGTCGAACTGCAGCGCCTGAAAAAACAGGCCCTGGCATTCGCGCGGCTGCAGGACGCCGTATGCGCGCGCCTCAATGCGCTGCTGAATCGAGACGCCGACCGGCGCCTGCCGCCGCCCGCGGGTCTGCCGCGGCCGCGCGCCTTGCCCGCCTATGCCGCGCTGCGGGATGCAGCCCTGCGCCGCCACCCGGAACTGGCGCGCATGGACGAGTTGCTGGCTGCGAACCGGGCACGCGAAGGCCTGGCGGAAAAAGCCTTCTACCCGGATCTGAACCTGATCGTGCGCAACAACGATTATCGCCCCGCCAGCGAGACGCGCTCCGAATTCGGCCTGAGCATCAACCTGCCGCTGGATCGCAGCAAACGCCGCGCGGCCCTGGATGCCGCCAAGGCGGATTCGATGCGCCTGCATTACCAGCGGGAGGATACCCGCGCCCGCCTGCTGGCGGATTTGAGACAGGCCAGCACCAACGCCCGCAAGGCGGCCGAGACCATTGCCCTCTACGAGACCGAACTGATCCCGCGAACGCTGGAAAACCTGAGCGCCGCCCGCTCGGAATACGGCGCCGGCGGCGGCGCCTTCCTGGACGTGATCACCGCCGAACAACTCAAGCTCGAAGCCGAACTGGAACTGGAAAGCGCCCGCGCGGACCACTTCGCCGCGCTGGCCGAGTTGCAACGCTGGACCGGCGGCGAACTGCCGCAACCCGGCGCCGCCCCGGCGAGCGCGGACCCCATACAGGTGCACCATGAAAAACCTTAAATTCACGCTGCTGATCGCGCTGCCGGTGGTTTTGATCGCCGGCGCCGTTGGCTTTTTCGGCTTCCGTTATGTTGCCGGCGCCGGCATGGCGCCGATGAACATGGCTGACGCCACCACTTATGAGTCCGGTCCGTTCCGAGTCACAGTGGACATCAATCCGGAGGCGCCCCAAGTCGGGGATAACCAATTCATGGTGAAGGTCGCGGATGCCCAGGGTAATCCGATAACCGGGGCCTCCATCAAGGCCTACGGCGAGATGCCGGCCATGGGCGCGATGGCCTCCATGCGCGCGCCGGCCGACCTGGACGAGGTGGAACCGGGGCTGTACGCCGGACCGCTGAACCTGGAAATGCGCGGCGAATGGCCGTTGTCTCTTTACATCCAGAAGGACGGCGTCGGCGAGACCCGCCTGGGCTTCGACATGGCCACCGGTCGCCAGGGACTGTCCATTACCTCCGGCGGTACGCCGGTGGCCGGCTCCATGAGCCAAAAAGACGGCATGGGCGGCGATCAGATGGCCGCCAGCCAATCTCCGGAGAAAAACGACCGCGGCTTTTACACCGTGGGCCAATACCAGGTGAAGGTCGAGGTGCTGGGCAGCGGCGGAATGGTGCCTGGCGACGCCATGTCGGGCGACAAGATGGAGCCCGGCGCCAGGTCCAAGGACGGCGCCATCATGCGAGACGACGGCATGCGCGGCGAGGACACCATGATGGCCGACTCGGGTATGTCCGGCGACGATCGCATGATGCGGGACGACGCCATGTCCGGTGAAAAAAGCATGCGGCAACGCGAGTCCATGTCGCCGACTATGTCGGACCGCGATGACCAGATAGAAAAAGACCGCATGGCCATGGATGGCGACGATGGCATGTCGGGCGACACGCCCGAGGCCATGGAGGCCATGAAAAAGGGCACCGCCATGATGGCCGGGCGAAACCTGCTGCAGGTCACCGTGCTGGATGAAAACGACCGCCCCGTAAACGGTGCCACCGTGCGCGTCGCCGCCCAGCTTGAGAAGGGCGCGGGCATGCAGGATCAGGGCGCCATGATGGGTAACGAAGCCTCCTCCGGCGACCGCATGATGCAGGACGACGCCATGTCGTCGAATGTGCCGGACCGCGGCGACAAGATGGAAAAAGACCGCATGGCCATGGACGGCGGCGACCGCATGCGCGGCGATGACGCCATGATGGCTAACCAGGGCATGTCCGGTAGCGATTCGATGATGCGCGACGATGCGATGTCCAAAGGCATGTCCGGAAAGGGCATGCAAGGCCAACGCAACTCCGAGGTCGTGCAACTGGAAGCCGGCGGCGACGGCGTCTACCGCGGGGTGCTCGAACTCCCCACGGAGGGTGACTACGTCCTGGCGGTGGACGTGACCACCGAGGAACAAGGCCACGGCGACCTGGTGCTGGCCTTCACCACTGGCGAATACGGCCTGCGCGCGGCCACCGCCACGCCCGAGGGCATCGCCTATTACACCTGCTCCATGCATACCTCGGTGCGCAAGTCCGAGCCGGGCCAGTGCCCGATTTGCAGCATGGACCTGGTGCCAGTGACCAACGAACAGGTCCAGTCCGGCGTGGTCACGGTCGATGCCCGGCGTCGGCAGTTGATTGGCGTGCGAACCGGAAAGGCGCAGATGCGCGAGGTGAGCAAGACCATCCGTGCGGTCGGGCAAGTCGACTACGACGAGCGCCGCATAAGCAATATCAGCCTCAAGTTCGACGCTTGGATCGGCGAGCTCAAGGCCGACTACGTGGGCACCCGGGTGGAAAAAGGCCAGGTGCTGTTCACGGTTTACAGCCCGGAATTGTTGTCCGCGCAGCAGGAGTATCTGGAAGCCCGCCAGCGTCTGGCCAGCCGCGGGCCGGACGACAGCCTGGTACGTGCGGCCCGCAAGCGCCTGATGCTGTGGGACATATCCCCGGCCCAGGTGCGCGCCATCGAGCGCCGTGGCGAGGCCTACGAATACCTGCCCATCCACGCGCCCAAGAGCGGCACCGTGGTCGAGAAGATGATCAACGAGGGCAGTCACATGAAAACCGGCGACATGCTGCTGCGCATCGCCGACCTGTCCACCGTGTGGATCGATGCGGAAGTCTACGAGGCCGACCTGCCGCTGATCGACAAGGGCATGACCGCCGAGGTCAACCTGCCCTACGGCCCGGACAAGCAATACCGGGCGAAAGTGGATTACATCTACCCCTATCTGGAAGGCAAGACCCGCACTGCCCGCATCCGCCTGGTGCTGGACAACCCTAACGGCGCACTCAAGCCGGATATGTATGCGGAGGTGAAGTTACAGGCCGACCTGGGCCGCCGCCTGATGGTGCCGGAAGGCGCGGTGCTGGTGGCGGGCGAGTCGCGGGTGGTGTTCAAGGACCTGGGCGAAGACGGCAAGCTCAAACCCGTGCGCGTAAAGACCGGCCAGCGCGTGGACGGCTGGGTCGAAATCCGTCAGGGCCTTGACCCCGGCGACGACGTTATCACCTCCGGCAACTTCCTGATTGCCGCCGAGGCCAAGCTCAAGACGGGGATTGAACAATGGTAGATCACACGCATAACCATGCTTCAGAGACAAGCACCCCCGATGCCGGCGGGCATGGCCACGGCGACTACCGTCGCGGTCCGCTCGCCGGCCTGATCGCTTTTTCCGCCCGCAACTGGCTGCTGACCCTCATGGTGGTGGCGGCGGCCACCTTCTGGGGTTATCGCTCCCTGGTGGGCGCGCCGCTGGACGCGATTCCCGATCTGTCCGACGTGCAGGTGATCGTGTTCACCGACTGGCCCGGGCGCAGCCCGGACCTGGTCGAGGACCAGATCACCTATCCGCTGACCACCACCTTGCTGGCCGCACCCGGGGTGGAATTCGTGCGCGGCCAGTCCTTCATGGGCCTGTCCTTCGTCTACGTGATCTTCGAGGAAGGCACGGATATCTACTGGGCCCGTTCGCGGGTGCTGGAGTATCTGAACTCGGCCACCGCCGACTTGCCCGACGGGGTGAACCCTACCCTGGGTCCGGACGCCACCGGCGTGGGCTGGGTGTATCAGTACGCGCTGGTGGACAAGTCCGGCCAGCACAGCCTGGCCGACCTGCGCAGCATTCAGGATTTCAACCTGAAATACGCGCTGGAATCGGTGGACGGCGTGGCCGAGGTGGCCTCGGTGGGCGGCTACGAGAAGGAATACCAGATCAATATCGACCCCAACCGGCTGGCCTCCTACGACATCCCGCTGCAAAAGGTGATCGAGTCGGTACGCCGTTCCAACAACGACGTGGGCGGCCGGGTGCTGGAGGTCTCCGGCCACGAGCAGTTCATCCGCGGCCGCGGCTACGTGAAGTCCACCGCCGACCTGGAAAAAGTGGTATTGGGCACCAACGACAACGGCGTGCCCATCCGCGTCTCGGACGTGGCCAACGTCAGCCTGGGCCCGGCCCTGCAACGCGGCAGTTCCGAACTCAACGGCGAGGGCCTGACCGTGGGCGGCATCGTGGTCATGCGCTACGGCGAGAACGCGCTGAACGTGATCGAGCGCGTCAAGCAGCGCCTGGATGAGGCCAAGAAGAGCCTGCCGGACGGCGTGGAGGTAACCCCGGTTTACGACCGCTCGTCGCTGATCGAGCGCGCCATCGAGACGCTGCAGCACACGTTGGCCGAGGAAATGATTATCGTCTCGGTGGTCATCATCGTGTTCCTGCTGCACCTGCGCTCGGCGCTGGTGGCCATCGTGACGCTGCCCATCGCTATTCTGTTGGCCTTCATTCCCATGTACTACCAGGGGCTGACCGCCAATATCATGTCGCTGGGCGGCATCGCGGTGGCCATCGGCGCGATGGTGGACGCGGCGATCGTGATTATCGACAACATCCACAAGCGGCTGGCGGGCTGGCAAGACGCCGGTGACGACGGTCCGGATGCGCAGAAATCCCGAAGCGCAATCATCATCGAGGCCATGCAGGAAGTCGGCCCCTCGATCTTCTTCTCGCTGCTGATCATCGCGGTGTCCTTCCTGCCGGTGTTCGCGCTCACCGGCACCGAGGGCCGGCTGTTCAAGCCGTTGGCCTGGACCAAGACCTACTCCATGTTCTTTGCCGCCCTGCTGTCGGTGACGCTGATTCCGGCGCTGGCGGTTTTGGTCATCCGCGGCAAGATTCACGGCGAAAAAAGCTGGCTTAACCGCAAGCTGGCCACCGGCTACGCGCCGGTGGCGCGTTGGGCTGTACGGCTGCGCTGGCCGGTAATCGGCGGCGCGGCGCTGATGCTGATCAGTACCGTGCCGGTGTATCAGCAACTCGGCAGCGAGTTCATGCCACCGCTTAACGAGGGCAGTATTTTGTACATGCCCACCGCGCTGCCCGGCATGTCCATCGCCGAGGCCCAGCAGACGCTGCAGACCATGGACAAGCAGCTCATGCAGTTCCCGGAGGTCAAGCGGGTGTTCGGCAAGGCCGGACGCTCGACCAGTGCCACCGACCCCGCGCCGCTGTCGATGATGGAAATCAACGTCATGCTCGAACCCAAGAGCGAATGGCGCGAGGGCATGACCTGGGACAAGCTGATCGAGGAAATGGACCAGAAGATGCGCTTCCCCGGCATGCCCAACATCTGGTGGATGCCGATCCAGACGCGCACGCAAATGCTGGCCACCGGCATCCGCTCCTCATTAGGCATCAAGGTGTTCGGCCCGGATCTGGGCAAGATCGAATCCACCGCTACCGCTATCGAAGAGGCGCTGCTGGCCGACGAGCGTACCGCGCCGTTTACCCGCAGCGCCTTCGCCGAGCGCACCACCGGCGGCTATTTCCTGGACTTCGATATCGACCGCGAGGCCGCCGCCCGGCATGGCCTGAACGTGGGCGACGTGCAGGATGTCATCGTTGCCGCCATGGGCGGAAAAGTGGTCTCGGAGACGGTCGAGGGCCGCGAGCGCTACAACATCCTGGTGCGTTACAACCGCGATTATCGCAGCGACCTGGATGCGCTGGAGCGCACCTACGTCACCACCCAAACCGGAGCAGAGATCCCCATCAGCCAGGTGGCCGACGCGCAGTTCCGCACCGGCCCGCCCATGATCCGCAACGAGGACGGCCAGCTCGTCGGCTTCGTATTCGTGGACGTGGGCGACGGGCTCGGCATACCCGACTACGTGGAACGCGCCAAGCAGGTGGTGGCCGACAGTGTGGATGTGCCCGATGGCTACCGCATCGCCTGGGCCGGCCAGTTCAAGAGCTTCGAGCGGGCCAAGGCGCGGCTGCAGATTCTGGTACCGCTGACCCTCGGCCTGATCTTTTTCATGCTGTTCATGCACCGGGCTTCGTTCACGGAAACCCTGATCGTGATGCTGACCATCCCGTTCTCGCTGGTGGGCAGCATCTGGCTGCTGTGGTTTCTGGGCTACAAGCTGTCGGTGGCGGTGGCCGTGGGCATGATCGCGGTCGCCGGGCTGGCGGTGGAACTGGGCCTGTTGATGATGCTGTATCTCGACCTGGCCTGGCGCCAGCGCATGGCAGAAGGTCAACTCAACAGCCACGCCGACCTGCGCGAAGCCATCGCCGCTGGCGCCGGCCAGCGCATCCGCCCCATGCTGATGACCGGCCTGGCCCTGTTCATGGGCCTGATCCCGCTCATGCTCACCTCCGGCACCGGCGCCGACGTGATGAAGCGCGTCGCCGCGCCCATGCTCGGCGGCGTGGGCACGGCCCTGCTCATGGTGTTGATCGTGTTTCCGGCGATCTTTGCGTTTTGGCGGGGTCGTAGATTGCCTGCCAATACAATCAAGTGAACTCGACCCACGCAAACCCTAAAAGGTCATGGCTGGCGCTTGCATCCGTACCAGGGTTCGGACTTATACTCAAAAAATGCTAATGATAGACTGCCCATACTCACGCGCATGACCCGCCTGCTGCTGATCGCACTCTGCGTTCAACTGGCCGCGGCTAATACCGTGACCGCGGCACCGTTTTGCGTGCATGCTCAAAGCGCATCGGAGACCATGCAGTCGAACACGGCAGATGGCCCCCACCACCATCTCCAAGCGCAGGCAGGCCCAATGGAAGCAGACGACGATTGCCCCTGTCATTGCGACGTGGCCGGTCACTGCGCGGCCAGTGCCGCCGGCGTCCTGAATTCAACTGGTCCTTCGCCCGCTGATTACGAGCGTGAACACAGCGTTCCGCCCCAATCGCGCGCCGATCTATTGCACGCCCACAAAAACCCCCTATTCCGGCCGCCCTCTATCACCTGAAGTAACGCCCTGCGGAGCGGGGCACGGTCAGCCGTGCCCAGTCCTGTTCTCTTACTTCGGAGTGATACATGTCTACCCAAAAGACTCGCCCATCGGGCGGTGCGTATTCGTCGAATAGGCGGGTATTCCAGGCACTAATCCTACTGACCTTCGGCCTGTTCGCTCAGGCTTCTGGGGCACATGCCCCCAGCCATGCCGACAAGCCTCGCTATGGTGGTGAAGTGCGCCGTGCAGGCGATCTGTTCCTGGAATTGGTTGCTCAGCCAGACAGACTCTCGGTTTATGCCCGTGACCAACGGGGCCGCCCAGTTTTGCTGGCGGATATGCGGGCCGAGGCCCTTCTCTGGACGGACCAGGGCTCACGCGCTTTGACCTTGCGTCGCGCGAGCGAGCAACAACTGGTGGCGCCGGCGCAATTGCCGGATGCGGGCGATTTCCGCGTGATCATTTCCCTGACCCCGCCCGCGAGCGAGCGGCGACAAGTGTTGTTCGGACCATTCTCCCTGGCTGCCTCGAAATGAGTCCGGCAGTTACCGAGCTTTACGGAGAATCACCATGAAAACAGTCATCATCACCCTGGTTGTCCTAATCGTCGGTGCCGTAATCGCAGTGCCGACGGTGGTTTATTCCGGTCTGTTCAACGTAGCCGCCACCTGGGAAGACCCCCCTCCGATTGCCTGGCTGCTGCACAGTACCTACGCCAACTCGGTCGCAGTGCGTGCCGATGAAATACAAGTGCCGGAGAACTTGGGCGGCCGCGAGCGAGTGCTGCAAGGCGCCCGCAACTTTATGGCCATGTGCAGCGGCTGTCATACACCGCCCGGGAAGTCGAAGACTCCGGTAAGTACCGGCCTTAATCCGCCTCCACCAGATTTGGCGGAAATCATCCCCCACCGCAGTCCAGAAGAAGCGTTCTGGGTCATCAAGAACGGCGTGCGCATGACCGGCATGCCGGCCTTCGGGCCGACCCACAAGGACGAAGAGCTGTGGGCATTGGTGGCCTTTCTCGACGAAATGTCCGACGCCACGCCCGAGGCCTACAACACGCTGATAGCGCAGGCCAAGCGCAGCGCGCCGGCTGCTGATGGCCACGGCCATCGGCATGGTAATGAGCCTGAACCCGCCGGCCAGAGCGGACATGATGCCGGCGGACACGGCGAACCCGGCCATCATGATACCAAACCGGCTCAAGGGCAAAGCAGCGATATGCAAGGCATGGACATGGGGCAAGAGGACGCCGCGCCGCCGGCCGCCGAATCCGCAAGCCCGAGTCACGGCGCGCCCGGTCATCATGACAAACAGCCGGCACCCCAGCCTGAGTCGGCCGACGACGGCCACGATCATCAGCATTAATCGAAAACCTGCACACAGATCAACCGATTAAGTCACGAGGTAACCATGCGACACGAAAATTACAGCAAAGACCGCCGCCGCCTGTTACAGGCGATGGCCTCCGCCGGCCTGCTGGCCGGGTTCGACAGTCTACTGCCGACCTATGCACGCGCCAGTACGGCGCCCCACGGGCCGCATCTGGACACCACCGCCGCGCGCGTGCCGGGCGGTCCGGCCCGCGACGTGACCATGGACGTGCACATCCGGCGCGAGACCATCGACATCGCTGGCGGCCGCGCTTCCGCCATCACCGTCAATAACTCGGTGCCCGGCCCCATCGTGGAGCTCTGGGAAGGAAAAAACGCCCACCTGCGGGTGCATAACCACCTGGACGAATCCACCTCCATCCACTGGCACGGCATCCTGCTGCCCTTCCAGATGGACGGCGTGCCCGGCGTGGTATTTCCCGGCATCGATCCGGGCGACACCTTCGAGGTGGATTTCCCGGTGCGCCAGTACGGCACCTACTGGTACCACAGCCATACCGGGCTACAGGAGCAGCTGGGCCAGTACGGGCCGTTGGTCATCCATCCGCAGAGCCGCGAGGACCATATCGACGCCGACCGCGAATACGTCGTGGTCCTGAGCGACTGGACCTTCGAAGATCCGCACCGGCTGATGGCCAAGCTGAAGAAGATGAGCGACTACTACAACTTCAGCGAGCGCACGGCCGCCGACTTTGCCGAGGACGTCTCCAAGGCCGGCTGGGGCGCGACCCTGCAGGACCGCATGGCCTGGGGCAATATGCGCATGAGCCCGCGCGACATCGCCGATGTCACCGGCTACACCTATACCTATTTGATGAACGGCATGCATCCAGGCGCCAACTGGACGGCGTTGTTCAAGCCCGGCGAGCGCATCCGCCTGCGCGTGATCAACGCCTCGGCCATGAGCTATTTCAATGTTCGCATCCCGGGGCTGCCCATGAGTGTGGTGGCCTCCGACGGCCAGAACGTCGAGCCGGTGGAAACCGACGAGTTCCAGATCGGCGTGGCCGAGCGTTTCGACGTCGTGGTCGAGCCAAAAGCGGATCAGGCCTACACACTCATGGCCGAGTCTATGGACCGCAGCGGCTACGCGCGCGGCACACTAGCCCCGCGGCCGGGCATGGATGCGTCCGTGCCGCCCCTGCGCGCCCAGCCAACGCGCACCATGGTCGACATGGGCATGGATATGGACATGATGAACATGGGCGGCGGGAGCATGTCGCACTCGGGCCATGCCATGCCCGGCGGCGATAGTCCCAAATCCGGCATGGGCGCGGACAATAGCATCGCCATGATGGAGCCGGCCGGGCCGGTGATCGCTCGCCACGGGCCTGATGGCCACGGTCCCGGCAATATCACCACAGCGACCGTCCAGCGCTACCGCCTGGCCGAACGCGGGACCGGCCTCAAGGATGTGCCGCACCGGGTGCTGACCTACAGCCAATTACGCAACACCAAGCCAATGGCCGACAAACGCGAGCCGGCCAAGACCATCGAGCTGCACCTGACCGGCAACATGGATCGCTATATGTGGTCGTTTGACGGGGTGAAGTACAGCGATACCGACAGCCCGATCGACTTCCCCTACAACGAGCGCGTGCGGCTGATCATGATCAACGACACCATGATGGAGCACCCCATTCACCTGCACGGCATGTTCATGGAGTTGGAGAACAAGCAGGGCGAGCATCTCCCGTTCAAGGACACCATCAGCGTGCTGCCCGGCTCGCGCGTGTCGCTGCTGGTCACCGCCAACGAACCGGGCCGCTGGTTCTTCCATTGTCACTTTCTCTATCACATGGAAATGGGCATGGCCCGCGTCGTGCGAGTCGGCCCCCGCAGCAAAAAGGAGAACACCGATGTTTAACACCCGTCTGCCCCTTCTATCGGGCCTGGTGCTGTTCATTCTGGCCCTGCCCGGCTTGGCGCCGGCGGCCGACGAAAGGGAATTGCCAGGCCAGAATGCCGATCCCGATGCCATCTATCCGCCGGGTGAACGTAATCCCCAGAGCGGTGCGCCTGCTGAATGGCCCAAGATAACGAAGGACCAGAAATTGTTCGGCTTCGCCCTGATCGACCGCCTGGAGTACGGCGACCCCGAGGGCACCAACAACTATCTCTGGGACGCCCAGGGCTGGCTCGGCGGCGATACCAACAAGTTCTGGTGGAAAACCGAGGGCGAGGGACCCACCCACGGCGGCGGTCCGGAGGACACCGAGTTCCAGGCGCTGTATAACCGCATGATCAGCCCTTTCTTCGGCGCCCAGGCAGGCATTCGCTACGACACCAATCCCGGTACCGACCGCGCCTTCGGCGTGCTTGGCATACAGGGTCTGGCACCCTACTGGTTCGAGTCCGATACCGCGTTTTTCGTCAGCGAGGACGGTGACGTGAGTTTCCGCGGCGAGTTCGAGTACGAGTTGCCGCTCACCCAACGCCTAATCCTGCAACCACGCCTGGAACTCAACGCCAGCGCCAACGACGTGCCCGAGTACGGTCTGGGCCAAGGCCTGAACGACACCGAAATGGGCCTGCGCCTGCGCTACGAGATCAAGCGCGAGTTCGCGCCCTACATCGGCGTGCGCTATGAGAGCCTGTACGGCGAGACCGAGGACATCGCCGAACGCGCAGGCGAAGCGACCTCGTCCACTAACTTCGTGATCGGCGTCCGGGCATGGTATTGATGCGCGAAGCCGGCCGGCGAGTAGCGCTGCTGATGTTGGCCGCCGGTCTCGCCGCCTGCGACAGCTAGGGGCCGCCCGCCGGTCAAGCCGACTTGCCCACCGCCGTCGTCTACAAGAGCCCCACCTGTGGCTGTGCGAGAAATGGGTGGCGCATCTCAGGGCCAATGGGTTCGCCGTGCAAACGCGTGATACCGCGCAGATGAGCCTGGTAAAGGCTCGGCATAATCTCCCCCGCGACATGCGTTCCTGTCACACGGCGGAAATCGACGGCTATGTCGTGGAAGGCCACGTGCCGGCTGCCGACATCAAGCGGCTGCTGCATGAGCAACCGGATGCCGAAGGTCTAGCCGTGCCCGGCATGCCCCTGGGCTCCCCCGGTATGGAAGTGGATGATCGGCGCCAGGCCTATACGGTCTGGCTACTGGACCCTGAGGGCAACCGAGATTTCAATCGCTATCCCGCGCGCAATCTGGAGTAACCAGCGTGCCGTCGTCCCGATAGCAGCCTCTTGACTCTGTAGTCGGGTGCGGGAATAGGCTGCTTTAACTTACTACTGGAGCAGTCAGTCATGAGTCTATCCATCGGCCAACTTGCCAAATCCACCGATACCGGCGTGGAGACCATCCGCTTTTACGAGCGGCGCGGTCTAATGCCCGACCCGCCGCGTGCCCCCAGCGGTTACCGCCGCTACCCGACCGACGCGGTGGGCCGTCTGCAGTTCATTCGCCGCGCCAAGCGCCTGGGTTTCACCCTGGACGAGATCGGCACGCTGCTGCGCCTCCAGGACGGCGGCGACCGCAGCGAAGTCAAAGCCATCGCTCAGGCCAAGCTGGCCCAGATCGAGGCCCGCATCGACGACCTGCGACGCATGCGCAAGACCCTGGCCGAACTGGAAAAGCAGTGTTCCGGTCATGGTCCCGTGCCCGGCTGCCCCATCATCGAAGCCTTGAGCGACGGGAGCGAGGCATGAACGACATGACCACCACGGATCCAGTTTGCGGCATGACTGTGGACCCCGAGCAGGCGCTCAGCCACGAGCACGCCGGCGAGACCTATCATTTCTGCAGCGAGCATTGCCGGGACAAGTTCGCCGCGGACCCCGAGACGATCCTGAATCCGGAGGCGTCGGCACAGCCAACCGCCGAAGCCAAGGCGGACAAGTACGTCTGTCCGATGTGCCCCGGCGTCGAGAGTGATCAGCCGGACGACTGCCCGAAATGCGGTATGGCGCTGGAGCCCGCGTCGCCACCCAAGCGGCGCACCCAATATACCTGTCCCATGCACCCGGAGATCGTGCGCGACGAGCCCGGTGACTGCCCCAAGTGCGGTATGGCGCTGGAGCCCACGACCGTGTCCAGCGACGAGGACGACGGCGAACTCAAGATCATGAGCCGGCGCTTCTGGGTCAGTGTGCCGTTGTCGGCGGCCGTGCTGGTGCTGGCCATGGGCGAGATGGTGCCCGGATTGGGTATCCGCGAATTTTTCGGTGCAACGTTTGGTTGGCTTCAGTTCGCACTGGCCACCCCGGTCGTGCTGTGGTGCGGCGGTTTCGCCTTTCAGCGGGGCTGGAAATCCGTGCTCAACGTCAGCCCCAACATGTGGACGCTGATTGCACTGGGTGTGGGCGCGGCCTACGGATTTTCCATCTTCGCGCTGCTGCTGCCCGATTTATTGCCCGCCGCCTTCAAGAGCGAGGCCGGCCACGCGCCGATCTATTTCGAGGCCGCGGCGGTCATCATCACCCTGGTCCTGCTTGGCCAGGTCATGGAGGCGCGCGCCCGCGGGCAGACCTCGCAGGCGCTCAAGTCGTTGTTGGACCTGGCGCCGCCCACGGCCAACCGAATCAAGGACGACGGCGAGGAAGAAGAAGTCTCGCTGGACGCGCTAAAGGCCGGCGACAGACTGCGCGTACGACCCGGCGAGAAAGTGCCGGTGGACGGCGAGATTATCGAGGGCCGCTCGACCCTGGACGAATCCATGATTACCGGCGAACCGATCCCGCAGGAAAAGCAAGTGGGGGATACCGTCACCGGCGGCACCGTCAACCAGACCGGCGGTTTCGTCATGCGTGCCGGCCAAGTCGGCGAGGATACCGTGTTGGCCCGCATCGTCGACATGGTGGCGCAAGCCCAACGCTCGCGCGCGCCCATCCAGGGCCTGGCGGACAAGGTCGCCAGCGTGTTCGTGCCCGCCGTGGTGGCGGTCGCCATCCTCGCCTTCGCCGCCTGGGCCTGGGCCGGTCCCGCGCCGGCCTTGTCCTATGCCCTGGTGGCGGCGGTCTCGGTGCTGATCATCGCCTGTCCCTGTGCGCTCGGCCTGGCCACGCCCATGTCGGTGATGGTCGGCGTGGGCCGGGGCGCGGGCGACGGCGTGCTCATCCGCGATGCCGAGGCGCTGGAGCTGATGGAGCAGGTCGATACCCTGCTGGTGGACAAGACCGGCACCCTGACCGAGGGCAAGCCAAAGCTGGTCGCCGTGGAAACGGCCGAAGGCGTCGATGAACAGGAGTTATTGAAGTTCATCGCCTCGCTGGAAAATGCCAGCGAGCACCCGCTGGCGCGTTCGATTGTCGAGGGCGCCGCCGCGCGCGGCGTGCAGCCGGTCGACGCCGACGACTTCGACTCGATCACCGGCAAAGGCGTGCGCGGCACGATCGACGGCCGCGCGGTGCTGATCGGCAACAGCCGGCTGATGCAGGATAACGATATTGATCCGGGCCCTCTGGCCGATGCCGCGGACAAACGCCGAAGCGAGGGCGAGACGGTCATGCTCGCCGCCGTGGACGGCGAGATCGCCGGCCTGATCGCGGTGGCCGACCCCATCAAGGGCTCCACCCGCGAGGCCGTGCGCATTCTGCATGAAGCCGGACTGCGCATCATCATGCTTACCGGCGACAACGAAACAACCGCGCAGGCCGTCGCCGATCAACTGGGCATCGACGAGGTGCAGGCCAACGCCCTGCCCGAGGACAAGTACGCGTTAGTGGAAAAACTGCAAGGCGAGGGCCGCAAGGTGGCCATGGCCGGCGACGGCGTCAACGACGCCCCGGCGCTGGCCAAGGCCGAGGTCGGCATCGCCATGGGTACCGGCACTGACGTAGCCATGGAGAGCGCGCGCATCACCCTGGTCAAGGGCGATCTGCGCGGTATCGCCAAGGCTCGGCGCCTGTCCGAGCAGTCCATGCGCAACATCCGCCAGAACCTGTTCTTTGCGTTCATCTACAACGGCGCCGGGGTGCCCGTGGCTGCCGGCGTGTTATATCCCATCTTTGGCATGTTGCTCTCGCCCATGCTGGCCGCAGCCGCCATGAGTTTTTCCTCGGTATCGGTCATCACCAACGCACTGCGCCTGCGGCGCGCCGAACTTTAATCGAAAGATCGGGGGCCAAGTCACATGATAGAGACGATTAGGCAATTTCTCGGCAACCCCGTCGTATTGGGTATATGGATAGCGGTAGTCGTCGCCTGCGTGCTCTGGACCCTCCGCGACTTGCGCCAAAACAACGCCCACCTGCCCACACTAATGCGATGGGTATGGGTATTAACGGTGGCCTACTCGGGACCGTTGGGTGTCGCTGTTTATTATTTCTCCGGACGTGCCCAAATCGATCACGATTCATTTCTACGCCGTGGTTTCCGATCCGTCGCGCATTGCTATTCTGGCTGCGGCGCGGGCGAGATTGCCGGTCTCATGATCGCGGTGGGGCTGCTTGCGCTGAGTACCGGCTGGGTGGTGGCCATCACTTTTTCCCTGGCCTACGTCGCCGGCTTCGCCATGACCGTCGGCCCGCTCATGCAGGGCGGAATGGATTTCAAACAGGCCTTCAACGACGCGCTATGGGCCGAAACCGCCAGCATCACCGTGATGGAAATCGTGGCCATCGGCACCGACCTGTGGCTGGCCGGCGATGCCACCATGGGTGAGCCGTTGTTCTGGATGTCTCTGTTCGTATCGCTGTCCTGCGGCCTGTTAGCAGCCTATCCCGTGAACTTGCTGCTAATCCACTACGGCGTTAAAGAGGGGATGCATAGCCCGAAGATGGCACATCACTAAAACAGACAAAGCCACATCTCGCGGCGTAGCCGGGACCGCATTTTCTAAATACGACTATAAAACCGATTGACAATCGGTTTTGGGTTGCCCAAACTCCTTTCGCATCATGTACAGCCGGAATCCATGCGGTTATGCGCAATAAAGAGATACACCTGCCCCTGGGCGAGCTTGAAATCGAGGTGATGGAACAGCTCTGGGATGCCGGCCCAGCGGATGTTAAGTCTGTCCACGAGGTGCTCGGCAAAGCCAAACAGCGCAGCCTGAATACCGTGCAATCGACCCTGGAGCGGTTGTATCGCAAGGGATTGCTCGCCCGCGAGAAGCAAAGTCGGGCTTATGTCTACAGTCCCGAAGTCGGGCGCGAGGCGCTGCTGGTGCAGACCATGGGCCAGATCGCAAACTCATTGGGCGCCCAAGATAGCGGCACGCTGATGGCTTCTTTTGTGGAGCTGGCCGAACGCGATGACCCGGCTAACCTGGAGCGCCTGCAACAGCTTATAGACGCGCAGCGTCGCCGGCGTGACTCGGAGGCTGGACAAGATGAATAATCCGGCGATTCCGGGCAGCGTCGAAGGCGTTGCGATATACGCCGCACTCGGCTTTGCCGGCATGGCGATCGGGGCTGTGTTGGCCGCTCTGCTTTATTTTGGCGGCCGGCGTTGGATTGATGCCTGCCCGCCCGCGGCGCGGCAGCGCTGGTTGACCGCGTTACTGCTTTGTCCCGTCATTGCCGCGCTGGCACTGATGTTGTCCATGTCAGCGCCGATTTCGCTGTTTTCGGGTAACGACCTGCTGGCCCATTGCAGCGCCCACCCCGAGACCCACGGCGCGCTATGTCAGTGGCACGCACCGCAGATTGCACTGCCGGCCTGGCTGACGTTGACAGTTTTGCTGTTGCTCGGTTCAGTGCTGCTTGCCGGCGGCTACAAGATCGCTCGCCTGATTGCCGCGAAGCGCCGATTGCGTTTAATGCAGCACTTGGCCGACGAGCAGCCCGACGGCCGTTATTTTCTACTGCCCATGAGCGAGCCGTTGGCTTTTGCGGCAGGTCTGTTCCGCGGGCACACGTACATCAGCAAGGGGCTCAAACGGCAACTAGACGAATCCAGTTTGGCTATCGTCCTGGCCCATGAAGACGCCCATGTGCGGCGTCACGATATGCTCGCCACGGCGCTGATCAACAGCTTGTCCAGACTGCATATCCCGATGATCGGAAAGGCTTTGCGTCAGACCTGGCAGCTTGCGGCAGAACAAAGCTGCGACGCGTCGGTGGCGAAGCAGACAGGCGACCGGCTGGCGGTGGCCGATTGCCTGATTTGCGTTGCGCGTCTGCAAAATCAGCACCGGCGAGAAATGAAGATATCGGCCTGCCATCTCATCGACAGTCAACTGGATGCGCGAATAAGCGCCTTGCTCAATTCGCCCGCCCCACGGGGACCTGCGCCGGCGTTTTCCCTGTTGGGGGTATTCAGCGTTGCTTTGGCTGCTCTGACGTTGGCCGGCCCGACCGTGCATCACTGGATGGAGCATCTGCTCCCCGCCACCGGTTTATGATTTTTACCACACCCATTCACGTCAGCGCACGGCGGCTGGCGATAGCCGCTTTCGCGCTGAGTATGGCGACGCCGGTCGTCGCGGCCGGGACGCTGAGCCTCGAACAAGCCGAAAAACGCGCGCTGGAACGCGATAATGTGGCCCGGCTGCTCGACAGCCGCCGGCAGCAAGCCGAGGGCGAGCTAACTACGGCGGGCCTCTGGCCGAATCCGACGATCGACCTGTCCCAGGAAAGCACTGATCTGGCCGAAACCACTTCGCGCGAGCGTTTTTTCTGGCTGTACCAGGAATTCGATATATCCGGCGAGCGGGGCCTGCGCCGCGAGGCGGCCCGTGCCCGGTTGGCGGCCACCGGCTTTGCCGCTGGCGCCACCCGACTGGACATCCGCACCCGCGTGCGCCGGCTGTTCTTCGACAGTCTGTACCGCCAGCGCCAAGTCGAGGCCATCACCGCCCGTCGCGAGCGTCTGGCCGAGCTGGTCGACCGGGTCCGCCGGCAGGAGCAAGCCGGCCAGGCGGCGCAATACGACGTGGTTCGGCTGGAACGGGCCGCCGACGCGCTCGGCGCCCGCGCGGCCGGGCTGAAGGCCGAGTATGAGCGTGCGCTCGCGCGCCTGTTTGCGTTACTGGGCGAGCCGGGCGACAACGCGTCGCGGCCGCAACCGGCAGGCAAGCTGGTACCGGCCCCGCCACCGCCGTTGGATCGGTTACTCCGCGACATCGACGCCCTGCCCCGCTTGCAGCAACTGCAAGCCCAGGCCCGCGCCAGCAGGTTGACGGCCAAGGCCGAGGGGCGCGCCGCGATCCCGGACATCACGCTCGGCGTGGGCTACAAGGAGCAAGAGGAATTCGGTCGCAGCTTCGACGGCACCCTGATCAGCCTGGGCGTGAGCATTCCACTGTTCGACCGCAATCAGGGCAAGCGCGCCAGCGCCCGGGCCGCGGCCCGGGCCAGCGAGGCCGAGTATCGGCTGGCCCTGGCCGAGCTGCGCGGCGACATCCGCGGGCGCTGGCTGCAACTGCGGGCGTTGCTGGAAAACGTGGAGGACTACCGGCAAAGCAACGCCGCCTCCACCCGAAAACTGCTGCGCGCCGCCGAATCCGGCTATCGGGGCGCCGAGGTCGGCGTGCTGGAAGTGGTCGACGCCTACGAAAGCGCCCTGGAGGCCACGCTGCGCGTGCTGGAACTGCAAAAGCAGGCGCGCGACGCCCATATCGATTTGCAAGCACTAACCCACGGAGTACCGCAACCATGATCCCTACCCATAAGTTAGTACCAATCGCGCTGACCACCACACTGCTGGCGCTATCCGCCTGCGGCAGCGACGCCCAAAGCGCGCAGGGCGAAGACCAAGGCCACGACCACGCGGAGGGTTCATCGCACGAGCCCCACGGCGAGCAGCAGCCCGCGCCCGAAACCAAGGCCTACTACGGCGACGAAGACAGCCCGGCGGCAACCAAGGACGAAGAAAACCCGAGCGCCGGCGCGGCCGACAAAACCCCGTCCGACCACCAGCACGGCGGCGGCCATGGCCACAGCCATTAAGTCCGCTGCCATCAACCCCGTCATCAGCATGGCCCTGCTGCTGGCGCTAACCGCCTGCGGCCCCGCGCCACAAGACAATGGCGAGCACGCCCAAGATGGCAAGCATGGCGACGAGCGGCCCACGCGCGTGTTTACCCACTTCACCGAGCAAAGCGAATTGTTCGTGGAGTTTCCCGCGCTGGCCGCCGGCCAGGACTCGCGCTTTGCCGCGCATGTGACCCGGCTGGCCGATTACCGCCCGGTGCGCGAAGGCAGGCTCAGCGTGCTATTGACCCAGGGCGGCAAAAGCCGCGCCCGCTTCGTGGTTGAGGCCCCGGCGCGGCCGGGCATTTTTACCCCGGTCGTGCGTCCACGCGAGCCCGGCGTTTACCGGCTGAGCCTGCGGGTCGATGCCCCCGACCTTCAGGCCACGCACGAGCTCGGCGAAGTCACGGTGTACGCCGACGCCCACGCCGCAAAGCCGGCCCCGGAAGAAGCCGGCGGCGCAATCAGCTATTTGAAAGAACAGCAATGGCAGGCCGAATTCGGCACCGAGGCGGTGACCGAACGCCGGCTGCGCGCCTCGGTGTACGCCACCGCCGAGCTGCGCCCGCCGGGTGATCGGACCGCCCGCGTGCGCGCCCCGGCGGAAGGGCTGTTCGCCGCCTATGGCGAGCAATTCCCCGTAATCGGTGCCGAGGTGGACAAAGGCCAGCGGCTGGGCACATTGCGCGCGCGCCTGGCCGGCGGCGTGGACTTGTCCAGTCTGCGCCTGGCGGTGGAGCGCACCCGGGCCGAATACCGCCTGGCCCGCGAAAACCTCGAACGCCTGCGCGGCTTGCTGGACGACGGCGCGGTGGCCGCACATCGGGTACGTGAGGCGGAAAACGCGGCGGCCGTGGCCCGCGCCGAATACAACGCTGCAAAAGCGCGCCTGGACCAATACCAGGGCGGCGACGAGGATACCGGCGTGCCCGTCATCGCGCCGATCGCCGGGCGCATCGTCGCGGTTTCCGTGGCACCGGGCGCATTCGTCTCCCCCGACCAGGAGCTGATGCAAATCGCCGGCGGCGACAAGCGCTGGCTGGAAGCGCGCATCCCGGAGGCCGACGCCGACCGGCTGCGCCAGCCCACCGGCGCGTGGTTCAAGTTGGGCGGTCAGCGACGGGTGCTGCGCGTGGGCGAAAACGCCCGGTTGATTACGGCGGGCGGGGTGATCGACCCGGTCAGCCGCACCGTGCCGGTAATCTTCGAGTTCACCGAGACCGATACCACCCCACTGCTCAACCAGGGCCTGGATGCGCGCGTCTACACCGGCGAGACGGTCGAGGCGCTGGCGGTGCCGCGCTCCGCAATCATCGACGATAGCGGCCAGCCGGTGGTGTACGTGCAAACCGGCGGCGAGACCTTCGCCCGCCGGCCGGTGCAACTCGGCCTGCGCGGCGCCGACTACGTGGCCGTGACGTCCGGCCTGCAAGCCGGCGATCGGGTGGTCACCCGCGGCGCCTATCAGGTGCGCCTGGCGGCCGCCGCGCCAGCCGAGGCCGGTCACGGTCACGCCCATTAACGGAGCCACATTTCCATGATCGACCGGATAATTGGCGCCTCGCTGGGCAACCGCGTGCTGGTGCTGGCCGCCGCGGCCCTGCTGCTGGCCTGGGGCGGCTGGCAGGCGCTGCGCACCCCTGTGGACGTCTTCCCCGACCTGACGGCGCCGGCGGTGACCATCGTCGCCGAAGTCCACGGTATGGCGCCGCAGGAAGTCGAAAAGCTGGTGACTTTTCCCATCGAAACCGCCATGAACGGCGCCGCCGGCGTGCGCCGGGTGCGCTCCAACACCACCGTAGGCCTGGCCGTGATTACGGTGGAGTTTGACTGGGATACGGACATCTACAAGGCGCGGCAAATCGTCACCGAGAAGCTGCAAACCGCGCGCAGCCAGTTGCCGCCGGACGTGCCGCCGCCGGTGCTCGCCCCCATTACCTCGGTGATGGGCGAGGTGATGTTCATTGCCTTGCGCTCGGACCAGCACGACCCGATGGCGCTCAAGACCGCCGCCGACTGGGTGGTGCGCCGGCGCCTGCTGGCGGTACGGGGCGTGGCCCAGGTGATCCCCACCGGCGGGTTGACCAAGCAATACCAGGTGCAGCTCCGCCCCGAGCGTTTATCCGCCTATGGAATCGCTGTCCAAAAAGTGATCGACGCCGTGGGTGCGACCAACCAGAGCGCCGGCGGCGGCTTTTACGCCGAAAACGATCAGGAATTCCTGATCCACGGCCGCGGCCGTGTGGACAACGTGGAGGACATCGAGCAAACCGTGGTGGCCCGACGGGACGGTGTCCCGGTCAAGGTCAGCGATCTGGGCGCGGTGAAAATCGGTCCGGCGCCGCGGCGCGGCACCGGTAGCTACCGCGGCCAGGATGCGGTCATCCTGGGCATCCAGAAGCAGCCGGAGGCCAATACCCTGGAACTGACCGAGCGGCTGGATACGACCATCGAGGAAATCCAGGCCTCGCTGCCCGCGGGCATGCGCATAGAAACGGATGCCTTCCGCCAGGCGGATTTCATTGGCCTGGCTATCGAAAACCTGTCGGCGGCGATCCGCGACGGTGCGATCCTGGTGGTCGCCATCGTATTCATCTTTTTGCTCAGCGGCCGGGCCACCGCGATAACCCTGCTGGCACTGCCGCTATCGATCATCGCCACCCTGCTGGTGCTGCGCGCGACGGGCTCGACCATCAACACCATGACCCTGGGCGGCATCGCCATCGCCCTGGGCGCGCTGGTGGACGACGCCATCATCGTGGTGGAAAACATCGTGCGCCGCCTGCGCGAAAACCAGGCCCTGGCGGCAGGCGAGCGCCAAGCCAACCACCGCGTGGTATTCGACGCCACGCGCGAGATCGAATCCTCCATCGTGTTCGCCACGCTCATCATCGTCCTGGTGTTCGTACCGCTGTTTTTCCTGACCGGCGTGCAGGGCCGGCTGCTGGCCCCACTTGGCCTAGCCTATGTGCTGGCCCTGGGCGCCTCCTTGTTAGTAGCGCTAACCGTCACGCCGGTACTCAGCCTGAGTCTGCTGCCGGGCTCGAAGACCGTCGCCGGCGCCCACGACACCCGGCTAATCGCGGCCTTGAAGCGCGGCTACCGACCGTTGCTGGAGGCAGCGCTGCGTTTCTGGTGGCTAGTGGCGGCCGCCGCAGCCGCACTGTTGGTGGTCGCGGCCATCGCGCTCGGGCTGGCCGGACGCTCCTTTCTGCCCGAATTCAACGAGGGCAGCTTGACGCTGTCGGTCGTCACCCTGCCGGGCACCTCGCTCGAAAAATCCGATGCCATCGCACAACGGGTGGAAAAGGCGCTGCTCGACACCCCGGAGGTGGTCGCCACCGCGCGTCGCACCGGCCGGGCCGAACTCGACCCGCATGCGCAAGCCGTCTATGCCTCTGAGATCGACGTCAGCCTGGAGCTGTCCGAGCGCGGCAAGGCCGCCATGCTGGCCGAATTGCGCGACGAGCTGGGCGCCATCGCCGGGGCCAACATCATCATCGGCCAGCCGATCTCGCACCGAATCAACCACATGCTCTCGGGTACGCGCACCGATATCGCCATCAAGATCTTCGGCGAAGATCTGGCCGAGCTCGACCAGTTGGCCAAGCGCGCCGAGACTCTGACCGCACAAGTGCCGGGCGCGGTCGACGTCAGCCTGGCCAGCCGCGCCGAGGTGCCGTTCTTGAACGTGGATTGGAATCGTCAGGCGTTAGCGCGCTACGGCCTGACCGTGGCCGAGGCCGGCGAATTTCTGGAGACGGCTTATACCGGTAGCGAGGTCTCGCAAATCCTGGAAGGCCAGGCCGCGTTCGACTTGGTAGTACGGTACCCGCCGCGCTTCAAACAGAATCTGGACGCCATCCGCGGCACGCTGCTGACGACGGAGTCCGGCGCCCGGGTGCCGCTGCACGCGTTGGCCGATGTCCAAAAGGCGAGCGGACCCAACAATATCAGCCGGGAAAACGTGCAGCGCAAGCGGGTGGTCGCGGCCAACGTGGCCGGGCGCGACCTGGTGGGCGTGGTCGAGGATATCCGCACCAAACTGAACGGCGAACTCGACCTGCCAACCGGCTATCACATCGAGTATGGCGGTCAGTTCGAAAGCGCGGCAGAGGCCACGCGCACCCTGCTCATCCTGAGCGCGGTGGTCATCGCCGGCATCTTCCTGCTGCTGATGGTGGCCCTCGCCTCGGCGCGCGACGCCCTGCTGGTGATGCTCAACTTACCGCTGGCGCTGATCGGCGGCGTAGTCGGTGTCTACCTGGCCGGCGGCGTGCTCTCAATCGCCGCCATCATCGGCTTTATTACGCTATTCGGCATCGCCACCCGCAACGGCGTAATCATGATCGATCATATCCAACGGCTATACGCCACGGGCGAAGAAACCGCCCCGCTGGACGCTATCCGACGCGGCGCCCACGAGCGGCTCGCCCCCATCCTGATGACCGCCCTGGCCACGGGCCTGGCGCTGGTGCCGCTGGCGCTGAGCCTGGGCAAGCCCGGCAGCGAGATCCAGGCGCCCATGGCCCTGGTGATCCTGTTCGGACTGCTGTCTTCCACGGCATTGAACATGCTCGTGGTCCCGGCCCTGTATTCGCGCTTCGGCTCTATTCTGCAGGCGGTGCCCGCCGTTAGCGCGCGGCGCCGAATACCAGGGTGAAGGCTGCGCCGCCGCCCGGCGCCTTGCCGACGTCAACGCGGCCACCATGGGCGCGCATGATCTCGGCCACGATGGCCAGCCCCAGACCGGCACCGCCGGCCGGCGAGTCGCGTCCGCGCCAAAATCGATCGAACAGGTGCGCCCGCTCGGCCTCGGCAATGCCGCGGCCCCGGTCCGCCACGCTCACCCTGCCTGGCCGGTCCACGGTGACCGTGACCTCGGTATTGGCCGGGGTATGCGCGAGGGCGTTCTCGATCAGGTTGCGCATGGCGTTCTCGATGGCATCCTCGTTCCCGGTCACGAACACAGCCGCCTCAGCACCGACAAGCACCAACTCGCGCTCCTGCCGGATTGCCAAGGCCGCCAACGCGCCCACCACCCGGCGGGCGATGGACACCAAGTCCACGCGTGCGGACGTGTCCAGCGGCTCCGCCTCCAGCCGCGCGACCCGCAATAGCTGGTCAACCAATCGATTCATGCGCGCGGTATCGGCGCGCAGCGCGGCTATTTGGCCATCGCCCTCGGAGGCCTCGATATTGGCGCTCAGAATCGCCAGCGGGGTGCGCAGTTGATGCGCGGCATCCGCGGTGAAGCGCCGCTGCTGGGCGAAGGCGGTGTCGAGCCGCTCCAGCGCCCGATTGACGGCGCCGACCAGGGGCTTGAGCTCAGAGGGCAACTCGGCTTCCGGCAAGCGGATATCGGTGTGCGCCGGCCCGATGCGGGCGGCCAGCGCGGAGGTCTCCCGCAGCGGCCGCAGGCTGCGGCGCACGGTGATCACGGCCATAGCAAGCGCCGCCAGCGCGATCACCGGTATCAGCCACGCCATGTCGGTAACGAACTCGGCCAGCAGCTCATGGGCGAGCGCCTCGCGGCCGAGCGCGGCCGCGGTCTCGCGCGACTCCCATACCACGGCCGCGGTAATCGCCACGGCTGCGAGCGCGAACACCAGCGCAAGCCAGGCCACGAGGCGAAACTGCAGTGCATTCCGGTCCAGGCGCATGCCTATGGCTCGATCAGCAGATACCCGACGCCGCGCACGGTATGAATGCGCGCCGCTGCGCCGGTTGCCTGCAGGCGTTTGCGCAGGTTGTGCACGTGCACCGGGACCGGATTCGACTCCGGTTCCCGGCCGAATCCGTAGAGCTTGTCCTCCAGCACGGTACGCGGAACCACTTGGCCCAGGCGGCGCAGCAACAACTCCAACACGGCGATTTGCTGACGCGGCAGCGCCAGCATGCGGCCGTCGACCGAAGCCTGGCGGGCTACGGTGTCCAGCGCCAGGTTGCCGGCGGTCAGCACGGTACCGAGGGCGCCGCCGGGACGGCGCAGCAAGGCCTTGATCCGTGCCACCAGTTCTGACATGGCAAAAGGCTTGATCAGGTAGTCGTCGGCGCCGGCGTCCAGCCCATCGACCCGGTTGGCGACGGCGTCTCGCGCGGTGAGTACCAGCGTGGGGATGGCGTCGCCCCGCCGGCGCAGGCCGCGGATAAGCTCCAGCCCGTCGCCGTCCGGCAAGCCCAGGTCGATGATGGCGGCGTCGTACGGGAAGTCTTCCAGCGCCGAGTCGGCTTCACCCACGCCGGTGACCGCATCCACGGCAAACCCGTCACGCGCGAGTCGTGTCTTGAGCGTCGCGACCAGCCGGTCTTCGTCTTCGACAATTAACAGGCGCATGCCAATCACTTTAACCCATAGGCGGTCTGTCAAGGCCGAGCTACAACGCTTAAATGTGCCTTAAAGTTGGCCAGGTATAGTAAGCGCTCCATATACTCCCCAAACTGCAACTTAGGAGGCATAGCATGTTCTTGTTCAACTCCCTGCCCAAAACCGTGTCCGCGGGCGCTTCCGCGGCTGCGGCCGGTCTCGCGCTAAGCTTGAGCACGGCCGCCTTCGCCAACGGCGGCGTCTCGGAGCGCAACATCGAAATGAGCGAGCTGCCCTCGGCGGTGGCCTCGACCTTCAAGACCGAGCTGGATGGCAAATCCGCTGCCGAGGTCGAGGAAATCAGCTACGAGGGTATCGTGGTGCTCTACGAAGTCGAGTATAAAAAGAACGGCGAAGAGCGCGAGATCTACGCCTACCCAAGCGGCAAGGTGGCGGCCCGCCACAGCCACGAGGAAGGCGAATAGCCCAGCCATCGTCGCGGGTCCGGCCGCCGCGCGCACCGGCGGCCGGATTTTTACGTAAACCGGAGAACCTCATGCGTACCCATACCATCGCCGCGCTAACCCTGATGACCGTAACCCTGGCCATGACTGCCTGTAGCGGCGCCGATGCGGCCGGCCTGGATAAGCAAGCCATTGCCAAGGCCGCCGATGCCGAGGTCCAGACCAAGGGCGAGGTCTTGCGTATCGGCTGGATGCGCGACGATGTCCCGGTCGAGGTCGACGGCGCGCCCCTGCCGGCCGCTGCCGGACTGGGCTCCTGGGCGGCATTCAAGCCGGTGGCGGAAGGCGACGGCGCGATCGTCATGGGCGATACCGTCGTCTTTCAGGATGAGGTGGACGCCGCCATGGACGCGGCTTTCGCCAATGGCCTGAAGGTCACCGCGCTGCACAACCACTTCTTCTACGATCGGCCGAAGGCCTACTTCATGCACATCGGCGGCCGTGGCCCGGCCCCCAAGCTGGCCGCCGGCGTCAAGGCGGTGTGGGACGCGATCAAGCAGGTACGCGCCGAAAACCCAGAGCCCGCCAAGACCTTTCCGGGCGGCGCGCCAGCGCGCGGTGGCGACATCGACGCCAACCTGATCGCCGACATCACCGGCCTCGAACCCAGCGAAAAGCCGGGCGGCGTGGTCAAGGTCAGCACCGGGCGCAAGGGGCGCATGGGCGAGACCGCCATTGGCGGCAGCATGGGCCTGGGCACCTGGGCGGCCTTCGCCGGCAACATGAAATCCGCCAGCGTGGACGGCGATTTCATCATGACTGCGGACGAAGTCCAGCCGGTCCTCAAGGCGCTGCGGGACGCCGATTTTCACGTGGTGGCCCTGCACAATCACATGATCGGCGAGCAGCCGGCCTTCTACTTTACCCATTACTGGGCCAAGGGGCCGGTTGAGCAGCTCGCCAAGGGCTTCAAGGCGGTGCTAGAGGCGCAGGCTAACGCTCATTAACGGGTGAGCGCGTCGTCCATCCCTTTCCCCCAGGCGCTGCGCGTCTGGGTAAAGATCGCCCTGCTCAGCTTCGGCGGGCCTGCCGGTCAGATCGTGGTGATGCACCGCATCCTGGTGGAGGAGAAACGCTGGGTCAGCGAGCAACGTTTCCTGCACGCGCTGAACTAAGGTCCTGAGCACGGCTTTATCCGGGATCACCGCCGCTATGGTGGGGGTCATTCTCAACCTAGCTGTGTAAACCCAGCAGGTTATTCACGGGCAGCCGGAGTCGGGTGACGGGTGGTTGGTAGTTCAAGCTGGCATGGGGCCGATGCCAGTTGTAGTGGTGCAGCCAGTACGGTAGATGGGCGGCGCGTTGGTCAGAGTGCGCGTAAGAGCGTGCGTAAGCCCACTCGCGTAGCGCGGACTGGATTAGCCGCTCGGCCTTGCCGTTGGTGCGCGGTCGATAAGCGTGCGTGCGGCGATGCTGGATGCCCAGGCGCCGGCAAGCCTTGGCAAATACCCGCGATCGATAGCAGGCCCCGTTATCGGTCAGCACGCGCCGGATCGACACGCTCAGGCCGCGGTAATAGCGCACGGCCGCCATCAGGGCGCGCCAGGCGCTGGCGCCGGTTTCGTCCGGCTTGATCGTCGCCCAGCTCACACGGCTGTGATCATCGATGGCGATATGCACATAGTCCCAGCCCGCACGATACGAGCGTCCTGCCTGGCGATCGCCGGTCACGCGATGCCCCGGGCGCTGGAACCGGCCGAGTTTCTTGATATCCAGATGCAGCAGATCGCCGGGCGCGTCGTGCTCATAACGCGTGACCGGCGGCGCGGGATCAAGTGTCGACAGCCGATTCAGCCCGGCACGCTGGAGCACGCGGGCCACCGTGGCAACCGGCACCTCGACTGCGATGCTGATCTCACGATAGATGCGACGCGCCCGCCGCAAGGCAACGATCCGTGCTCGGGTGGCTTCGGACAGGCGATGCGGGCAATGCCGAGGCCGTGAGCTGCGTTCGTGCAGCCCGGGCCAACCTTCCTCCTGATAGCGACGCAGCCACTTGTACGCGGTGCGGGTGCTCACGCCCGCTGCCTGGGCGGCCTCGACCGGTCGCAGGCCATGCTCGACGATGCGACGTACCAACAGGGCTCGACCGTGAACGGTCAGACGCGCATTCTTGTGCGTGTTCATCCGGGCTGCTCCTTATGCTGACGGACGTTGACACCCATCAGCGTCGGGCCAGCGGCCCGGATGAACAACCTACTGAGAGATCACAGCTAGTGCCCGGCATCGTCTCGCTGGCTGCTTTTGCCTATCTTCTGACCCGCATCGACGTGGCCTTCGCCGGGCGGGCGTATGCCGCTTACGGCGGCGTCTATATCGTCGCCTCGCTGGCTTGGCTGTGGCTGGCCGAAGGGCTACGGCCGAATAACTGGGACCTGGCCGGCGCCGGCCTAGCCATGATTGGGGCGCTAGTGATCCTTGCCGGCGCCCAGTTCTCTCGGTGAGAGGTCGGTCAGCTACTAAATATGCCAATCTACGCGGCGGCTAATAATTACAGCAGACGATTTCATGTTTAGCTAGGAAATACTATTTAAGAATATCCTAACTTTCTGATTATATTGTTTTTTATTATATAATGCGTTTCAATCCCAGATTGACCTGCACGAAAGACGCAAGTGTCCTTTACCACCTCACTGTCGTTAGGCCTCAGCCTGTCCATAGACGCCTTCGCGGCCTCGGTTGCGCAAGGCGCGCGCAGCCACAGCGACCGCTTACGTCAGGCTGTCCGCACAGCTTTCTACTTCGGCCTATTCGAGGCGATCTTTCCCATTATCGGCTGGGGCCTGGGACTAATGCTGGGCAAGGTGATGGCGCAGGTGGATCACTGGGTCGCATTTCTCCTGCTTCTCGGCATCGGCTTGAAGATGATCCACGACGGGTTACGTCCGCGAGTCGTGCCGGTCATGGTCCGCCCGCACTCGACGGGTCGGATTGCGCTACTGGCATTGGGCACCAGCGTCGATGCGGCAGCGGTGGGCGTCACTTTGGTGGTACTGGGGATTCCTGTTGTGCAAGCAGCATTGGTCATAGGCATTACCACCTTCATGATGACCTGCGCCGGCTTCCTGCTCGGCGGATTGGCTGGCCCGCGCCTGCCGCGTTTCGCCGAGGCCTTGGGCGGACTGCTGCTGATCGCCATCGGTGCGAAGATACTGTTGGAGCACACGGTTCTCTCTGGTTAGCCGGCACAGCAAGACAATTGGGCCACATCCTTGGTGAAGGTCTGGGCGCAGAGCTTGAGCGCCTCCACGTGCACCAGATACGGAAACAGCAGGTCGCCCAAGGCCTCGACCGTCATGCCTTGATGCACCGCCAGCGCCGCCGTCTGGATCATCTCCCCGGCCTCGGCAGCGAGGATTTGCGCGCCCAGCAGGCGATGGGTGTCGGCCTCGGCGATCAGCTTGACGAAACCGCGGGTCTCGAAGTTGGCCAGTGCGCGCGGCACATTCTCCAGTTCCAGAGTGCGGGTCTCGGTCTCGATGCTGCGTGAGCGCGCCTGGCCTTCGTCCAGGCCCACGGTGGCTACCTGCGGCTCGGTGAAGATGACCGCCGGCATGGCGGACAGATCCAGCTCGGCCTCGCCGCCGGTCATGTTCACCGCCGCGCGCGTGCCGCCGGCGGCGGCCACGTAGACGAGCTGCGGCAAGTCGGTGCAGTCGCCGGTGGCGTAGATGTGCTCGACGCTGGTGCGCAGATGCTCATCCACTTTGATGCCGCCGCACTTGTCGGTCTCGACGCCAACCTTGTCCAGGCCCAGATCGCGTGTGTTCGGCGCGCGGCCGGTGGCAATGAGCAGCCGGTCGCCACGGATCAGGCCGTCCTGGGTCTCCAGGACGAATTGGCCCGACTCGTAACCGACCGCGCTGGCCTCGGTGTGCTCGCGCACGTCGATGCCTTCGGCCCGGAAGGCGTCGGTGAGACCCGTGCCCAGGTCCGGGTCATCGCGCGACAGCAGGGTGCTACGGGCCAGGATCGTCACCTTCGATCCCAGCCGGCGAAACGCCTGGGCCTGCTCGACCGCCACCACCGAGGCGCCGATGACCAGCAGGTGCTCGGGCGTCTCGTCGCTGAATACCGCCTCGTCCGAGGTCCAGTAGGGCGTGTCCGCCAGTCCCGGGATCGGCGGGAGCATGGGCGAGGCGCCGGTGGCGATCAGCACGCGATCGGCGGTGATTCGCTCCTGTCCGCCGCCCTGCAAGTCGATGAGCAGGGTATGGGCGTCCTCGAAGCGGGCGCGACCGCGGAGCATGTCGATTCTCGGGTTGTCGTCCAGAATTTTTTGATACTTGGCCTGGCGCAGCTCGGCGACCCGGCTCTGCTGCTGGGCCGCGATCTGTGGCCGGTCGATGGCTGGCGCGTGGTCGGCCAGGCCCGCGAAGGGGTTTTCCCGCTGATATTGGGCGAGCTGGGCCGCGCGGATCTGGATCTTGGAGGGCACGCAGCCGACGTTGACGCAGGTGCCGCCGATCACCGCGCCCGACTCGATCATGGTCACGCGGGCGCCGGCTTCCGATGCGCGGATGGCGGCCGCGAAAGCGCCGCCGCCGCTGCCGATGATGGCGATGTGCATAGAGATACTCCTAAAGACGGAAATTCAGCAGTTGTCCGTTGTCTGGCGGCGCCAGACGGCGTAGATCGTCAAGCCGATGAAGAAGACCAGGGCCGGCAGCAGCACGTAGTCGAGATAGTCCACCAGCGCCAACAGGCCGACCACGCCGAACAGGATCACCAGCAACGGCGTGAAGCAGCACAGGGCGGCGATGATCGTGCCGACGATGCCGGCGCCGAGCAGCTTGTTATTGCGTGTCATGATGTCCTAGCCTGCATTATTCACGAGGCATCGCGAGTGATTGCGGAATTCGCAGCAAGCCAGGCGCCGGGCTGGAGCGAAAAGCATAGCCGTAGCTATGGTTTTCGCGAAGTCCAAGCGTGGCGCCGCGAGAAACCGCAAGCGCCGCGAGAAACCGCAAGCACC
The DNA here is from genome assembly GCF_031846305.1 of Spectribacter acetivorans. Lineage (NCBI taxonomy): Bacteria > Pseudomonadati > Pseudomonadota > Gammaproteobacteria > Salinisphaerales > Salinisphaeraceae > Spectribacter > Spectribacter acetivorans. The sequence continues at coordinate 274,990 of NZ_JAVRHY010000002.1, forward strand.
GCGATAGACTGGCACGGGCCGCAGCCTGCAATCGCGGATATCGTCGCGAAACTCGGAAATACTTCATGGTGATCGAAACCTTGCGTCGTAGTGTCAGGCGGCCTCGTGAATAATGCAGGCTGCTATTCCTTGCGTTGCGAGGGATAGCCGGCGTTGGTCGTGGCCTCGGTCAGGTCCGATACCGTCGCCGCCTGCGGGTCGTAGGTCACGGTGGCGGCCTTGGTCTCGAAGTCGACCTGGGCGGATTGCACGCCATCGACCCTTTCCAAGGCCTTGCGCACCGCGATGGGACAGGTCGCGCAGGTCATGTTCTCGACGTTGAGCGATACGGTCTCGGTGACGCCCGATGCCGTCTTGGCCTCGGCGCCGGCATGGTCTCCACAAGCAGTGAGGGACACCGCAAACAGGGCTAGCAAAGCAATGAAAACGGTTTTGTGCAGCATGTTATTTGTCCTTTACAGCAAAGCCGGGGCGTACCAGGGGAAGGCCAGAAGGGCCAATACGGGCAAGGCCACCAGCCAGAAGATCAGGCGCTGGCGGCGCTTGACCGCCGGGTTGGCGCAGGCTTCATCGGGCGCGCAATCGTCCTCGCGGCGATATAGCCGCCAGCCGGTGAATCCCAGCAGCGCCACGGTGGCAATGATAAAGATTGGTCGATAGGGTTCCAGCGCGGTGAGCGAGCTAACCCAGGCGCCGCCCACGCCAATGGAAAGCAACACCAGCGGCGCGACACAGCACAGGGAAGCGCCGATCGCCGCCAGCACGGCGCCGATCTGGGCCCACGCGGTGCGGCCGGAAGTGGATGGGGTGTCGGTCATGGTTTGCCTCCGTCGTTTCTGACAGGGGCAAGCCTACAGGCGGTACCTCGGTACCGTGTCAAGTGTTTGAGTCGTAATCTTTAGCCGTTGCGGGACAGGCTCTCGATCAGCGGGCAATGGCCGGGGTGTCGCTCGTGCCGACAGCGTTCGATCAATGCATCCAGGGTGTCCTGCATTGCAGCCAAGTCGGCGATGCGCCTGGCGACCAGCGCGCGCTGGCCCTCGGCTACTTGCCGGACGTCATCACAACGGCCGTCGCCGAGTTCCAGCAACTCGCCGATCTCCGCCAGGCTGAAACCCAGTTCCTGCGCACGTTTGACAAAGCGAATGCGCTCCACCACGTCGCTGTTGTAGCGGCGATAGCCGGACGGCGGTTTGGACGGCTGTTCGATCAAGCCGCGCCGCTGATAGTAACGCACGGTTTGCAGATTGACGCCGGCCCGCCGGGCCACGGTTCCGATTGTCATGCCCGCAGAGTTTTCGGCGCGGCTGGTCATGGCATACCTTCCAGTATCTTTTACTAGCGCATGGATAACGTGATTTTAGCGTGCAGCAAATTTCCTTATATCGCTATTGACCTGGAGTGCGCTCCAAGTAATAGGCTCGCCTTGAATGCACAGACAGGAGTTGAGTCGTGTTTAAACAGCTATTGCTTTTGTTGGCCGGCCTGATGTTCGGTATGTCGGCCTCGGCCGCCGGCAACCAATACACCCTGGGCGTGAAGGGCGTGGCCTGCCCCTACTGTGCCTACGGCGTGGAAAAACGACTGAACAAGGTCGACGGCGTCGAAAACGTCTCGGTCGACATCGGCGACAATGTGGTGCGCGTGACCATGGCCGAGGGCGCCACGCTGACCAAGGCCAAGGCGCGCACGGCGGTCGACGAGGCCGGCTTTACCTTGCATTCCTTCTCCCAGGCCCAGGCGAAGCAAGGAAAAAGCGATGAGCAATAAATGGTACGCCATGATCGCGCCGGTCATCACGACCGGCGCGCTTGTGTTTTCAGCCGCGCCCGTAACCCACGCCGCACCCAACACCTTCAACACCGCCCTGCCCGTAGCGCAGGGGGAATTCATCTGGCGCGAGCAGGCGGTGTTCCGCGAGCGCTCCAGTGGCGGCCCGCGGGATCGCGACGTCTCGATTGCGGCCCTGGCCAGCGTGCTTGGCTATGGCGTCAACAGCCGCCTGGCGGTGTTCGGGGCGGTGCCGTATTTTTTCAACAAGGATCTGGACGTAACCACACCCATGGGCCGCATCAACCGTGACACCGACGGCTTCGGCGATGTCACCGCGTTTGCCCGCTACACCTTGTACAAGAATGACTTTACCGGCGGTACATTCCGCATCGCGCCGGTGGCCGGCGTGACCGCGCCCACCGGCGACGACGACGAGACCGACCGCTTCGGCCGACTGCCGCGCATGCTGCAGACCGGCGACGGTGCCTGGGAGGGCTTCGGCGGTGTGGTGACCACCTATCAAACCCTGCAATACCAGGTCGACGCACAGGTGCTCTACCGCGAGAACGGCCGCCACGACGGTTTCGCCCGCGGCGACGAGACGCGTTTCGACACTTCACTGCAGTACCGCGTCTGGCCGGCAAGTCTGGAGAACGTCTCCGGCACCCCCGGTTTCGTCTACGCCCTGCTGGAATCCAACCTGGTGCACCGGGACCGCAACGATGTCGGCAGCGGTGTTGATCAAAACTCCGGCGGTACCCAGTGGCTGGTCGCGCCGGGGCTGCAATACATCGGTCGGCGCTGGATCTTCGAGGGCACGGTGCAGTTGCCGGCGGCGAGCAATCCGCATGGCGATGCCCTGGAGGACGACGCCATCGTGCGGGTGGGCTTCCGGCGCAATTTCTAGCGAAGGAGAAGCAGCCATGATCAAACTCGCCAAATGGTTGGCCTACAGCGCTATTGCCCTGGTGGCGGCGCTGATCGTACTCGCTTGGGCCGGCGGTGCCATTAACTGGAATCAGGAGCCGCCCTACGAACTGGTGCAAAGTTGGGGCACGAAGGGCGATGCACCGAGTCAGTTCAATGACCCCACCGGCATCGCAGTGACCGCCGGCGAGGTATTCGTCTCGGATGCCCGCAACAGCCGTATCCAGGCGTTCGATAAACAGGGCAACTTCAAGCGTGCCTTCGGTCAGGACCGACTGGGGCGGCCCATGAACCTGGACATCGCCGACGGCAAGCTCTACGTGCCCGATTATTTTAAGGACGCGGTATTCGTGTTCAGCCTGGCCGGCGATTATCAGCGGACAATTAAAGCCGAGGACGGTTTCAACAGCCCCGGCGGCGTGGCGGTGCGCGCCGACGGCACGCTGCTGGTCGCAGACACCTACGCCAGCCGGATCGTCCACATCGCGTCTGACGGCCGGTTGCTGAAAACTTGGGGCCAAAATGGCCGGACTACTTTCAGTTACCCCACCGATGTCACGCTTGCGCCCGGCGGCGACTTCTATGTCGCCGACGGCTACCACGACCGGATCCAGCAATTCGGCCCCGACGGCGCGTTCGTGCGCAAGTGGGGCGGGCCGTTCGGCCTGAATATCCACGGGCCGTTCAAGGGCTGGTTCACCACCGTAACGTCGTTGGCGATCGGGCCGGAAGGCAGCGTTTTCGCCGCGGATTTCTACAACGACCGCATCCAGAAATTCAGCGCCGACGGCACCTTCCTGACTGCATTTGCGCCGCCACGGCAACCCGGCCCCGGGCACAGTGAAATCGGACTCGCCATCGCCGGCGACGGTACGGTCTACTCAGCCAACTTCAAAGCCAACCGGATCGAGCGGTGGGAGTCCACACGGCGGCCGTGATCGCTGCTTCAGCAACAATGCTCGCCGCGCCAGGGCCTGCTGCCTTCAATCACGATGATGGACAGCATAACCAGACCCGCTACCGGATCGGCCCAGCACCCCAGGATCGCGTTCAAGGCCAGGTCAACGAGCAGTATCGCCGCGCAGATCGGTCTGACGGGCCATGCTCGGCGTCGTGGGCGGCGAGCTGGTGCTGGTACTCCTGGTGTTTCCGGCCTTGTTCGCGATCTGGCGCCGGTCCGGGTTTCCGACGTCCCGTTGCTGATAGCTGTTTGTTGCCCGGCCGCAAACACGGCATACTTGCGCCATGACCATGCTTTCCCGCCTGCGCAGTTTCTGGCGTCCGGTAGCAGTTCTGGCGCTTGCCGCAGCGCTGCTGAGCGGAACGTGGCCGGCGCTGGAAATCCACAGTCATGCGGATACCGGCAAAAGCATGGTCGCCACTGCCGATCACCACCACGAGCAGGCCGATACCTGGGGTGATCGCGATGGCCTGCACATCCATGCCTGTGCCTGTGCCGCCCATTGCTCCGCCCTGCCGGCAGCCCGGACCGTCATCGGTGCGCGAGCCAGCTGCGTCGGCATGACGAATCACCGCGAGGATCTTGCCAGCGGCGTTTCCTAGCCGCCATTCCGGCCACCCATCGCCTGACATCTCCATCGCGCCCGGTGCGCCTGAGCGTGCCGGACTCTTTCGCCTTGCATGGAGATGCCCATGGCGTTACGCCATTTGCTGGGCGCGTGCCTGCTGGTTGCCACGGTTTTGCCGTCGGCCGCCGCGGATGACGCCCTGACCCTAGGAAAGGCTGTCGCGAAAGCGATTGCCGACAACCCCGAACTGGCGCTCGGCCGGTACCGAGACCGCGCAGCTGATGCGCTAAGTCGTGAAGCGGCCCAGCCGCCGCCGCTGGACCTGGGCCTGGAACTGGAGAACGTTGGCGGCACCGGTCAGACCCGCGGCCTTAGCGGTGCCGAAACCACGTTGCTGCTGTCACGCATCCTGGAGCGTGGCAACAAGGCAGCTCGCCGGCGTGGCCTGGCTGAAGGCCGCGGCGCCCTGGTGCGCACGGAAGCGGATATCCGTCGTCTGGATTTGCTCGCCCGCGTGGCCCGCCGCTTCGTGCATGTGGTCCGTGATCAAAACCTGCTAGCGGTCGCCGAAAAGGCGGTCGCGCTGGCCCGTCGGGCTCGCACACAGGCGCAACGGCGCGTCGAAGCCGGTGCCGCTCCCGCCAGCGAGGCCGCCCGGGCCGATATCGCCCTGGCGGACGCGGAACTCGAACTGGAACATGCCGAGCACGAGCTCAAGGCGACCCGGGTCAGTCTGGCCAGCCTGTGGGGCGAGCGACAGCCCGGTTTCCGCCAGGCTGCCGGTGACATTTATACGCTCCCGCAGCCGGATGAGCTGGAAACGCTGGTGGCCGCGCTCGAGCAGAATCCACAACTCCGGAGGCTGGCGGACAAGCAACGTATCGCCAATGCCCGACATCGTCTGGCGAACGCACAACGATATACCGACATCACCGTGTCTGGCGGCATCCGCCGTCGCGAATTTACCGACGACAATGCTTTCATTATCGGTCTGTCGGTCCCCCTGGGCAGTGACCAGCGGGCCCGACCCGGCATCGAGGCCGCAAGGGCCGATGCCGCCGCCAACCGCCATGAGCGCGAAGCCGCACGGCGAGAACTCTACGCCGTGCTTTACGGACGCTATCAGGAACTGAAGCACGCCCGCACCGAGCTGGACACATTGCGCCAGCGCATTCTGCCGGCCGCGGACACTGCCCTGGCGGACATTCGCAACGGCTATACCCGCGGACGCTACAGCTACCTGGCTCTGGCCGACGCGCAGCGCGGCCTGATCGAACATCGTCGTCGTGCGATCCGCGCGGCGGAACGTTATCACCGCCATTTAATCGAGATCGAGCGGCTCACGGGTTCGTCCGCAGCCGCCGTGGACAAGGATTACACGCCATGATGACCCCGCATTCTCCCCTGCTTCGCCTACTGGCACTGCTGCTGGTAGCCATCTGGTTGCCGCCCCTGCAGGCCGCCGGCGGCCATGACCACGGAAACGGCACGGCCGAACAGCGCGAGGTTACCGGCCCGCACGGCGGCAGGCTGCTGGAAGACGGCAGCTTCCGCCTGGAACTGGCCATCGTCGAAGATGGCGTGCCGCCGGAATTCCGTGCCTGGGCCACCCGCGACGGCCAGACCGTGGACCCGGCGGCGGTTGACCTGGAGGTCCGCCTGGAACGTCTTGGCGGACGCACCGACGTGATCGAGTTCCGGCCGATGGACGACTTCCTGCGCGGTCGCCAGACCGTGGTCGAGCCGCATTCCTTCGATATCGTGGTCCGTGCCCGGTACGACGGACGCGACTATCGCTGGCGCTACGCCAGTCACGAGGGTCGCACGCGCATCCCCGAGCAGATCGCCGACGATGGCGGCCTGACCATCGGCACGGTCGGTCCTGCCACGCTGCGCCGGACCCTGTCGCTCACCGGTCGTGTCCGGCCCGATCCGGACCGTGTGGCCCGCGTGGCCGCGCGCTATCCCGGTGCGGTCGAGCGCATCAACGCAGCTCTCTACCAGGAGGTGGAGAAAGGCGAGGCACTGGCGACGGTCGTCGCCCGTGACAGCCTGCAGACTACCGGCCTGCGCGCCCCCTTCGATGGGGTGGTCATCGAGCGCCGTGCGGCCGTGGGTCAGCAATCAGGCGACGAACCCCTGTTCGTCATTGCCGACCTCCGCCAGGTATGGGTTGAACTGGATGCCTTCAGCCAGGACCTGGCGGAAATCGAGGTTGGCCAGTCGGTTACGGTGCGCGACCTCGAGGGCGCGGCACTGGCCAGCGGCGAGATCACCCATGTCGCCCCCACAAGCGGCGTACGCCAGAACGTCCATCTGCGGGTACCGGTGGATAACCCGGACGGCAGCCTGCGTCCCGGCCGTTTCGTGCGAGGCGAGGTGATCGTCGAACAGCGCGAGGTGCCGCGTGCGGTGCGCCGAAGCGCCCTGCAGCGCTTTCGTGATTTCGACGTGGTCTACGCGCGCTTCGGCGAGACCTACGAGGTGCGCATGCTGGATCTGGGCGCCCGCGACGACACCTGGGTGGAGGTGCTCGACGGCATCGAGACCGGCACCGAATACGTCACCGGCAACAGCTTCCTGATCCGCGCGGACATCGAGAAGTCCGGCGCCAGCCACGATCACTGACAGGGAACGTCTCATGCTCGACCGCATCATTGCCGCGGCCATCGCCCAGCGCTGGCTGGTACTGCTAGCCATGGTCGGCATTGCCGGCCTCGGCGTCTACAGCTACCAGGCGCTGCCCATCGATGCCGTGCCCGATATCACCAACGTCCAGGTGCAGATCAACACCGAGGCCCCCGGCTATACCCCGCTGGAGACAGAGCAACGCATCACCTATCCGATGGAAACGCTGCTCGCCGGGCTCCCCAGACTGGACTACACCCGCTCACTGTCCCGCTACGGGTTGTCCCAGATCACGGTGGTGTTCGAGGAAGGTACCGACATCTACTTCGCCCGCCAGGTGATCAGCGAGCGTCTGGCCGAAGCCCGCGACGTCATCCCCTCCGGCATCACGCCCAGCCTCGGGCCGATCGCCACGGGCCTGGGCGAAATCTTCATGTACACGGTCACCGCCGAACCCGGCAGCGGCTATGACGCCACCGACCTGCGCACGATCCAGGACTGGATCATCCGCCCGCAGATGCGCCTCACCGAGGGCGCTACCGAGGTCAACACCGTCGGCGGCTACCGCAAGCAGTACCAGGTGGCCCCGGACCCCAAGAAGCTGGCCGCCCACGGTCTGGGCATGGACGCGCTGATCCGCGCGCTGGAGACCGGCAACGACAACGTCGGCGCCGGCTACATCGAACGTCGGGGCGAACAGAATCTGGTGCGCGTGCCAGGCCGGCTCGACACGCGCGAGGAAATCGGCAACGTGATCATCGACGATGTCCACGGTGCGCCGGTACGGGTACGCGATGTGGCCCGGGTGGTGGAATCCAGCGCGCTGCGCACGGGTGCGGCCACCCAGGACGGCGAGGAAGTCGTGCTGGGCACGGTGATGATGCTGATGGGCGAAAACAGCCGGGTGGTGGCCGAGAACGCCGGCCGGCGTCTGGCGCGGGTGCAGGATTCCCTGCCCGAGGGCATCCGGGTCAACCCCATCTACGACCGCACTTCGCTGGTGGACAAGACCATCGCCACGGTGCAGAAGAACCTGGCCGAGGGCGCCCTGCTGGTGATTGCCGTGCTGTTCCTGCTGCTGGGCAATATCCGGGCAGCACTGATTACGGCGGCGGTGATCCCGCTGGCCATGCTCGCCACCATGACCGGCATGGTCCGGGCCGGCGTCAGCGGCAATCTGATGAGTCTGGGCGCATTGGATTTCGGCCTGATCGTGGACGGGGCGGTGATCATCGTCGAGAACTGCCTGCGCCGGCTGGGCGAGGCCCAGCGCCAGGCCGGCGCCGCCCTGAAGCGCGGCGAGCGGCTCGAGATTCTCCGATCGGCGGCCACCGAGGTGATCCGGCCGGCCACCTTCGGGGTGCTCATCATCCTGGTGGTGTACGTGCCGATTCTCACCCTGACCGGGGTCGAAGGAAAGATGTTTCGGCCCATGGCCCTGACCGTGATCATGGCGCTGACCGCCGCCCTGGTGCTGGCCCTGACCTTCGTGCCCGCCAGCCTGGCGGTGTGCCTGCAGGGGCGGGTTGCCGAGCGCGAGAATCCGATCATGCGGGCTGCGCGATTCGGCTATCAGCCGCTGCTGCGATTCGCGTTGGCAGCGCGCATTCCCGTCGTCCTAGCGGCGCTGCTGCTGGTGCTGGGCGCCGGCTGGCTGGCCACCCGTCTGGGTACAGAGTTCGTGCCGCAACTCGACGAGGGCGACATCGCCATGCACGCCCTGCGCATTCCCGGCACCAGCCTGACCCAGGCCGTCGACATGCAGAACGAGCTGGAGGCGCGGCTCAAGCAGTTCGACGAGGTCTCGCACGTGTTCAGCAAGATCGGCACGCCCGAGGTGGCCACCGACCCCATGCCGCCGTCGGTAGCGGATACCTTCATCATGCTCAGGGACCGCGCCGACTGGCCCGATCCGGATCGTTCCAAGGCCGATCTGGAGGCCGAGATCCAGGCTGCCATGGCCGAAATCCCGGGCAACAAGTACGAGTTCACCCAGCCCATCGAGATGCGCTTCAACGAGCTGATTTCCGGAGTGCGTGCGGACGTGGCGGTCAAGATATTTGGTGACGATCTCGACCGTCTGCTGGAGGCCGGCACAACAGTCACCGGTGTGGTCAGCGGTATCGAGGGCGCGGCCGATACCCGGATGGAGCAGGTCAGCGGCCTGCCGGTACTCGGCATCCGACCGGACCGCACTGCCCTGGGCCGCCACGGACTCGATGTGAAGCACCTGCAGGACACGGTGCGCACCGCGCTGGGCGGCGCGGTGGCCGGCGAAATCTACCAGGGCGATCGCCGCTTCGACCTGGTCGTGCGTCTGGCCGAGGATCGACGCAGCAACGTCGACGCGCTGGCGCGATTACCGGTCAGCGTACCCGGCGGGGACCCCGGCTATGTGCCCTTGCGGGAGGTCGCCGATATCGAGCTGGCCATCGGCCCCAACCAGATCAGCCGCGAGAATGCCAAGCGTTTCGTGACGGTTACCAGCAACGTCGCCGGCCGCGACCTCGGCTCCTTCATCGAAGACATCCGGACAGCGGTGAAATCGGATGCGGATCTGCCCGCCGGCTACTGGGTCGAATACGGCGGCACCTTCGAACAGCTGCAGTCCGCCAGCCAGCGCCTGAGCATCGCGGTGCCGGCGACCCTTGCCCTGATCCTGGCCCTGCTGTTCGCCGCCTTCGGCTCCCTGCGCGACGCCCTGCTGGTGTTCACCGGGGTGCCGCTGGCCCTGACCGGCGGCGTGGCCGCGCTGTGGCTGCGCGGCATGCCGTTGTCGATCTCGGCGGCGGTGGGCTTCATCGCCCTGTCCGGCATCGCGGTGCTCAATGGCGTCGTGATGCTTTCCTTCATTCGTCAGCGACGCCAGGAGGGCCAGGCCCTGGTCGAGGCCATCATGGACGGCGCCCTGACCCGGCTGCGACCGGTGCTGATGACCGCCCTGGTGGCCAGCCTCGGCTTCGTGCCCATGGCGCTGAACGTCGGTACCGGCGCGGAGGTGCAGCGCCCGCTGGCGACGGTCGTGATCGGCGGCATCCTCTCCAGCACGTTGCTCACGCTACTGGTATTGCCGGCGCTGTATCGACTCAGTCACCGGGACCGCCCGGCAGGGGGTTAAACTGTGAGCCGCCATGCCCATCCGAATCGGTCGACCGGCTCATGATGACAGCGCAGTTCCAGCATCTCGGGTTCTACCTGCTGGCAGCCCTGGCCGAAATCGCCGGCTGCTTCGCGGTCTGGGCTTGGCTGCGCCGGGACGCCAGCATCTGGTGGCTGGTACCCGGCGTGGCGGCGCTGTTTGTGTTCGCCTGGCTGCTCACGCGCATCGACGTCGAGTTCGCCGGGCGCGCCTATGCGGCTTATGGCGGTATCTACATTGTGGCATCGCTGGGCTGGCTGTGGCTGGCCGAGAACACGCGACCGACGATGTGGGATCTCGGCGGTGCCTCGCTGGCCGTGGCGGGAACTCTGGTTATCCTGGTGGGAGCCCAGATTTCCCGCTGATCTGACGGCTGGAATCATGACCGGATGCTGTGACGAAAACGATGCTTCCCTGGCGGTCCTGCGGGAACGCCAGAGCCGGATGCTCTGGATCGTGCTGGGCATCAACGCGATCATGTTCTGCGTGGAATTCGGGGCCGGCTGGCTGGCGGGTTCCACGGCACTCCTGGCGGATTCCCTGGACATGCTGGGTGACACGCTGGTCTACAGCCTGAGCCTGATGGTGGTGGCCCGTGGCGATCGCTGGAAGGCGATTTCCGCCGCCGTCAAGGGCGTGATCATGCTGGCCTTCGGGCTGCTGGTGCTGGCCGAGGCTACCGGCAAGGCCTACGCGGGTGGCCCACCCGTGGTTGGCTTGATGGCTGGCGTGGGCCTGCTGGCGCTGGTTTCCAATTCCTTCTGCCTTTATCTGCTCACGCGCCATCGCGATGATGACGTCAACTTGCGCTCGTCCTGGGTCTGTTCGCGTAACGATCTGATCGCCAACTGTGGGGTGCTGCTGGCGGCCGGGCTGGTCCTTCTCTCGGGCAGCCGCTGGCCAGACGTGATCATTGGCGTGCTGATCGCCGGCGTGTTTCTACGCTCCGCTATCGGCGTTCTGCGTCAGGCCCGTCGGACTTATCAGGGTGCCGGTGTCGATGGCATATCGTCGACGGTGTCCCGCTGACATCCTGGCAGGCCGGCGTATCATCGCTGACTTGATGCCAGGCCGGAAGTGCTCACCTTGTTGCCTTTGCCACTAACCCGCGCGTTTGCCATGGCAGCCGTACTGCTGCCCTTCCTTGCCGCCTGCGACCAGACCCCCACCGGTCGTAACCAGCTGGCCCTGGTGCCCGAACCGATCATGCGGGATCTGGGGCAGGACGCCTTCGAACAGATGAAACAGGGGCAGACGGTGGTCACCGACGCAACCGTGCGTACCCGGGTGGAATGCATCGCCGGCCGGATCGTCGAGGCCGCCGGGCGGCAGTATCCGCAGAGCGACGCCCCCGGCGTATGGGAAATCGTCGTATTCGAGAACGACACGCCCAACGCCTTCGCCTTGCCGGGCGGGCGGATCGGTATCCATACCGGCGTTCTGGAGGTCGCCGAGACCTCCGGCCAGCTCGCGGCGATCATCGGTCACGAGGTGGGTCATCTGCTTGCCAATCACGGTAACGAACGCCTGACCCAGCAACTCGGCATCAAGGCCGGTATGGTGCTGATCGGCATGTTCGGGGAGATCGAAAGCCAGCAGTTGTTGCAGGCGCTCGGGATCGGTGCCCAGCTGGGCATCGTGCTGCCCTTCAGTCGCGCCCACGAGCGGGAGGCGGATCAGATGGGACTGCAATTGATGGCAGCGGCCGGTTTTCCGCCTGCCGAGAGCGTTGAGCTGTGGCGGAACATGGCGCGCCAGGCCGGCGATCAGCCAATGGAGTTTCTCTCCACCCATCCCGGGCATGAATCCCGCATCAACATGCTGAAGAGCCAGCTGGACACGGTGGATTCGCTTTATCGACAGGCACAACCGGCAGATTGTTGATATATCACGCGGGGATAGCGCGGCGATCTTCTGGCCTGATTCCACGCCGCGGCGTCGCCGCGCCTCACAATGACCGGTGCCGGTTAGAGAATGAATACCAGGGTCACGGGAATCACGATCAGCGCCAGCGCGTTGCCAATGGCCACGATGGCGGCAACCGCCGAGGAATCCCGCCCGGCCTGCTCCGCCAGCATGTAATTCATCACGGCCGGCGGCAGTGCCGCATAGAGAATGATCAGCGCGTCGAGCGGCGGTACCGGTTGGGTCCACCACACCCAGGGCACGGCAATCAGCAGACCGGTCAGCGGCGTCAGCAGACCGCCCACCAGCCCCAGCCGCCATTCATCGATACCGCCCTCGGACAGCCGCATACCCAGCGCGACCAGCATCAGCGGGATGGCCACATCGCCGAGCATGCGGACTCCGGGCTCGATCATCGCGGGCATGCGCCAGTCCAGCGCCAGCGCCACAAGTCCCGCCGCGGTGGCCAGCAGCATCGGGTGCCGGATCAGTCCCGGCAGGTCCAGCCGTCCCTGCAGCACCCACAACCCGACGGTGAACTGCAGGACGTTGGTGACCACCAGCAGCACCACGGCCGCCGGCAGGCTGTCCGCACCGAATGCCAGCACGGCCAGCGGCAGTCCCATGTTGCCGCTGTTGTTGAACATCGCGGGTGGCACCAGCGTTGACGGCTGCCACCCCGCAAGCCGAGCCAGCGGCCAGGCAATCAGACCGGAGCCGAGCACGATCACCAATGTGGCCAGGGTTAGCTGGGTAAAGGGCAGATCCTCGCCGGTCCGCTCGGTCAGAGCGTGGAATATCAGTGCCGGGATGAACAGGACGATATTCAGCCGGTTGGCCGTTGCCATCTCGGTGGGACGCCAACGGCCATAGGCGAAACTCAGCAGCACGATGCCAAATACCGGCACCGTGATTTCGAGTAGTTGGCGGATCATGCTCTGGCGGGTCCCCGCCGGCCGTCAACGACCATCCGGCGCGGCGGGTTGGTCGGACGTCCGGGATGCCAGTAATCGGCTCGCGGTTTCGAACGGCAGCAAAACACAGCCCAGGCGGCGGGGAAACTGCTGGAGCGCGGCAAAGGCGGCCAGCGACGGGAAGCCGGGCGGCGGCGCCCCGCCCTCGCCCGCCGCCAGGCCGCGCAGATAGGTGGCCGCATCGAGGATCGCGCCCAGGTCGGCACCCGGCGCGTCGCGCCGCAGGGCGCCCGCGGCGGCGCGGCTGAGCAGGCAGCCATGCGCCGTGGCATCACAACAGGCGATGCGACCGCCGTCGGTGGCCAGCCAGACAGTGGCCTGATCGGGGCAGAAACGGCCGTCCAGGCTCAGTTCGACCCCCTGCCCCGGCATCGGCGCCTGACCGGGCGACGCCTCGGCCAGCGTTGCCAGATCCGGCGCCGGAGATACCTCGCCGGCGGCCAGCCGCAGCCGGTGCTGAAGGTCGGCAGCGGCCTCGGCAGTGTCGATGTCGATCAGGACGCCATCGTCCGGTACAGCCACTTCGGCAACGCGGGCCTCGAGGCTGCGCAGCAACGACCTGGCGCCATGATCGCCGGTCAGCGCCTGCAATGCCGGAAAATGTCGCCGGTGCCAGAGCACCGGATTACCCCGCCGGCCAAGATGACTGGGCACGCAGGCGGCCAGCGCCGGATTGTCCCGCAGCGTCCGGCATAGTCGAATCAGCGACTCGGCAGACACCAGCGGCATGTCGCCCAGCATGATCAGGGCGCCGGTCACATCCTCCGCCAGACCCGACACGCCGGCGGCCAGCGAATGGGCCATACCTTCGTCGGCATGCAGGCTGACCACGATCTGCACCGGCCAGCCGGCCAGCGCTTGAGCCACCGGGTTATCCGCCGCCGCGACCACCACACGGACCGGATCGGCGCCGGCAGCCAGCGCGGCCCGCACGGCATGAACCACGCAGGGCTGGCCGTCTACCGTGAGCAACAGCTTGTCCAGCGGCCCCATTCGCCGCGACTGGCCGGCAGCCAGAACCACGGCCGCAATGCGCGCCTCAGTCACGGGCGCCCCGGCGCACGGCCACCAGTTCCGCGAGAATGGAAACCGCGATCTCTTCCGGCGTCAGGGCCTTGATGTCCAGCCCGATCGGGGCATGGATGCGGGCCAGCTGGTCCGCGTCGAAACCCTGTTCGCGAAGTCGCTCCAGCCGGGCGGCATGGGTGCGGCGGCTGCCCAGCGCCCCGATGTAGAAGACGTCATCGCTGGTCAGCGCCCAGTTCAGGGCCGGGTCGTCCAGCCGGGGTTCGTGAGTCAGCGTGGTTACGGCAATGCCGCCGCCGCCCGTCAGCCCGGCCAGGGCCTCGCCGGGCCATTCGCCGCGCACGTCAATGCCGCGCAGATTGTCGCTGTCAGCAAACGCGCGCCGAGGGTCGATCACCACGACATCCAGGCCGGCGATGGCTGCCATCCGGGCCAGGGGTTGCGCCACGTGCACCGCGCCCACAATCGCCAGCGTCGGAGCGGGCCGCAACGGCTGAATGAACCAGTCGGCCTGCTCGCGCGATTCCAGCCCTGCCCGGCCGCTGGTAAGCCGGTTGCGGAACTCGTCGGGCAGAGTCTCGGCGTCCGCCCACTCGACCAGGCGTGGCCGCATGGAAACCAGATTGGTCAGCAGCCCCAGCGGCTCGCGCCGGGTCAGCGCCTCGGCGCAGCGTTCGATGATGGCCGGGCTCAGACAGGCCGTGTCGTCGGCCACCGGCTGGACCAGTACCTGCAGGCTGCCCCCGCAGGTCAGCCCCGCCGACCAGGCGTCGTCGTTGTCGATACCGAAATCCAGAACTCGCGACGCGTTGGCGGCAATGGCCTCGGCCGCTGCCATTACCACCTCGCTTTCGATACAGCCGCCGGAGACGGACCCGGCAAAATCGCCCTCATCATCGGCCACCAGCATGCTGCCCACGGGCCGCGGCGAGGCGCCCCAGGTGCGGATCACGGTGGCCAGCGCGACCCGGCGGCCTTCCCCGCGCCAGCGGCTTGCCAGAATCAGCGGATTGATCGAGGCCTCTGCTCCCGTCCCGCCAGCCATCTCAGGGGGCGGGGCAATGGGCGCCGGCGTCGGCCCAGGCGGCAATCAGGTTGCCGAAGGTCTCCCAGTCGCCGGGCACGGGTTCGCGGTCGCCGCCGGGCTCCCAGCCCCATCCCACCAGGCTGTCTTCGGCCATGTGCTCAACCAGCTCGTCCATGCTCATGCCGCCGTTGCGCTCGGTATCCTTGATCTGCTCGCAGATTTCACCCAGCGACTTGCCGTACCAGGCCTGGGATTTTGGTGCCAGATGCCAGGCCGGATTGCCGGGCACGCCGCCGGCCGCCACGTTCTCCGGATTGTGGCAGGTGAAACAGCGCATGCCGGTGACACCAAAATTCGCCGGGCCCCGCCGGACGGGCGGTTCGTGCAGTTCCATCGCCATGCCTTGACGCGGGCTGTCACCCTTTGGATGACAGTTCACGCAGCGGGGGTGCTGAATCACCTTGCCAGCCTCGCCAAACATGGCCCGGGCCCGTTCGGTGTCGTCCTCGATATCGCTGAAGGCATCCGGGCCGCGTAGTTCAGTGTCGTTGTCGGCCGAGTTGGCGGGCAATGCGGTGACAAGAAACAAGCTCAGGACAATCGTCAAACCGAATGTTTTCATTGCTGAATCCTCAGGCCGGTTTGACGAAGGGAAGGTCCCGAACGGACTCGCCGGTCAGACGCCGCCAGGCGTTGGCCACGGCCGGTCCGATGGGCGGCGTGCCGGGTTCGCCGACGCCTGTCGGGTCTTCGTCGGACTTCACGATGGCCACTTCCACCTCGGGCATTTCGTGGATGCGCAGCGATCGGTAACTGTCGAAGTTGGACTGCCTGACGCGACCGCCCTCTTCCAGCGTGATGGCGTCGAACAGGATGGCGCCCAGCCCGTAGCCGATACCGCCTTCCATCTGGGCACGGATCACGTTGGGGTTGACCGCCACGCCGCAGTCCACCGCGCACCAGACCCGGTGCACGCGTGGGCCCTCGTCGCCGCGGGATACCTCGGCGATCTCGGCCACGTAGCTGGAAAACGACTTGTGCAGGGCTACGCCGCGGGCCCGCCCCTCGGGTGCGGGGCCGGCGGCCTTGGCCAGCTTCGCCACTTCCCGCAGCACGCCGGCGTGGCGCGGATGTTCGTCCAGTAGTTCGAGCCGGCCCTCGATCGGGTCTTTGCCGGCCATTTCCAGCAGCTCGTCGATAAAGGTTTCGGTGGAATAGGCCGTGTGCGTGTGCCCTACCGAACGCCACCACAGTACCGGCAGCGGCGACGCCGGGCTGTGCAGCGATACTCGCAGGTTGGGCAGTCTGTACGGCAGATTGCGGGCGCCTTCCACTGATGTGGGGTCGATGCCGTCCTTGATCTGGCCGGCAAATGCCGAGCCGGCCATGATCGACTGGCCGACGATGGTCTGGTCCCAGGCCACGATGTTGCCGTCGTCATCGACGCCGCCGGACAGGCGGTGCACGTTCAGGGGGCGGTACCAGCCACCCTGGATGTCGTCCTCGCGCGACCAGACCAGCTTGAGCGGCCGGGACTTGCCGTGGGCCTTCGCCACCTCGGCGGCCTCACGGGCCAGATGGCTGGCCTGCGTGGCCCGCCGGCCGAAGCTGCCGCCCGCATACATGGTGTGAATGACCACCTTGCCGGGCTCGATGCCGAATACCTCGCCGATTGCCTGCTGGTCCATGGTCTGGATCTGGGATCCGAACCAGGCCTCCACCGAATCGCCCTGCGCCTGGATCACGCAATCCAGCGTTTCCATCGGCGCATGAGCGAGGTAGGGAAAGCGGTAGACCGCATCCAGCCGTTTCGCCAGACGCGACTGCACGCCGGCAACGTCGCCGCGATCCGTGGCGATATCGCCGACTTTCTCCGACAACGTCTCGAAATCCGCCGTGATCTGCTTGGTCGAGCGCGTCTCCGCCCCGGTCTCGTCCCAGTCGATCTTCAACGCCTTGCGGCCCTGCATGGCAGCCCAGGTGTCGCGGGCATAGACCGCGACGCCGCTGGGAATGGTCTGCACGTCCGCTACGCCCGGCACCTTGCGGGCCGCGGCGGCATCCACGCCGGCCACGGTCGCCCCGAACTTCGGCGGGTGCGCCACCACCACCGTCAGCATGTCGTCGCGCATCACGTCGAGCGTGAACTGTGCCTGGCCGTTGCTCTTGATGCTGGTATCCAGCTTGGGCACATCGGTGCCGATCAGGCGGAACTGGTCCGGTGATTTCAGCGTCACGTCTTCGGGCGGCTCGAAGCGGCTCGCAGCCTCGGCAAATTCACCGAACGACGCGCGCTTCCCGCTACCCTCGTGCGTGATCACACCCTTGCTGACGGAGATTTCCCCGGCCGGCACCGACCAGGCCTCGGCCGCGGCCCGCACCAGCAACGCCCGGGCGGCGGCACCGGCCTTGCGCATCTGGTTGTAGGAATTGGCCATGGCGGTCGACCCGCCGGTTCCCTGCACGCCGAACGCCAGGTTCTTGTACAGCTCGGCATCGGCCGGCGCACTGCGGGCCCGCATCTGGCCCCAGTCGGCGTCCAGTTCCTCGGCCACCAGCGTGGCCAGGCCGGTGAACGGCCCCTGGCCGAACTCGATGTGCTTGATCAACACCGTCACCGTGCTGTCCGGGGCGATGCGCACGAAGGCATTGGGCGAAAAATCGGCCCCGCTGCCATCCGGTCGGAAGAAGGCCGCGGCGCCGGAATCGGGGTCAGGCACCTGGGCGCGACCGCGCCCGGGCAGCGTCATGCCGATGATCAGCCCCGCCCCGGCCAGCGCGCTGTGCTTGAGGAATTCGCGGCGTCCGGTATTAATGGGTTGCACGCTCATAGCCCTACCCCGCCAGCTTGTCGGCCGCGTCGTGAACGGCCTGCCGGATACGCACATAGGTAGCGCAGCGGCAGATATTGCCGGCCAGCGCGCCGTCGATGTCGTCGTCCGTGGGATTGGGCTTTTCCGTGAGCAGATTGGTCGCGGTCATCACCTGGCCGGACTGGCAGAAGCCACACTGCGGGACGTCGATGGCGCACCAGGCGTCCTGGATCGCCTTGGCCTGCGGGCTGTCGAGCCCCTCGATGGTGGTGATCTTGCTGTTGCCGAGAAACTTCACCGGCGTCACGCAAGATCGTTTGGGCTGCCCGTCCACATGCACGGTGCAGGCACCGCACTGCGCTACACCGCAGCCGAACTTGGTGCCGGTCAGACCGAGCCGGTCTCGCAACACCCAGAGCAGCGGCATGTCTTTCGGGACATCGACATTGTGAGCGGTGCCGTTGATATTCAACTTCATGGCAAGTCCGGTTAGATCGTCGGAAACACCACTCTAAGCATGGCATCGTCGCCGGACAACCGTGGAAAGCGGCGGCATGGCACCGCCATCTGCCGCCCACGCTGGGCCAATGGCTATTCCGGTGTGATACCGCTTGCCACCAAGACACGCGCGGCCATGTTGTAGGCGGCGATCAGCGCGACGATCTCGACCTGCTGGCGCGGTTGCGGCCAGTGCTCGCGCAGGGCCGCGAACGTGGCCTCGTCGATGGTCACGTGGCGGGTACTGACCACGGCGAACGCTATCAACGCACGCTGCCCGGCATCGAACAGTTGCGTTGCTTCCGCGGCGGCCGCGGCATCGGTCACCAGGGCGTCGAACTGTATCTGGCTGCCGCCGGCCTGCAGGAACAGCGCTTCGTGGTGATGCAGCTCGTAGTCGGCGCCAGTAAGCGACGCCACGGTGCAAATGGCCAGCTCTCGGGTCAGGGCCGGCAATCCGAATTCGCCGCGCACCGCGCCCAGCAGGGCGCCCCAGCCGCGGGCCAGCGGTGGGCTGTGCAACAGGATGCGATCCAGATTCAGCAGCTCGCCGCCGCGGCGCTCGCGGATGGCGGCGACCAGATCGGCCGGGCCGGCCGCGTCATCGTCCAGATAGGGGATACGTGGCATGCGCTTACGGCCAGGGCTTTTCCGGGCGCAGCGCGGCCAGGCGCTTTTCCGGGTCTTCTTCCAGCACCATGGGATCGTGCGTGGGCAAGACCAGGTCGCTACGCTGGCCGATGTCGCGCATGGCGCGCAGCATCTGCTCCAGGTCGTAGTACAAGCCGGGCGGGATGCCCTGCCCCACGTTGAGCTGCACCTTGCGCACGATGTCGCCGACGATGCTCACCACTCCGTCCGGTGTATTCACATAGATGCACTGGCTGCCGGGCGTGTGGGTGTCCGGATAGAGAATGCAGTCGATGCCGGGAAACGGTGTGACATCGCCCTCGATCAGTTCCACCCGTTCCCACAACGGATTGACCAGGGCGGCGATGTCCTCGCGGTCGTAGAACAGTTCGCGATTGCCGATCTCCAGGCCGCGCGGGCCGATCGGTGCGGCGGCGGCGGCGAGCTCACTGCGCTGGACGATGATGCGGGCATTGGGCAGGTCCTCGCAGCCGCCCGCGTGATCGTAGTGCAGGTGGGTGATCAGCACCGTCTTGATATCTTCCGGCCGGTAGCCGAAGCGGGCCAGCTGCGCGGCCAGGGTGTTGTCCTCGCCGATACTGTGCGGCCCCAGCTTGTGGATGTTCATAGCGCGGTCGGCGCTGCGCATGCCGGTGTCCACCAGGATTGGCTCCGAGCCACCTTCGATGAGGAAGGCCAGAACCGGCACCTTCACCGGCGCCGCGTTCTTGGTCAGGCTCCAGAAGATGTCCAGCACCGAGCCCACCTGGGCCTCACCCAGGATCAACGGATGGACCTGGTATTCCTTGGTCTTGCCGGCCTTGGTCATAATGGCGCTCCCTGGCTGCGTGCTGCGTCGATCGCCGCCAGAACCCGTTCCGGCGACAGCGGCAGTTCACTGAGGTGCACGTCGAGCGGCGACAGCGCGTCCTCCACCGCGTTCATCACCGCCGCCGGAATGCCCACCGGACCGCCCTCTCCCATCCCCTTGGTTCCCAGGGGCGTGTTCGGGGACGGACAGACCAGATGACCGATCTCGATGTTGGGCACGTCCGGCGCCTGGGGAATCAGGTAGTCCCAGAAGCCCTTGTTGAGCAGGTGGCCCTGTTCGTCGTAGCACAGTTCCTCGCCCAGTACCGCACCCAGGCCCTGCACGCAGCCGCCGTGCAGCTGGCCGTTGACGATGGTCGGGTTGATCACCGTGCCGCAGTCGTGGGCGGCGTACACCCGGTCCACGCGGATGGCGCCGGTGTCGGCATCCACCTCAACGATCACCGCGAAGCAGCCGCTGGGATGGGTGGCGTAGATACTCAGCGAGCCGGCGTCGTTGGGCACCCAGCGAACCACCGGATTTGTCCAGGTGGCAGTGGCTTCCAGATTCGGTTCCTCGCCTTCCGGCACGATGCCGTGCGGGCCCGGCCACAGCGATACGGCGTTGCCGATGTTTTGAAAGGCCAGGCTGGCCACCCCGTCGGTCCGTTGCACGGCGCCGTCGCGCAGCGTGACAGCGTCGGTGTCGCATTCCATCATGCGAGCGCCGATGGCCCGCATGCGCCGCGCCAGCTTGCGGGCGGCCTCCACGGCGGCGGATACGCCGAAGCTGGCGCCGCGGCTGGACCAGGCGCCCAGGCCGTAGGGCACGCCGTGGGTGTCGCCGAATACCACGTTGATGCGGTCCGGGGTCACGCTGAACTCGTCGGCCACCACCTGGGCCAGGGTGGTTTCCACCCCCTGGCCGATATCCTGCATGCCGGTGAGCAGCAGGAAGTCGCCCTGCGGCATCATGCGCACGGTAGCGGTTTCGTAGGCATTGAAGATGCTGTTGGGCACCGCCCCGCCGGCCGGCTCCAGCATCATGGCGAAGCCCACGCCCAGGTAGCGGCCGGCGGCACGGGCCTCGGCCTGGCGCTTGCGGAACGCGGCCAGATCCACGCCGGCTTCCGCCATCGCCAGCAGCTCGGGGTAGTCGCCACTGTCATAGATCGGACCGGTGAGTATCTCGTAGGGAAACTCGTCGGGCTGGACCAGATTGCGCCGGCGTAGCTCGTTGGCGTCCATGCCGAGCTGGCGGGCCGCGATATTCATGAAGCGCTCGATGCCGTGGTTGGCGATGTCCTTGCCATAGCCACGGTAGGCGCCGTACGGCGCCTTGTTCGAGACCACGCCCACCACGTCCGCGCTATAGGCCGGCACCTTGTAGTTGCCGGGAAAATAGAACGCCCCCACCAGGAGCTGCCCCGCGCCGGCGGCCCGGTTGGTGCCATCGCAACCGCAGTTGCCCAGCAGATGTGTACGCAGGCCCAGGATGCGACCGTCGTTGTCGAAGGCGCCTTCCATGGTCAGGCGATAGTCGCGGGCGTGGATGCCGGAAAGCAGGTTCTCCTCGCGGGTCTCGGCCCACAATACCGGCCGCCCCGTGCGCATGGACAGCAGGCAGGGAATGACTTCCCCGTCCACCTGCAGCTTGAGCCCGAAGCCGCCGCCCACGTCCTTGCAGATCACCTCGATGCGCGCTTCCGGCAGATCCAGGGTCTGGGCCAGCAAGGTACGGCACTGGTGCGGGTTCTGGGTGGACAACCGCAGGGTCAACCGGCCCTCGCTGGACCAGTAATGGGCCAGCGCCACGCGCCCTTCCATCGGTACAGCCGTATAACGGTGGTGGGGAATCTCGGCCACCACGGTATGCGCGGCCTCGGCGAAGGCCTGGTCGAGCGGACCATCGCTGAACTGGTATTCGAGGCAGCGGTTGTCGGGCCAGTCCTCGTAGAGTCGCGGCGCGTCGTCGGCCAGGGCTTGGTCGATGTCCACCACCGGTTCCAGGACCTCGTAATCCACGACGATTTTCGCCAGCGCGTCTTCGGCAATATAGGGGTCGATGGCTGCCACCGCGGCCACCGGCTCGCCGTGATAACGGACCTTGTCCACCGCGATGGCATGCGATTTGTTCATGCGCATGCCGATGTCGATGGTGGGCGGTAGCGGGTGCGAGAACTCGGCCGCCTCGGCGCCGGTGAGCACCTGGGCGACGCCCGGCATGGCGCGGGCCGCGCTGGTGTCGATGCGCCGGATGCGGGCATGGGCGTGCGGGCTTCGCAGGATGGCGGCATGCAGCGTGTCGGCATCGGCCAGGTCGGCCACGTAACGCCCCTGGCCGGTCAGCAGACGGGTGTCCTGAACCCGCTCGGTGGACCGCCCCACCCACTTGTCGCCGTCCGTAGCCGGCCGCGACTCGTCGGCAACCGGCGGCGCGTCGCCGCGCATTTCCGCCGCCGCATCGAGCACGGAGGCGACTATGTTCTGGTAGCCCGTGCAGCGGCAGAGATTGCCCACCAGCGCCGCGCGCACCTCGGCCTCGTCAGGCTCGGAATTGCGTTCCAGCAAAGCCTGGGCGGAGTTGAGCATGCCCGGCGTGCAGTAACCGCATTGCAGGCCGTGCCGGCGGCGGAAGGCGCGCTGCAGCACGCTCAGGCGGTCCGCCGTACCCAGGGCCTCCACCGTCTCCACCGCCCTGCCGTCGGCCTGGCGCGCGAGCATCATGCAGGACTTCACCGGCGCGCCGTCCACACGCACGGTGCAGGCCCCGCAGCGGGCATCGTCACAGCCGGTATGGGTGCCAGTCAGGCGCAGTTCCTGACGCAGATAATCGACCAGCAACAGCCGCGAGGGCACCAGCGCCTCGCGTGTCTCGCCGTTGACCTCCAGCCGGATCGGGGTGCTGTCCCCGGGATTGCCGGTCATGCCGCACCTGCCGTCGCGCGCACCGCGCGGTCCGCGATCACCGGGAGAATCCGGCGGCGATAGGCCGCCGAGGCGTGCGGCGTGTCGGGCGGGGTCAGTTCGCGGGCGAAGGCCTCCAGGGCGGTGCGCAACGCCGCCGAACCGGGCTCGAGGGCCGGCAATGCATCGGCCGCCGGGGCAAAGACATGTCGGTGCACGCCACCGAATGCCAGACCGGGCCGTGCGCCGAGGGTTGCCGCGGCACTGACGATGCCGGGGTCCGCTGCACGCCGGGAAAACTTGACGAAGCCACTGGCCGGCGCTGCCGGCACCCGGATGGCCACGATCAACTCACCCCGGTTGCCGGCCGTCTCCCCGGCCAGAAAGTCTGCCAGTTGCCGGCGATGCTGCTGCCCGGCGCCGGCCACGACGATTTCGGCACCTGCCGCCAGCAGGGCCACCGCAACATCCGCGCTGCCACCGGTGCAGAGGTTGCCCCCTACCGTGGCGCGATTGCGGACCTGCACGTCACCCACCGCGGCGGCGGCAGCGGCGAGCGCCGGACAGTGCCGGCGCACCGCGGCATCGGCCGCCAGCGTGGCCAGGCGGGTGATCGCGCCGATTTCCAGGACATCGCCTTCCGCCCGGATGTAGTCGAGTTCGGACAGTCCGGAGATATCCACCAGGCGTTTGGGGGTGAGCAGGCGCTGGCGCATGTCCTTGAGCAACGCCTGGCCACCGGCCAGCCAGTAGGTATCGGCATCGGGCCGGGCCAGGATCGCGTCGAGCTCCGCCCGACCGTGCGGCCTCAGCAGTTCGAATTCAGCCGGTCGCATGTGTCCTCTCCTCCGCGCCGGTTTTCCGGCTGTCATCGTTTTTTCTGTCGTCGTTACGGCCCACGAACCACATGGACCACGGACCCTAGGCAGCAATCAGTTCCCGTACCGCGGCGGCGATACCTGGCGCATCCGGGATCAGGACCGCCTGCAGGTCCGGCGATGCGGGAACGCGCGTATCCGGTGTAGTCAGCCGCCGGACCGGTGCGCTCAGCAGGGATTCATGCGCCTCGTGAATCCGGCTGGCCAGTTCGGCGCCAAAGCCGCCGCTGCGCACTGCCTCGTGCACAATCAGGACCCGGCCGCCGCCATCGGCCACCGCCTGAGCCACGGCGTTGTGGTCCATCGGGTTGAGCCAGCGTAGGTCGACCACGGTGGTTTCAATGCCTTCCCCGGCCAGCTGCTCCGCCGCCTCCAGCGTGCGAGGCAGCATGCTGCCCCAGGTGAGGATGGTGGCATCCCCGCCGCTGCGATGGCGGCGCGCGCGGCCCACCGGTTCGGCACCGTCGGTGAGCGCCACTTCGCCCTTGTTCCAGTACAGCGCCCGCGCCTCGATGACCACGCAGGGGTCGGAATCGGCCGCGGCTGATCGCAACAGGCTGTAGGCGTCGGCGGGCGTCGCCGCCAGTGCCACCTTGAGGCCGGGGATGTGGGTCAGCAGGCCCTCGATGCACTGCGAGTGCTGCGAACAGGAGCCCGGTGTGGCGCCCTGCTGCATGCGCACCACCATCGGCACCGACGACTGGCCGCGCGTGACATAGCGGATATTGGCGGCCTGATTGATCAGCTGATCGAAGGCGACGAAGACGAAATCCGCCCACATGATTTCGACGATCGGACGCAGCCCGGAAAGGGCGGCGCCGACCGCGGAACCGAGGATGGCATTCTCGGCAATCGGGGTGTCGAACACGCGATCGGCGCCGAAATCTCGCTGCAGCAGCTTGCCCACGCCGAAGATACCGCCGGCCTTGCCGACATCCTCGCCGTAAAAGACAGTGGCCGGCTGGCTTTGCAGCTCGTCACGCAAGGCGGTGTTCACCGCCTCGGCATAGGTCATCTCCCGGGTTTCGCGCACCGCCGGGGCCGGCGCATCGACCGGCGGCGCCAGGACATGATCGGTGGCGGTGGCTGGATCCGGGCGCGGCATGGCCAGTACCCGCTCGGCCAGGGCGTCCACCGCCGTCTCCTGTTCCCGGTGCAGGGCGTCAACTTCATCAGCGCTCATGGCGCCGGCATCGATCAGGCGCTGGCCCAGCAGCGCGAGCGGGTCCTCCGCGGCGGCCGCCTTCTTGTCGGCAGCCGGGCGGTAGTGTTCGACGTCCTTGTTGTAATGGCCCCAGAGGCGGGGCACGCGGCACTCGATGAACATCGGCCCGTCGCCGTCACGCGCACGCTGCGCGGCGACCGCCACGGTGTCGCGCACCACCGCCGGGTCGGTGCCGGCAATGGTGGTGCTCTGCATGCCGTAGCCGCCGGCGCGGCGGGCCAGGCGCGAAACCCTGAACATGTCCCCGGTCGGCGTGAGTTCGGACCAGCCGTTGTGCTCGCAAAGAAAGATCACGGGCAGGGCGCGGGCGGCGGCGAACGCCATGGCTTCATGGGTGGCCCCCTGGTTCATGGCGCCATCGCCGATCGACACCAGCACCACCCGCCCGTTGCCGGCGGCGAGATTCGCCAGGGCCACCCCGCAGGCCTGGGTGGTGCCGGCCCCGACAATGGAGTTCTCGCCGATGAAACGGGTGTGCGGCGCCAGCATGAAGGCCGACCCGGCCCGCCCGCCGTTGATGCCGGCCTCGCGGTGGCAGATTTCGGCGAGGACTGCCTCGTCGCTCAGCCCCGCCGCCAGGGCCCAGGCATGGCCGCGATAGGTGGCGATGACCGGATCATCGTCCCGGAGACCGGCGACCGCGCCATAGGCCACCGCCTCCTGGCCGGCGCAGAGGTGGACCGAGCCGGCGATTCCCGGGGGATCGGTGCGGGTCAGTGCCAGCACCTTCGCCTCGAAGGCGCGCACGAAGCTCGTCCAGCGCAGGGCCTGGCGTATCGCATCGTGATCGAATGGCTGCGGCGACGACTGTGGCGCCGTATCGGCAGTTGCTCTGACCTGACCCATGGTCCCTCCTGGCACCGGTTGGCAGCGGCGGGCGTCGTGCGCCGACCCACTGAGCGTTGATGCTAGCGACCTTGCCAGAATTGTCAAATTATAATGTTCTTCTCATATTATGATTATTCTGATGTGCCTTCATGGGCCGCCACGACGCCCCGCAGGCTGTGCAAATACGCCGCCTGACGCTCGGTCAGGCGGTCCGTGGGTGCAGAGATGCCCAGGGCGAAGGCCGCCGGCATCCGCCCGATGGGCACGGCCAGACAGGACAGGCCTTCGGCAAACTCCTCGCGGTCCATGGCGAAGCCCTGTTGGCGGATTTCGGCGAACTGCGTCTTCAGACCGCTGCGGCTGGCCACGGTATGGGCGGTGCGGCGTGTCCGGGGGTGCCGCTGCAGGTAGGCATCGACCTGGTCCTCCGGACTCATCGCCAGCAGCAGCTTGCCCGAGGCGCGGGCGTGGGCGTCGCCGGCGAAGCCGCGCGGAATTTCCGCTGCCTGTACCGGCAGGCCACCGCGGGCGCTGGCCAGCACCACGATTTCGCCCTCCACCCAACCGACGGCGTAGGCGGTCTCGCCGGTGGCCTCCGCGGCCTCACGGGCGTAGGGCAGCAGGAAATCCGGCGCCTGGAACTGGCGGTTGAAGCCCTGCGCCAGGGTGGCTACCCCCAGGCCCAGCAGATAACGGTTGCCGTTGGTCTTGCGCACCATCTGCAGCGCGGAAAGCGTGTGCAGCAGGTGATAGACCACCTGGCGCGATAAGCCGAGGTCGCGGGCCAGCTCGGTGGCACCGATACCGCCACCGCCGTGCGCGGCGATGGCCTGCAGCAGCGCAATGGCGCGGGCCGCCGACCGCACCCGCGGTTTGGGCTCGCCCGGGGAATCAGCGCCGGCCACGCCACGAATCTCCCGGGCCGCCTTGTTCCGGAGCGTGGCCGGTGGCGGCGTGCGGCGGGGAAAGTTGCATTGTGGTCGCTCCTCTTCTAATTTCGGCAATCTTTCTTTTACGAATTTCCGCGCAAGGGGTGACATCGCATGGCGGCAAAACCCGCCAGTCCCTACTATACGGCCGACCACGAGTTGTTTCGCGATCAGGTGCGGCGCTTCGTGGCCCGCGAGGTCGAGCCGCATATCCATGCCTGGGACGAGGCCGGCCGGGTGCCGCGCGAGTTTTTCAGAACCGCCGCGGAAGCCGGATTGCTCGCCCTAGGCTACCCCGAGGAATTGGGCGGCACCCCAGTGCCCGATTATCACTACCACATCGTGTTTCACGAGGAGATTGCCCGCGCGGGATCGGGCGGCATCATCCCCGCGGTCTGGATTCACGGCATTGCCTGCCCGCCAATCGTGGCCTTCGGTACCGACGAGCAGAAGAATCGCTTCGTCAAACCGGTTCTCGCCGGGGACAAGATTGCCGCGCTGGCAGTCACCGAACCGGGCGGCGGCTCCGACGTGGCCAACCTGCAGACCGTGGCCCGGCGCGACGGCGACTACTACATCATCAACGGCTCGAAGACCTTCATTTCCGGCGGCATGCGAGCCGACCACTTCACCGTGGCGGTGCGCACCGGCGAGCCGGGTCTGGGCGGCGTTTCCATGCTGATCGTCGAGGCGGATTCGCCCGGCTTTTCGCGCACCGAGCTCAAGAAGATGGGCTGGTGGTGCTCGGACACCGCCACCCTGCACTTCGACGACTGCCGCGTGCCCGCGGCCAACCTCATCGGCATGGAAAACGCCGGATTCGCGGCGATCATGCACAACTTCAATCACGAGCGGCTGGGGCTGTCGGCCCAGGCCTACGGGCTGGCGCAGTGCTGTCTCGATGAGGCCACCGACTGGGCAAAACAGCGCCAGACCTTCGGCAAGCCGCTGATCAAGCACCAGGTGATCCGCCACAAGCTGGTGGATATGGCCACGCGCATCAACGCCACCAAAGCCACGCTGGAGGCCCTGGCCTGGCGCGTGGACCAGGGCGAAACGCCGATCGCTGAAATCTGCATGCTCAAGAACCAGGCGACCGGCACGCTGGAATTCTGTGCCAACGAGGCAGTCCAGATATTCGGCGGCATGGGCTACATGCGTGAAACCAAGGTTGAGCGCATCTACCGTGAAACCAAGGTGATGAGCATCGGCGGCGGTGCCACCGAGATCATGAAGGACCTGGCCGCGCGCCAGATGGGTTTCTGAACACCTGACCAGCCATCCCCTCTCCCGCCTGCGGGAGAGGGCCAGGGAGAGGGTCTTCGTCAGAACGCCCCCTCACCCGGACCTTCTCCCTTGGGAAGAAGGCCTCGTACACACCAGATAAATAACGATTCGGAGAGGAGTGACCACCATGAATGCCACCGCCATGCGCGAGAACCCGCCCTGGGCTGCCGCCCTGCCCAGCACCGACATGCCGCCGATTCCCGAAGATTCGCTGGCCGACATCGTCGAGCGCCACGTGGCCGAGGCGCCGGCGGCGCCCTGTCTGGAATACCTGGGGGTATCGATCAACTACAGCGAGATGGACGCCTGGGCCAACCGCTTCGCCAACCTGTTGCGCGATCTGGGCGCGAAGAAAGGTGACGTCATTGGCGTGCACCTGCCCAACACGCCGCAGTACGTGATTGCCCTGGTGGCGGCCTCCAAGCTGGGTTGCGCAGCCTCGGGCGTATCGCCCCTGCTGACGGCCGATGAGCTGGCCTATCAGGTGGACAACGCCGGCATCCGGTTCCTGGTCACCCTGGATCAGCTGTTCAACGGCGCGGTGGCCCCCATCGACGGCAAGGTGCCGGGCCTGGAGGCGGCTATTGTCGCCGGCCCCATCGACTTTCTGCCCGGCTGGAAGAAATTCCTCGCGCGGGTTCTCAAGAAGGTGCCGCAAGTCGATATCCCCGCAACCAAACAGTTCCGCACTATCGACTACTGGCCGGCCGTCAACGGCGCGTCCGCGGATCGTGTTCACACCCAGGTCGCGCCCGACGACGTGGCGCTGATCCAGTACACCGGCGGCACCACCGGCAAGCCCAAGGGGGCGCAGCTCACCCAGCGCAACCTGCAGGCCAACGCCGTGCAGAGCGAGGCCATGGTGACCTACAACGTGGGTGACGAGACCTTCGCCTCGGTGTTCCCCTACTTCCATGCCGCCGGCCTGGCCGTGTGCCTGATGGGCCTGCGCCAGCGCGCCAAGCTGCTGGTGGCGCCGGATCCGCGTGATCTCAAGACCTTCTGCAAGGCCATGCAGGCCCATCCGCCGACGCTGTTCGGCAATGTGCCCACGCTCTACCAGATGCTGCTGGACGAGCCCGAGTTCAGGAAGGTGGATTTCTCGCGCCTGAAGATGGCCATGTCCGGCGCCGGGCCGATGCCGGCCGAGGTGATCCCGAAGGTGGAAGCGGTGGTCGGCGAAGGCAAGTTCTGCGAGGCCTACGGGCTGACCGAAACCAGCCCCATGCTCACCACCAATCCGCCGGGCCGCACCAAGCCCGGCACCGTGGGCGTGCCGATTCCGGGCACCGATATCCGCATCGTCGACGCCGAGAATGGCGACAGGGAAATGCCTTTCAACGAACCCGGCGAGCTGATCGCCAACGGCCCACAGGTGTTCGGCGGCTACCTCGGGCTGCCGGAGGAGTCCGCCAAGGCCCTGCGCGAGTTCGACGGCAAGACCTTCTTCTATACCGGCGATATCGCGAAAATGGATGAAGAGGGCTACATAACCATCTGTGATCGCAGCAAGGACATGCTGATCGTCGGCGGTTTCAAGGTGTTCTCGGTGGAAGTCGAAAACAAGCTCAAGGCGCTGGACGACGTCGAACTGTCTGCCGTGATCGGCACCCCGGACGAAAAACGCCCCGGCAACGACGTGGTGAACCTGTACGTCCAGCTCACGGAGGCCGGCAAGGCCAAGTCCCACGATCAGGTCAAGGACGACATCCTGGCCTTCTGCCGCGAGCACATGTCCGCCTACAAGGTGCCCAAGCACATCCACATCGTCGACGAGATTCCACTGACCCCTGTGGGCAAGGTGGACAAGAAGGCGTTGCGTTGATGGCGTTCGCATCCTGTTTGTAACCCGAGGCGTTACGGGTTGCAGTCATGAGAGATGATCCTTAGCTTCGCGCACAAGCGACTGGAGAAGTTCTGCTGATACACAACCCACCCCATCCGGGTGAAGTACTCAAGGGAATTATGCCTGGATCCGCTGGGGCTGACTGTGACCGATGCGGCCAGTGCGCTCGGCATCAGTCGCAAGACCCTGTCCGCTTTGCTCAACGGTCGGGCCGGCATCAGTCCTGAGATGGCGGTCCGGCTGTCGATCGCCTTCGATACCTCCGCCGAAAGCTGGCTGAGTCAGCAGTCCCAGTACGATCTGTGGCAGGCGGAGCAGTAGCGGGCCAACCTCAGGGTAAAACGGCTGACGCCGGCCTGATCTGCAACTGATGAGATTGATCAGCGACCAGCAAGGCGCCTGTTCACCTCTTCAAGATCGAAGCGTTCAGGATCGAAGTCACTGTCAATCCATTCGGCCAGTTCGTCATGGTCCGGATGACCCGGATCGTCGAGCGCGGCAAGAAATTCCTCGTAACCACCGATGCCCCCGACATCCTCGGGCGGGCATGCACCAGCGCCGCCAATGCAGAGCGGCAAGTCTTGCCGGTCGTCGCTGTCGGTAACATCTTCAAGTGCTATCCGGTGCTCCCACCCATCCCCGAAGTCGTATTCGTAGATCAGGGAGTCGCCAGCTCGAATCAGGAATCTCGCGATGGGCACTCCGACCTCGTCGCTGGTGCCGTCATCGAACTCGGGGTCCGGTATCCCGAACCGTTGCTCACCCGCGATGAACTGATGGAGATGCGAATCGGTCCAGCCCATGGCACGTTGAAGGATATCGTGCAGCGCGGCCAGATCGATGGCACCCGGAATCAGCAGCCTTCGCCAGGCCGATGGCTCCACGCCTTCCAGAACCACCCGGATCTGAAACACAGACTCGTTCGTGATTGTCATATCGTGCTGCTTTCTGGTCGCTTGAATGGACGGCAATGCCAGGCCCGGCCACAAGGTGCCCGACCTGATCCACGTTGTCGATCACGCCCGGCTAGGCAGCGGCACACATTGAGAGACTACTGAAAACCCCGTTTTCCGGCAGTGAGCGCCTGTGCGGTGCAGGGACGTACCGCCCCAGGTCTAATCAGGGCATGTACTGGAAGTACCCGATTCTGGGTAGCGAAACGATAAGCGCGTTTTCGCCTCGCGACGCTGAAAAAGGCCAGGGCAAGCTTTTCAGCAGCGCCTCGGGGGTTTGAACAATCAGGGATAGCCTGTTTATGCCCAGGTGAGCTTGAGATCGCGCCGGGTGGCGGCACAGTCCCGCAGATACAGGTTGATCAGGCTTTGATACGGAATGCCCTTTTCCTCCGCCAGACCCCGGAAATAAGCAATCGTATCCTCGTCCAGGCGAATGGTGATCTGCTTTTTCATCCGCCGGGCATAAGGATTCGGTTTGGACGCCGAGAAATCGTATCGATCACGCATGGATGAAGCCCTCATACTGTTTTCGTTCCTGACGGTCCGCCTTGCGGGCCGAAATGATCCGGATCAGGTCGGGGCCGCGCTCGCAATGGCAGACGATAAGCAGACGAAAACCATTGCTCATGCCGATAAGAATAAACCGCTCTTCATCTTCCGAGTGGTCCGGATCGGAAATGAGCCGACCGTGTTCGTCAGCGAACACGGTCTTCGCCTCCTCGAAGGAAACGCCATGCTTTCTCTGGTTGGCGGCATCTTTCGAGGCATCCCACTCGAAGCGCAGCATCGTCATGAGCGAAATATAACTACAATGTAATGCATTGACAAGCATACCCGCTGCACAGGTATGAAGTGACCATTGATCGAAGCCAAGGCCACTTGCCCACGTCGTGCAAACCATGACCGATCAGCGCCGCCATACGGCGGCTCATGACTTGCCCACTACCGGCAGATGCCACTGCCACCGAATGGCCACCAGCCGCAGGGCAACCACTACGGACATGCCGGCCACGAATGCCGGCGTCCGCGCCATCCCCACCGCGTGCAGGCCCAGATAGACGACGATGCCCAGAATGGCGGCGGTGGCGTAGATTTCCCGGCGCAGCAGCAACGGCACGCGGGCGGTGATCACGTCCCGCAGCACGCCGCCGGTCACGCCGGTCATGGTGCCCATCAACACCGCGATCAACGGCGGGCTGCCGGCGGCTTCCGCGAGTTGCGCGCCGGACAGCGCGAACAATCCCAGACCCATCGCATCGGCCACCATCATGGACGCCCCCGATGTGGATCGCAGTCGTAGCCAGGCGACCGTTGCCAGCGCCGCGGCGATGATGACGATCACGTACCAGATGTCCGAGACCCAGAAGATCGGATGCCGATCCAGCAGCAGATCCCGCAGCGTGCCGCCGCCGATAGCGGTGATTGCCGCGACCACCAGAATGCCGAGAATGTCCAGTTCCCGGTCACGGGCCGCCAGCACGCCGCTGGCGGCGAAAACCGCGACGCCGACGAGGTCGAGATAGTAAAGCAGCATTGCTGGTGTGCCCCGGGGTCGCTGATCACTGCGCGCAACATAACCGCGATGGGAATTCGTCGATAGCCGCCAGGTCAGGTGATATCATTTGATTATCAAACGATATTGGTCATGACATGGTCAGAACCATCATCAGCCTCGATCCGGAAGAGAAGAAATGGCTGGATCAGCAGGCGCAGCGCAGTGGTCGCACCATGACCGCGGTCGTCCGAGAGGCGTTGTCACAATACCGCGAGCGAGAGATCAGGCGTGGTCAACCTTCGCAGGCAGAACTTCTGATCCGCACGCAGGGGCTCTGGACCCGAGGCGACGGCCTCGAGTGGCAGGAGCAGTGGCGCGGGGAATGGACCGAACGTTGAAGGTGCTACCGCATTTCTGGAACAGCAGGCAGCATCCGCCGCAATCTCCGCAATTACCCGCGCTGAAGTCCTGGCCGGGTGTGATGACATGATTTTCGAGCCGGTATCCGCTCTGCTTGAGAGTTTTGTGTTCCTGCCCATGGATAAACCGATTGCCGATCAGGCCGCCCGGCTGCGCCGCGAGACAAGACTCAAGTTGCCGGACGCCATCCGGGCAGCTTCGGCGCTGGTCCACGGTATGCAACTGGCAACCCGCAACACGCGAGATTTCGACCCTGACGTCTTCGATTTCGTCCAGGTGCCCTACCCGTCCTGATGATCGAATCAAAAGCGCCAGCGAAAATCCCGCAGACGATGACGGAAATCGCGATCACCCGGCCGGGCGATGCCGATGTGCTGCAACCACGGGTGGTCGATGTGTCGACGCCCGGCCCCGGCGAACTGCTGGTCCGGGTGGCTGCCGCCGGCGTGAACCGCCCGGACGTCATGCAGCGCGAGGGCAAGTACCCGATGCCGCCGGGGGTGAACCCGACGCCCGGCCTGGAGATCGCCGGCGAGATCGTGGCGATTGGCAGTGAGGTCGCGGCCTACGCCACCGGTGATCGCGCCTGCGGCCTTACCGAAGGCGGCGGCTACGCCGAATATTGCCTGTTGCCGGCGACTCAGGCCCTGCCCGTCCCCGACGGACTGTCGCTGATCGAGGCCGCCGCCCTGCCGGAGACTTACTTCACCGTCTGGGCCAACCTGTTCGACACCGGCGGCGTGAAACGCGGCGATACCGTGCTGATTCACGGCGGCACCAGCGGTATCGGTACCACAGCGCTGGCCCTGTGCCGGGCCTTTGGCGTCACCGCCCTGGCCACCGCCGGTAGTGACGACAAATGCCGGGCCATCGAAAGCCTCGGCGGCATCGCGATCAACTACCGCGAAACCGACTTTAGCGAGGCTGTATCCACGCACACGAATGGTCAGGGCGTCGATGCAATCCTGGATGTCGTCGGTGCGAAGTACTTCAGTCGCAATCTGGCGGCGCTGGCCCGGGACGGCCGGCTGATCGTCATCGGCTTCATGGGCGGCACCACCGCCGAGCAGGTCGACCTGATCAGCCTCGTGCTCAAACGCGCTCACGTAACCGGCTCCACCATGCGGGCGCGCAGCCGTTCCGAAAAGGCGGCGATTGCCACGGCATTGCGCGACCAGGTCTGGCCGCTGCTGGCGTCGGGGGACTGCACCCGCCCGATCATCCACAAGACCTTCCCGCTGGCGGACGCCGCTGCGGCGCATCGTGAAATGGAGAGCGGCCGGCATATCGGGAAAATCGTGCTCGAGGTCAATGCCGAGGTTGCTGGCACATCGGACGTCGCATCTGTCCATCACGGTGCCGGGCAATGACTTGAGAGGCAACCAAAAGAAAACCATAATGCAACCGTCGACTCCCAGCGGTTTGCCGCCATGCCCGCGATCACCATCAAGAACATCCCGGCCGAGCTCTACGATCAGCTCAAAACATCGGCCCACGCCCACCATCGCAGCATCAACAGCGAGCTGATCCACTGCCTGGAAACAGCCCTCATGCCTCGACCGGCGAGCCCGCGGGAACGGCTTGCCGCGGCGCAGGCGTTACGGCAGCGGGTTCGAGCCGAGCGAATCGATGCGGATGACATCCAGGCTGCCAAGGAGCAAGGCCGCGCATGATCGTGGTGGATACCAACACCATCGCGTATCTCTACCTGCCCACGAATGACACGCCGGACGTGGAAAAGCTGCTTGCGCGGGAGCCGGAATGGGCCGCCCCGCTGCTCTGGCGCAGTGAATTCCGCAATATCCTGGCGCTGTACCTGCGAAAGGGGCTTGTTGATTTCGAGACTGCCTGTCTGATGCAGCGTCAGGCGGAGGCCCTCATGGCCGGCGGCGAGTACGAGGTCGATTCGCTTTCCGTGCTTGCCAACGCGGAGGAGAGTCACTGCTCGGCTTACGACTGCGAGTTCGTGGCCCTGGCGAAAAGTCTGAACACAACCCTGGTCACCGCCGACAGAAAGCTGCTGAAAGCCTTCCCGGGTCTGGCATCCACCGCGCGGGCGTACATTGCGAGCCGTTAACCGTCGGCCTATTCCGGCCAACGCTGCCTCCCATGCCTTCATACACCGGGCTCAAGAGAACAAGCCCCCTGGTCAGACGAGAATACCTCCCCGTTTATAGCGCTGCCCGAAACCGTCGCCGGTCAGGCATCACCAACCCAGTTGGCCAGCCGCAAGCGCGGCACGCGGCGGAACTCGCGTTCGTTATTTGTCACCAGCACCGCATCCAGCGCCAACGCGTGGGCGGCGATAAGCTGGTCCAGCGCACCGATGGGCTGACCCTGTCGCTCCAGATGGCTCCGGAGTTCGCCGTATTCCCGCATGGCGGTCTCATCAAACGGCAGAACCACCAGGGGCGCCAGGAACTTGTCCAGCGCGTCCCGGTTCTTCCGGGAGCCGCTCTTGGCTACACCGAAGGTGAGTTCCGCGCCGGTAATGCTGGAAATGGCAACCTCGCCGACTTCCCGACCGGCGAAGTATTCGAACACTTCCGGCGGGCGCCGATTGATGATGTAGATGCAGGTATTGGTATCCAGGAGCGAAACCGAGCGGCTCATTCCGGCCAATCCGGGCGGGTCTGCTGGGCCGGCTGCTCACGCTCGATCTCGAAGCCAGGCTCGAACTCGTCCAGCGCCTCCCGCATGATTTCCCAGGGCGCATCCAGCGGCAGCAGCAACACGCCGTTTCCGAAACGCTTGGCAATGACCTCCGTGCCCTCGAATCGCAATGCCTTGGGCAGGCGCACGGCCTGACTACGTCCCGATTTGAAGATTTTTGCCGCAGTCATGACTTATCCGACACATCAGTTGATAGCTACCAATGGTATTTATCGGCATAGCCAGCGTCAATATCCCGAATGCCTGTAAACAGGCCAGATTACGCCGACAATGGCGCCAAGAGGCTCCTCAAGCCAGCTTGTCATCCGCCACCCGATAGCGCGGGTCCTCGTGGTAATCCACGATGATCATGCGCCGGGCCTTGTCCATCAGCTCGGTGCAATCCCGGCTGAGATGGCGTAGCGACAGGTGCTTGCCGGCCCGTTGATAGCGTTCCGCCAGGGCATTCACGGCGTCGATCGCCGAATGGTCCATCAGCCGGGCGTTACGGAAGTCGATCTCCACCGTATCCGGGTCATCGCGGGGCACGAACTGCTGCTGAAAACCGGCGACCGACGCGAAGAATACCGTGCCCTCCACGTCGTAGATCTTGCGGCCATCCGGCCCCTCGCGGCTGCTCACACGCACCTGCTTGGCGTGCTCCCAGGCGAATACCAGCGCCGAAACGATCACGCCCACCACCACTGCCGCGGCAAGGTCCACTACGACGGTCACGGCCGCGACCAGCAGGCCCACCCGCACATCGGCCCGCGGCACCTTGCCGAACAGCCGGAAGCTGCCCCACTCGAAGGTCTTTTCCGCCACCACCACCATCACGCCGATCAGGGCGGCGAGCGGAATCGCTTCGATCAGCGTGGACCCGAACATGATGAACGACAGCAGGAACAGCGCCGTGGCCACGCCGGAAATCCGGTGCAGCGCGCCGTTACCCACGTTGATCATGCTCTGGCCGATCATCGCGCAGCCGCCCATACCGCCGAAGAAGCCCGTCACCACATTGGCCGCCCCCTGCGCTGCCGAGTCCTTGTTCGGCCGGCCACGCGTCTCGGTCATGTCGTCGATCAGATTCAGCGTCAGCAGCGACTCGATCAGCCCGATCGCCGCCAGAATCAGGGAATACGGCAGGATCACCCGCAGCGTCTCCAGATTCCACGGCACCTGCGGCAGATGGAAGCTGGGAAAACCGCCCGCAATCGAGCCGAGATCGCCCACCGTCCGGGTGTCGATGCCCAGGCCCAGCGTCAGCAGGCTCACCGCGACGATCGCCACCAGTGTGGCCGGCAAGGCCCGCGTCAGACGCGGAAACAGATAGATGATGGCCACGGTCAGCACCGTCAGCCCCACCATCGTGTACAGCGGCAAACCGGAAAGCCAGGTATGCCCGCCATCCGGTCCTGCCACCTTGAAGTGCTGGAACTGCGCCAGAAAGATCACGATGGCCAGTCCGTTGACGAAGCCCAGCATCACCGGGTGCGGCACCATCCGGATGAACTTGCCCAGCCGACAGGCTGCGAAAACCAGCTGGAAAAGCCCCATAAGCACCACGGCGGCAAACAGATACTCCACCCCGTGCGTGGCCACCAGACTGACCATCACCACCGCCAGCGCACCGGTCGCCCCGGAGATCATCCCCGGCCGTCCCCCGAACAGCGACGTGATAAGCGCCACGATGAAGGCCGCGTACAGCCCGGTGAGCGGCGACACCTGCGCCACCAGCGCAAAGGCCACGGCCTCCGGCACCATCGCGAGCGCAACCGTCAGGCCGCTGAGAACATTGATTCGGAACACGGCCGGGGAAATCATCCGGGTACTTTTCTCCAGAAAAAACGGCGTTGCCTCGGCGACGGGGGTCGTCGAGCCAGATGGAAAACGGGAATGGGATGGTTGGGTCAGCGCGCCGGCGCGTGGGGACGAACGAGTGTTGATCCATGCATCGCGTGCTGCGATGCACCATTATGCATGAGTCGTATATCTTTGTCTGTGGCGAAATCAGTGTGTTATGGCTTCATCGACAAACGACCAATGAGAAGAACGCAAGACCCGGCGATGAATCCTTGTCTAGGACCTTGACGGCACAATTTCTTATCATTGAGGTTCAAAGATTCGCCGAGGATCGGGAGTAGATTGATTAAGATATTCTTTCCTCTCTGACTTGGGAAACAGGCCTTTTACTGCTTGAGCACTGGCGATATTCTGGGTGAAATCACCTAAAATTTGATAGGTTTCTTTTAGATACTTCAATATCCGCACTGTCTTCTCGTCTAAATAAGGCTTCTGTCTACCAGTTATTTCTCGAAATAATGTTTGAGGCTTTGAGCTCGGCAATATCTCTTCACACCACTCGCCAAAAAACATTGTTCGCTTTCTCGTTAATAACTCTCGGATACAATCCATCTGAGCATAGAGCCGATTACTAATGCGGGCGGCCTTATTTAGATTGTTATAACTAGGGTTAATCTGAGATGATTGATATACTGGTAAGAAATTCTTGCAAATCTGCTCTCGAATATCAGAAATAAATTCCTCTAAATTCAATTGAATAATTCCAAGCTCACTGTCAAATGGTAGAAATTCATCGGCTTTTTGAAGCTCTTCATCGTTATTATCTATACATTCATATTCGGATCTGTCAAGAATATAAACGGGCTCAAATTTACCACCAATTAACACACGTGACTTGTCCCAACTCAATAATTTACTTCTCAAAGTCGGCGTGCTTGCATCATCAAATATCGGTAACGATGACCAATTATATTCCGACTCCTCGCCTATATGCGCCAGGTTGAGCTGTTCTTTTAAATCATCAAGGCCCGTAATCACGCCAGTATCAGAGAGCCGAAAATCGCTTACCATATCCATGGCGTTTCGGTTCGCTGTACCAGAGTATCGCTCGTAAATAATTGTTGATGCGCCGGAATCTGCTTTTTTTGAAAAAAAGTTTACGTAATGGAAGTCTTTTGACATCAGCATCATTATTTACCTTTATAAATTGACCATCTTACAACTCCATGTCTCCCGTTTGGAATGTGCAACATGCTGCGTTCTTCGTCGTCACTCCCTTATTATCCTAGCGTCTGCCGGGAAATGCCAATGCACAGCAGCGGCAGGTAAAAATACTGCCTTGTTCTATGGTCATTTTTATAGAAATTTATTTCAACTCCTCAAAAAGGTTGGCTAAAGCCTCTGTAGCAAATTTATAGTTGTTCTGTTCTTCACTCAGTTCTTTTGTGGCCCTGAACACTAACCATTCCCAATCCTTTCCATACGTGAGCTGAGCCGGGACAGATAGAAGTAACAGCACCTTGAATTTCGCCTCATTACTGAGATTTGTATTTATATACCAGCCATTGGAAAGCTTTCCATAGTTCGCTTGGCTCTCATGAAGGTGCGGCGAGTTAGGAAACAATAGCTCCGGATTTGGTGCAAAATAGTTTCTCTGCGTACCTCGCGCGAATCGCATGATATGGTTATCAACTCTTTGAAATACGTGTGGAATTAGATGGCTAATCTCCTCGGCAAGCCAGATAAAACCTTCTTTTGCTGATTGAAATTCTTTGGTCTTATTACCAATAACTGCTCGGTTATACTTCCGGCCACCTAATCCACCTTTTGGCTCGACGCCCCATCCAGGGAATTCGGTGTCAAGCCTTTCGAGGACGATATCCTCGAATTCGGGAGCATTTTTTTTTCGAACATTTTTGAGAAGCTTCAATAGCCCTGTCCTGTCTTCTCTCGCGACCATATTTTTAAAATTTTGAATATCCATGGTGAAAATTATTGTGGCCAGCTAACACTGATTAGATGGAATTCGCCTATATGGAGCGTATTTCTATGTAACAACTGTGTTTCCTATAACGGGGCATGGAGTGGTCTATGAACTAAATAAATACCAAAACCAAAGACAGCATAATCGTAAAATATCCCGTACTGCTTTGTCGGTTATCGCGCCACCCCAAACCATCCAAACCGTAAAAACACCGACGGCAAGATCAGCAGATTCAACACCGTAGACGATACCAGCCCGCCGATGATGATGGCTGCCATCGGCCCCATAATTTCGCGGCCGGGGTTATCGCTGCCGATGGCGATGGGGAGCATCGCCAGTGCCGTGACCAACGCAGTGACCAGGATGGCGGTGAGGCGTTCGCGGGCGCCGCGGCGGGCGGTTTCGGCGTTCCAGGGCAGGCCTTCGTCGACCACCAAATGACGGTAATGGGAAGCCAGCATGATGGAGTTGCGTACGGTGATGCCAAACAGGGTGACAAAGCCCACCAGCGACCCGATGGACAGCCAGCCGCCGGTCAGCCAGGCGGCCACCACCCCGCCGACCAGCGAGAACGGCAGGTTGAGCAGGACGAGCGCGGTGTTCCGCAGGTTGCCGAGCGCCACGAAGATCATGATCAGGATGGCGCCGCCGGCGAGCAGCGAATGCAGGATCAGCTCGCGCCGGGCCTCGGCCTGTTCCAGGGCCGCGCCGGTGAATTCGGGATAGGTGTCGGCGCTGAATGTCACGTCATCCAGCACCCGGTCGCGCAGGTCGTCGAAGAACGAGGCGAGGTCGCGGCCATCCACGTCCGCGGTGACCACCTGCACCCGCTGGGCGCCCTCGTGCAGCACGTTATAGCGGCCGGCGACCTGCTCGACCCGGGCGAGGTCGGATAACGGCCGCAGCCGGCCGTCGCCATCGGCGATCGGCAGTTCGGCGACGCTGGCCGGGTTGCGGCGGTCCTCCGGGGCCAGAATCAGATTGACCTCGCGCCGGCGGTTGCCTTCGTAGTAGTGGCCGACCACGTCACCGCGATAGGCCGTGCGGATGGCGGCCACTGCGTCCATCGGGGCGATGCCGTGCCGGGTCAGCCGGGCGTTGTCTAGGTCGACGGCCAGCAGCGGCACGTCGGCCGACGAGCGCACCTGTACCTCGGCGGCGCCGGGCACCTCGCGGATGACCTCGGCCACTTGCGCGGCCAGGCGGTCGAGTTCGCGCAGGTCGTGGCCGAAGATGTTGATCACCACCGGCGCGGTGTAGCCGGAAATGGTTTCGTCGATGCGCTCGGTGAGAAAGGTGTTGGACTCGTAGCTGATGCCGGGGAAATCGCGCAGCACGGCGTTCAGGGCGTCGATAACCGCCTGCTGTTCGGGGCCTGACAGGCCTTTTTCGAAGTCGATCTCGTATTCGCTGTAATGGGTGCCGTAGGTGTCGGCGCCCCGCTCTGCCCGGCCGGCCCATTGCGACACCGAGCGGATGCCGGGGATCTCCCGCCATTGTTCGGTCAGCTGCTTGCCGTGGCGGATGGATTCATCCAGCGACGTGCCCGGCAGACTGGTGGTATGGACGATGTAGTGGCCCTCGCGCAGTTCCGGCAGAAACGCCCCGCCGAACAGCGGCAGCAGGGCAATGCCGCCGGCACTGACCGCCAGGGCCACGCCAAGAGCCAGTCGCGGTCGGGTGCCGATGCGTGCCAGCGTCCGCTCGTAACGGGGTTTGAGCCAGCGGGTGACAGGCGGTTCGTCGCTGCGCTGGCCCTTTCCGGTCAGCAGCATGGCGGCCAGCGCCGGGGTGATGGTCAGCGCCACCACCAGCGATACCAGAATCGCCAGGATGTAGGCCATGCCCAGCGGGGCGAACAGCCGTCCTGCCACCCCGCCCAGCGTCAGCAGCGGCACGAAGGCCAGGACAACGATGAAGGTGGCGTAGACCACCGAGCCGCGCACCTCCATGGAGGCGTCATAGATCACGGCCAGGAACGATCGCGGCTGCGCCAGCGCCCGGTTTTCGCGCAGCCGGCGGGCGATGTTCTCGGTGTCGATGATAGCGTCGTCCACTACCTCGCCCAGGGCGATGGCCAGCCCGCCCAGCACCATCACGTTGAGGTTCACGCCGAAGGCCAGCAGCAGGATGGTGGCGCCCAGCAGCGACAGCGGAATGGCCAGGGCCGAGATTACCGCCGCCCGCCAGTTGTACAGGAACAGCAGCAGCACGATGACCACGAAGCCGGCACCAATCATCAAATGCCCGGCAATGCTGGCAAACGAGGCCTCGATGTAGTCCGCCGGCCGGAACAGGTGATCGTGCAGTTCGATGTCGTCGGCGGCCAGGGCCACGTCGAGATCATCCAGCGCCGCCTCGATGTTGCGGGATACGGTCAGGGTGTTGGCCTGGTACTGGCCGATGACCATCATCACCACCCCCGGCTCCCCCATGACCTGGGCGGCGCCGAAGGCCGGCTCGGGAGCCTCCTCCACGGTGGCGATATCCGCCAGTTGCAGGCGACGGCCGCCCGGGCCGGTCTGCACGGTCACCTCGCGCAGTGAAGCGGCCGTCTCCGGCGTGCCTGTAACGGTGATCGGTAACTGCTGATTCCGGTTGGCCAGAAAGCCGGCCCCCTGCACCCCGGTGGCGCGCATGGCGGCGGTCCGGACCTGTGCCAGGGA
This sequence comes from Spectribacter acetivorans, assembly GCF_031846305.1. Lineage (NCBI taxonomy): Bacteria > Pseudomonadati > Pseudomonadota > Gammaproteobacteria > Salinisphaerales > Salinisphaeraceae > Spectribacter > Spectribacter acetivorans. The sequence continues at coordinate 316,545 of NZ_JAVRHY010000002.1, forward strand.
GACGCCCTGCGCCTGCAGCGCCTCGGGGTCGACCTGGATCTGTAGCTGGAGGATGTCGCCGCCGAATACGTTGACGTCGGCCACGCCGGGCACGCTGAGCAGCCGCGGCACCAGCGTGCCGTCCACGGCGTCCCGCAGGTCCATCAGCGAGCGGCTCGGCGAGGTCACGCCGATGGTCATCACCGTGGCCGACGACGAGGACAGCGGATTGATCACGGGCGCCGCGACGCCGGGCGGCAACCGGCTGTCCACCGTGCCCAGCCGCTCGGCCACGATCTGCCGGTTGCGGTAGATGTCGGTATGCGGCTGGAAGATCAGGGTGACCACGGACAGCCCCTGCATGGACTGCGAGCGGATCAGCTTGAGGTCATTGAGTCCGGCCAGGGCGTTCTCGATCGGCTGGCTGACCTGCACCTCGGCCTGCTCGGCGGTCAGGCCGGGGGCCTCGGTCTGGATCACCACCTGCTTGGGCGAGAACTCCGGGAAGATGTCCAGCCCGGCCTGGCTGAGCATCCAGCCGCCGTAGCCGAACAGCATCACCGCCAGAGCCAGCACCACCCCGCGCAGGCGCAGGGCCAGATCGATGATGACGCCCAGCATCAGGCCTGCCCTGCCCTGGCCACTCTATCCATCAATCGTCGTCCTCTTCCGGAATGCTGGCGCGCCGTTCCTGGGCCAGCATCAACTGGGCGCCGGATATGACCACCGCATCGCCGGCCGAGAAATGCTTCTCGACCAGCCAGTCGCCGCCCGGTCCGGCCCGGCCACTCACCGGCCGGCGCTCGAAATCGTCGCCACCGGCGTGCACGAAGGCCCAAGGCTGGCCGGCATCCCACACCACGGCCGCCGCCGGAATCCGGATGCGGCGTTGTTCGTCGCCGTTCACCGGCACGCTGGCGGTCAGGCGCATGCCGGTGCGTAGCAGCCCGGCGTCGGCGCGGGCGTACCAGGTGGGGCCGTTGCCGATGGCCGACAGGCCCGGGGCCGGGCCGATCAGCGTGCCGCCCAGTCTGTCGCCCTCGACAACGAGATCGATCGCCGCGCCGGTTTCCGGCCGGCCCGCGCGCCGCGGCAGACTGACCAGCAACAGTAGCTGGCGGCGAGACTGCAGCGTCTGCCAGGCGGCCGGGGGCTCGTCGGCCGTGGCCCACTCGAACAGGGTGTCGCCCCACTGGTCGCGGAATCCGGCCTCGCGACCGGCCAGGGTGGCCCGGGCGGCGTCCAGCCGGGCCGCGTCCGTGCGCTGTTCGGCCCGGGCGGCAGCCAGTTCGCGGGCGGCGACGTTGGCGTTGCCGCTCTGAAGCCGGCGCAGCCGCTGATAGTTCTCGTTGCTGACCTCGCTGCGTGCGCTGGCGGCGCGGACATCGGCGCGGGCCTGCAGCAGTTGCGCCTGTTGCGTCAGTAACGGCTGCAGGCTGAGCACTTCGGCGGTAGCCGTGACGGTGGGTACGCCCGCCTCTGCCGCCAGCCCGGTCAACTCGATGCCGGCCAGGGTCCGGACGTCTTCTTCCATCGTGACGCGCAGCGGCGTGTACTCACCAATCGGTGGATCGTCGTCATCGTCATCGGCGTGAACCGGGCCGATCAGCAGCACGGCCAGGGCGAATGCAGCGAGGGTTTTCATGGGCCGGACTCCGGTGGCCGGTCGGCGGCGGACTGATTGACGAAGCGGCGGATGGCTGGCTGCAGGTCGTCATCGCGGACCGGCAGGGTGGTTTGCGCGGTGGTTTCCAGCCGTGCCCGGGCCAGCAGGGCATTGCGCCAGGCATCCAGCCGGGCACGCCGGGCCGCCAGGGTCTCGATCTGGGCGGTTAGCAGATCCAGACGGTCGACATAGCCGGCGGCGTGGCGCTGTCGGACCTCGGATTCGTAACCCCGTTGTTCGGCCAGCAGCTTGTTGGCGGTTTCCAGCACTCGGCGCTGGCCGCGGTAATGGGCCACGGCCTGATCCAGGTCCCCGATTACCCGGGCCTGCAGCGCCCGGAATCGGGCGGCGGCGGCGTCACGACGCGCCCGGGCGGCGGCAATCGGACCGTCGTTGTAGCCGCGCAGCAACAGCATCCAGGAGGCTTCCAGCAACCAGACGGCATCGCCCTGATCGTAGATGAAACCCGGTGCCAGGGTGACGTCCGGATACTGGGCCGCCACCGCGCCGCGCAGGCCCGCATCGGCCGCGGCGAAGGCGGCCAGTTCCCGCTGCAGGTCGTAGCGGCCGGTCAGGGCACTGCGGCGCAGGCGGATTTCATCCACGGTCGGTAGTTCCTCGGCCGGCTTGCCGAGGCGGTTGCGGATGGCTTCGATGGCGCCCGTGGGCACGCCCATGGCGGCGGCCAGGCCCATGCGGGCGGTGATGACCTCGTTGCGGGCAGCTACTTCCTCTAGTCGGGCCCGCTGATCGCGCAGGCGCATCACGCTGACTTCAAGGCCACCCGTCACCCCGGCGCGCTGGCGTTCAACCAGCAGCGTGGTGGCCTGGTCGGCGGCCAGCCGCTGCAGGGCTGCCAGACGGACCCGCGTGCTGCGGTCCTGCCATTCGACGTAACGGCGAAGCACCCGCTCGCGCAGCTGCCAGGCGGAATGGCCCAGCTGCTGGCGGGCGGCATCGATGCGGGCGCGGGCGGCGGCGACCCGGGCATCGCGCTTGCCGGGGGCCTCGAAGGTCAGGTTGAGCAGTCCGCCCAACGACCAGTTCGAGGCGCCCTGCTCTTCCGGATCGGTATCGTATTCGGATTGCAGCTGAACACCCGGCGGGGGGCGTCGTTCGGCGGTCTGGCCGGCGGCCTGACGGGCCTGCCATTCGGCGCGCTCGACGGCGAAATCCGGGTGATGGAACAGTGCGGCCAGGAACAGCGAACGTTCGTCCCAGCGCGACGGCGGCCAGTCCGCCCGGTCGGGATTCAGTGCCGTAACGAACTCGGCCAGGGCCGGGGCATCCAGCCGCTTGTCCAGAAATTGCTGCGCGTTGTCCGCGGGATCGAGTGGCGCGGGCTCGTATTGCTGGGTGGCACAACCGGCCGCGAGCAGCGCCGAGACCGCAAGGCCGAGAAACCGTGCCGGAAGCTTCACCGCCGCCAAGCGCGCGGGGCTTCCATGACAAAACTGGGAAGTTTTCCCGACCATGCCGGCAGTATAGCGGTCGCGTTACCGCCCGCAGCAAATGGGGCGCAACCGGGACTCTCTGATTCATTCCGCGCGGCCTGCGCCGGAGTCCTTTGCGCGTGCCTGGCAAGGAATGAGGAGTGCAGTTTGCTAGATGCAAATAAGCGACGAATGACGCCGTCCAGGCGCGCGCAAAGGCCCGGCCCGAAGGGGTTTGGCCCAAGCCACGCCACACCGGCGTTGCGAGGCCCGTCCTTGGGCCTCGCCCTCCGGGCCGGCCTGCGGCCGTCTCGATTCGCTCCCGGCGAATCGATGCCCGGCTTGGCCGTGGGGCCTGCCACGGCCGGCGCCGGGCGCCTTGTTGTGACGCGGCTTGGGACGCACACGCAGGTCGCGGGGAATAAATCAGAGAGCCCTTACCGTCTCTCTGACGCCTCGATCCCAATTTCCCAGTGCTCGACGGATGTCTCGAGAATCTCGCCGGTCACGGCATGTACCTCGATCTTGCGTTCCACTCCGTCGCCGTCGCGGATGTCCAGTTCGAAGACCGGATCGCCGTTGGCGTCCACCTCGTACTCCACCTCCAGAATCCGCCCGGGGACCAGCGCCAGGGCCCGTGCTTCGGCGTCGGCCGTGGTCAGCTTGGCGGTGCCGGCAAAGCGGGGATCATCGGGGCCGGCGACCTCGCTTTCGATCTCGTAAATGGCGCCGGAACGGGCGTCGCAGCTCAGTTCCCACGAGTCGCTCGCCTCGTTGCGCACTTCGATGACGAAGGCTGGTACGCCTTCGGCCGAGGGGTCCAGATATTCCACCTTGGCGAATTCCCCGGGCTTTACCGCCGCGGCGGCGTCCAGGCACGTGGTGATGGGGACATTTCCGGCGGCGATGGCTGCCACCGAAGACAGCATCATTGCCAGTCCGGCCGAAACCGTACCGATGGTCCCTGCCTGACCTGGCGCGGCGCGAGCGCGAGCGGCCTGTGCAGTGGCGGCATCGGAAACGGGTGGCGGTTTCGGCTCGATCATGGGCCGAATGCTATCAGGCGGATCGGCGTCGGGCTCAGTCCAGTTCGCGGATACTGCGGGACAGTATCTGGCTGAGCACACTCAGAGGCTCGTCGGTTTCATCCGCCCAGTCATTGAAGATGATCTGAACCTCGCGCTGGGCGGTCTTCGACTTGAACGGCCCCGGGTGTGCCTGCCACTGGCGTAGCCCGGCCATCACCCAGTCGGTAAGCAGGAACGTGTCCTTGCCGGCCATGCGCAGGAAGGCCGGGCCGGAATTGCCGCCGAGCTGGGAAAAGCGCTGGTTCAACTCCAACCAGAGTTCCACGATTTCGTCCTCCGGCCAGCGTGCCAGCCAGACGCCGAAACTGCCGAGTTCCTCGCGGATGGCCTGCATGGCCATGGCGTTGCTGCGCACCGCAGCCAGCTTGCGCGGATGACGGATCAGGGATTCGTCCTGGGTCAGACGCTTGATATCGCCCTCGTCCAGCGCCGCGGCCTGATCGAGATCGAAATCGGCGAACGCGGCTTCGAATGCCGGCCAGCGGGCATCGACCATGCGGTGCTGCAGGCCGGCACGGAAGATACGACGCGTCATCAGCGACAGATAACGGTCATCGCCCACCATCGCCAGCCCCTCGGGCGGCTCCGGCTGTTTCAGGTCGGCCCGCAGTGCGGCCTCATCGCCGGCACGATCCACCGCGGCCGCGAGGATCGGGGCGAATGCGCTCATTGTCCGCCTCCGATGTCGGATTCGAGTGCTTCAACAGGCATACATCTGTCCTGCAACAACTTGTTTACCCACCTCAGACGCCACCTGGTCTGTTAGCGTGGCCGAAAGGCGTCAGGTCACCTCGACGCCCGATTTTCCCGATCATGGTTGAAATCCTGCTGCACCGCCTCAGAGTGCCACGATCATGCGATAAGGCATGGGTCGCGCCTCGCACCGCGTTCGGTGTGGTGAAGCAATCCATGCTCGGGCCTCACCTGGCGCCCGGTTCCTCCGAGGAGAGTCAAATATGTGGATCGATTGGTTCGCTCCGGCAGCGACGCCGGTGGTCTGGGTCGTACTGTCCACCCTGGGCATGTACATCACCATCCTGCTGTTCGCGCGCTGGTCCGGGGTACGCAGTTTCGCCCAGATGTCGGCCTTTGATATCGCGGTCACCATCGCTATCGGCTCACTGCTGGCGACCACCGTGGCCAGCCGTAATCCGCCGCTTATCCAGGGCATGGCCGCGCTGGTGACGCTGTACGGCATCCAGCTGCTGGTCTCGCGTCTGCGCAAGCGCTTCCGCGCGGTGGAACGGGTAACCGACAACCGACCCATCCTCCTGATGGGCCCCGGCGGCAAACTGAAACCGGCGAACCTGGCCGTGGCCCGTGTCACCGAAGACGATCTGCGAGCCCACCTGCGCGCCGCCAATGTGGAAGAAATCGCGTCCGTGCAGGCGGTGGTGATGGAGGGCACGGGCAGTATCAACGTATTGCATGGTGCCGGGCGGGTGGATCCGTGGCTGTTGCAGGGGGTGCGCGATCATGGCGGTCGGGCCTAGCCGCCAACCCGATTGCGTCTGCCGCCGGGTTTCGAATCTCACGCGGCATCATCCGCCGCTGCTGCTTTCCTGTTTCAAGGTCTCGATGCGGGCGTTCTTTTCCTGCCACAGAGCATCAACCCACTTCTTGAGTTCGCCCCGGAAGGCCGGATCACTCGCGTAATCACCTTCAAACAGAGGCGTGGGAATGCGCACCTGCTTCACCTCGATAATCACCCGCCGCATCTGTCCGGACATGAGCTGCCACAGTCCCTTTGGCGCCCCGTCCGGGTAGACAATGGTCACATCCAGCATGGCATCCAGTCGCGGCCCCAATGCCGACAGGGCGAAGGCAAAACCGCCGGCGCGGGGACGCAGCAACTGCGGATACGGGGATGCCTGGCGCTGGTGCTTGGCGGCGGTGAAACGAGTGCCCTCGAGGAAATTCAGAATGGTCACCGGCTGGTTGCGGTACTTCTCGCAGGCGCGTTTGGTGGTCTCCAGGTCCTTGCCGCGCAGCGACGGATTCTTCGCGATCTGGGCGGCGGAATAGCGTTTCATGAACGGGAAATCCAGCCCCCACCAGACCAGCCCCAGAATGGGTACCCAGATCAGTTCCTGCTTGATGAAGAACTTGAAGAACGGCGCCCGGCGGTCGAAGGCGGCCATCAGCATGGGGATATCCACCCAGGACTGGTGATTGGCGATCACCAGATACTGCCCCTCACGATCGAGGTCGGACACGCCGCGAATCTGCCAGTCGATATCCACTAGCCGGCGCCATACCCAGACGTTGATGGCCGCCCACTGCTGGGCGGCACTGGCGATCCACCGCGACACCCGATCCCGCGCCGCCCCGCGAACGAACAGCTTGACCAGGATCAGCGCGTAGACCGGCACCATCCAGACAAGCAGGTTGATCAGCAGGATCAGGGAGGTCACGGCGCCGAGAATCGGCGTGGGTAGCCACTGGAGCATGGGTCGGCTTCTGGTGGAAAACAGCGCGGATTCTAGCGTGTATTGGTTGCTGATCGTATTTGCAAGGCCGGATGAATCCGGCCCTACACGTAACCTCGTCATCCTACCGTGGGGCGGAATTCATTCCGCCGACTAGCGGAGCAGCGCGACACGAAAAAGGAAAGGTATAATTCCTGAATCATGCCTATGGACGCCGCCGTGCCCGCAACGCCCTACCCCAATCTTCTTGCCCCACTTGATCTCGGCTTTACACAGCTACGCAACCGCGTGCTCATGGGCTCCATGCACACGGGGCTGGAGGATTTCTTCTGGCACTACGACAAGCTGGCCGCCTATTTCGCGGAACGCGCGGCGGGCGGTGTGGGGCTGATCGTGACCGGCGGCATCGCGCCCAATCGGGCCGGCTGGGTATCGCCGCTGGCTGGTGAGATGTCGAAGCGCTGGCATGTGTGGCCGCATCGCAAGATCACCCGGGCGGTGCACGCCGAGGGCGGGAAGATCTGCATGCAGATTCTGCACGCCGGGCGCTACGGCTATCACCCGTTCGTGGTGTCGGCCTCGGCGAAGAAGTCGCCCATTTCCCCGTTTACCCCGAAGGCCCTCACCGCAAGCGGGATCGAACAGACGATCCGCGATTACGCCCGGTCCGCGGCTCTGGCGCGCGATGCCGGCTATGACGGCGTCGAGGTGATGGGCTCCGAGGGATACCTGATCAACCAGTTTCTGGCCCCGCGCACCAATCAGCGCACCGATGCCTGGGGCGGCAGCGCCGACAACCGCCAGCGGCTGGCGGTGGAGATCGTGTCGCGCATACGCGAGGCCGTTGGGCCGGATTTCATCCTGATCTACCGGCTTTCGATGCTGGATCTGGTCGAGGACGGCCAGACCTGGGAGGAAATCGTGTCGCTGGCGAAAAAGGTGGAAGCCGCCGGCGCCACCATCATCAATACCGGCATCGGCTGGCACGAGGCGCGTATCCCCACCATCGTTACCCGGGTGCCGCGGGCCGGATTCGCCTGGATCACCCGGCGGCTCAGGGACGAAGTCGCTATCCCGCTATGCACCACCAACCGCATCAATGCACCGGACGTGGCCGAGGGCCTGCTGGCCGACGGCGTGGCGGACATGGTGTCGATGGCCCGGCCGTTCCTGGCTGATGCCGATTTCGTGCGCAAGTCGGCCGATAATCGGGCCGACGAGATCAACACCTGCATCGCCTGCAACCAGGCCTGCCTGGACCATACCTTCAAGTGGAAGCATGCCAGTTGTCTGGTGAATCCCCGCGCCTGCCGGGAAACCGAGCTGGTCTACACGCCGGCCGAAACGCCGAAACGCATCGCGGTGGTGGGAGCCGGGCCCGCGGGGCTGGCCGCGGCCACGGTACTGGCCGAACGCGGGCACCAGGTGACGCTGTACGAGGCCGGCGCCGAGATCGGCGGCCAGTTCAACATGGCCAAGCGCATTCCGGGCAAGGAGGAATTCCATGAAACCCTGCGCTACTACGCCCGGCAAATCGAACTGACCGGCGTGGATCTGCGACTGAAACAGCCCGCCGTCGCGTCGCGGCTGGCCGGGGCCGGTTATGACGAGATCATCGTGGCCACGGGCGTGACGCCCCGCACGCCGCCGATCCAGGGCATCGATCATCCGATGGTGCGCAGTTACGTCGACGTCCTGCTCAAGGGTGCGGATATCGGGCCTCGCGTGGCGGTCGTCGGCGCGGGAGGCATCGGGTTCGACGTCAGCGAATTCCTCACCCATGACCGCTCGCCGGCCATGGATGCCGACCTGTTCAACGCCGAATGGGGCGTGGATGTGTCGCTGAACAGCCGCGGCGCGGTGGGCGAGCCGCAACCAGCCCCCTCCCCGCGCGAGATCTATCTGTGCCAGCGAACCGACGACAAGCCCGGACGCAAGCTCGGCAAGACCAGCGGCTGGGCCCACCGTGCCTCGCTACAGCACAAGGGCGTGACCATGCTGGCGGGCGTCGAGTATCAGGGCATCGACGACCGGGGCCTGACCATCGTGCGCAACGGCCAGACGCAGTGCCTGGCGGTGGATAACGTGGTGACCTGCACTGGGCAGGAGCCGCGCCACGAGCTTGCCGACGCCCTTACCGAAAGCGGTTGCAGGCCGCACGTCATCGGCGGTGCCCGACTGGCCACGGAACTGGATGCGAAACGGGCGATCCGGGAAGCCAGCGAGCTGGCGGCGCGGCTCTAGCGCGGCCTCACTCCACCAGCCCGAGGTGCTGCGCCGCACGAATGGCCGGCACCCGGCCGCTGACCCCGAGTTTGCGGTAGATGTTCTTGAGGTGAAATTTCACCGTGTTCTCGGATACGAACAACTCGCGCGCGATATCCGCGTTGCCGGCCCCGTCGGCCAGCCGTGCCAGCACCCCGCATTCCCGATTGGTGAGTACCGGCGTGGCCTCGCCGGCCGTCTCGGTATCCGGCGATTCGTCCGCTTCCGTTCGGCCGGCGACGAAGAAGCGCTCGTCCTGCAGGGCCCGCTCGCGCCACACGCTGGGCGGCATGCCGTGCCGGGCGCGAAAAATGTGGCTGAAGCGGGCAGCGTCGGAAAACCCGAACTCGTAGGCAATATCGGTGATGGTCTGCTGAACCCGCGCCGGATCGGCCAGCGCGCGCCGGCAACCGGCCAGCCGCATGTCGGTGATCAGCCGGGCGGGTGTCAGACCCTGACGCTCGAGCGCCAGATACAACCCGCGTCGGGACAGGCGAACCGCCCTGGCCAGGGCCCCGGGTGACAGATCCGGTTCATGCAGATGCCGCCGGATGTACCCGTAGATATCCGCAATGACGTCGCCGGCACTCTGGCGTATCGTTCCGGCATGTCGGCTGGCGGGTGCAGCCGTTCGCTGCAGGGAATCACAGAGCATTGTCTGCACCGAGTTCACGACGCCGTCGATCGCCGCCGCGTCGCCATTGCCTGGCTCGTGGCGCATCGCCGACATCAGCGCCGACAACGCAGCCCGGGCTGTGATTTCGTCCCGCAGGCGCGTGGCAACCAGATCGTCGGCGATGCCCGGCCAGCCGGGACAGGCATCGTAGGGAAGCAGCAGCACGGCGAAGTGGGCGTCGTCGCTTATCCGCAGGTCATAGCCCCGTGCGGTATCGCAGACGGTGGTGTCCCCGGGGTGCATGGTCACGCTCTGCCGGCCCTGCGCCAGCTCGGTCATGCCGGACAACTGCCAGAAGAACTTGATGTAGGCGTGGCCCTCCGCCTCGGCCCGGCGTTTCGGCCGCGTCACATGCAGGGCGTCCATCCGCAACTGCACTGCCAGATGTTGCGTACCCGCGTAGCCCGTGGCCTCGGCGGCAAAGTTCGTCCGCCGTGAGCCGTCGAATTCCAGCCACGGAAACGTGAGATTCACGAACTCCTTGAACGGGCTGAACCGGCGAAAACGATGGGTGGCGAGCGCGGTTTCAGCGGCCGGTCGATTGATCATCTCTGCCATGAGCCAGCCTCCGGAACGGGGTCCACGGTACGATGCCGGTCTTGCACTTCAAAGCAAATATCTGTGCACCGAAGCGCAAGCCAGGCGGGCCGTTTTTGACTACCCTTAAGTGTGGTGGCCCCCTGATGGGGCGTCAACAACAGAACCACCCGTGGAGGAGCAGCATGCACATTCGCAAATACGATTTCGACTACGGTCGCCGAATGCTCATGGAAAAGGCCGCCAAGGGCATCGGCTCGGCCGGCGTCCTGACCAGCCTCTGGCCCATGATCACACGGGCCGACACACCGGACATCAAGATGGCCTACCCGGAGGAGCTGACCTCCATCGAGGCCCACACCAAGGGCAAGATCAAGCCCGGTGACGTGATTACCGCCGATAATCTCGAGCACGTCGAACACCTGCTCGATCCGATCGAGGTCATGGAGATCCGCGACGACGGCCGTCGGATCAAGATCCAGGAAACCACCACGGACATGACCGACCTGTTCGAGGACCCGTTCCTCGAAGCCACCCTGCGCAACCAGGGTCGGGCGATGGTGGACAGCGACGGCAACGTCTGGGACCAGAAGAAAGGCAACCCCCTGCGCGGCGGCCTGCCCTTCGTGGAGCCGGATGACGGCTACCAGGCTCAGGCCAACATCAACCTGAGCTGGGGCCGGCACAATTACCAGCAGTATGGCGTGCGCGACTGGGATCTCGGCCCTGATGGCGAACTCCAGTATCAGTACGACCTGGTCTGGTGCGAACTGCAGGTCAACGCCCGGCCGGACGACACCAGCTGGAACGGCGAAAAGGACATGCTGCGTTACCAATCGGTGTTCTTCACCGCCCCCAACGAGCAGGCCGGCACCTCGTTCCTGAACACCTGGCCGTACGATCAGCGCCAGTTCCCGGGCCTGGTCGGCTACCTGCCGGCCTTCAAGCGCGTGCGTGAATACCCGACCAACCAGCGTTTCGAGCCGCTGGTGCCGGGCATTACCGTGTTCCTGTCCAATGCTTGGGCCGCTGGCGATCCGCTGGCCACCTGGGGCAAGCACAAAATCGTGGAGCGCAAGCCCATGCTGGGTGCCGCCCGTGACGCCTGGGTCAAGGACGACCCAAACTGGGAACCGGCCGTCCATGGCGGGCCAAAGGGGCAGACCTACTGGGACAGCGTGCGCGAGCTGGTGCCGGAGACGATCGTCGTCGAGCTGGAACCCACCGGTTACCCCCGCTCGCCGGTAGGTAAACGCCGCACCTGGCTGGATGCCCGCAACTTCACGCACGTGCTCAGCGTCGATTACGACCGCAAGGGCAAGGTGTGGAAGAACTGGGATGCCGGCTACTCGAAGTATGAAGGCATGAAGACGCCGGACGGCCACACGCCCTGGAGCTGGGCCTACGTAACCAGTCACGACATCCAGAGCGGCCGCATGAGCCGCTTCCATCAGGCCAAGGAAGTCACCGGCGGCTACAAGTCGGAATGGGGTACCGATGGCGATGCCGCCTACGACAAGTACCTGACTACCCAGGCGATGCGGCGGCTGGGTGCATAAAGCCTGACCCGGTTGAGCTGTTTACCGAGCCCGCGGCCATCCGGTCGCGGGCTTTTTTGCGGCCGCAACCTATGCTTTTCTGGCGGCCGCCAGAAACCGATCCAGCTCATTGGCAAAAGCCTGACGCTCGGGTTTTCCCAGCGCCGCCGGGCCACCGGTATGAATGCCGCTGCCGCGCAGCGTATCCATGAAGTCCCGCATGTTCAGACGTGCCCGGATGGTGTCGGGCTGATAGCGCTCGCCGCGTGGGTTCAGGGCGTGTCCTCCCTTCTCAATGACTTCCGCGGCTAGCGGGATATCGCCGGTGATCACCAGGTCACCCGGGTTCAGCCGCTGGACAATGACGTTGTCGGCCACGTCGAACCCGGCGGCTACCTGCAACGTGTGGATATGCGGTGAGCGCGGCACGCGCAGGGGCTGGTTGGCCACCAATGTAACCGTGATACCGGTCCGCATGGCGGCACGAAAGAGGATGTCGCGGATTACCGCCGGGCAGGCATCGGCGTCCACCCAGATCGCCATCGTGGATTCGGCGTCAGCCACTAATCCGCGACCTCGGCGAGCCCCTCGATCATCTCGGCGAGAAAGTCACCGCCGTAGGACTCAAGCTTCTTCTGCCCGACCCCGTCGATGGCCAGCAGGGCCTGTTCGGTGGTCGGCTTGTGCGTGACCATCGCCAGCAGCGTGCGGTCGTGGAAGATCACGTAGGGCGGTACTTCCTGGGCCTCGGACAGCCGCTTGCGCAGGTCGCGGAGGCGGTCCCAGAGTCGGCGATCCGCGGCATCCAGGTCTTCCGCCGCACTGCCGGCGGCACGGCGCGCCGGCCGGTCCTCGGTGCGCAGCTGACGCAGTTGCAGGCGAGTTTCACCCTTGAGCAGCGCGCGGCAATTATCGCCCAGCCGCAGACCGCCGTAGCCGTCGATATCCATGGTCAAATAGCCCAGCGCCACGAGCTGGCGCAGCACCGCGCGCCATTCCTTGACCCCCAGATCATCGCCAACGCCGAAGGTGGATAGCCGTGTATGGCCCTGGCGTTCCGCGCGCTCGTCGGCTTGCCCCTGCAGATGATCGATGACGTAGCCGGTGCCGAATCGCTGGCCAGTGCGGTACACCGCGGACAATGCCTTGCGCGCGGTATCGGTGGCATCCCAGGTCTGTGGCGGGTTGAGACAGGTATCGCAGTTCCCGCAGGCATGGTCACGGTTTTCACCGAAATAGGCCAACAGATGCTGGCGGCGACAACTGGTGAGTTCGCAGTAGGAGAGCATGGCATCCAGCTTGTGGCGCTCGACCCGTTTGCGCGCCTCCGGGGCATCGCCCTCCTCGATCATCCGGCGGCGCTGGACCACGTCCTGAAGCCCGTAGAGCATCCAGGCGTCCGCCGGCTCGCCATCGCGACCGCCGCGCCCGGTCTCCTGATAGTAGGCCTCGATGCTGGCGGGCAGATCGAGGTGAACCACGAAGCGTACGTCCGGCTTGTCGATGCCCATCCCGAAGGCCACCGTGGCGACCATGACGACTGCCTCGCCGCGCTGGAAACGGGCCTGATGCGTCGTTCTCTGTTCGCGATCCAGGCCGGCGTGATAGGCCAGCGCGTCGATGCCCTGCTCTCGCAGCCAGGCAGCGATGTCATCGGTCTTGCGACGCGACAGGCAGTACACGATACCCGCCTGATCGGGATGTTCGTCACGCAGGAAACGCAGAAGCTGTTGCTTGGCATTACCCCGCTCGGCCACCCGGTAACGGATATTGGGTCGGTCGAAGCTGTGCACGAAACCGGCCGCCCGCTGCAGGGAGAGGCGCTGGCGAATCTCTTCCCGGGTACGCGGATCGGCGGTGGCGGTCAGCGCGATGCGGGGTATGTTGGGAAAGCCTTCCGCCAGTCCGGAAAGCTGCATGTATTCGGGCCGGAAGTCATGCCCCCACTGGGAGACACAATGGGCTTCGTCAATGGCGAAAAGGGCCAGTTCGCATTCGCCCAGCAGCGATAGCGTGCGCGGCTGCATCAGCCGTTCCGGCGCGATGTAGACGAGATCGAGCGAACCGGCCTGCATGTCCCGCTCGATGGCAGCCTGATCCTCGGCGGACAGACTGGAATTGAGCACCGCCGCGGCCACGCCGAGCTGTCGCAGGGCCGTCACCTGATCGGCCATCAGCGCGATCAGCGGCGATACCACCACCGCCAGCCCCGGCCGCAGCAGCGCCGGAATCTGGTAGCACAGCGACTTGCCGCCGCCGGTGGGCATGAGCACGAAGGCATCGTTACCGGCCGCGACCGCGGCCACGATCTCGGCCTGGCGGCCGCGAAAGCTCTGATAACCGAAGGTCTCGCGCAGAATGCGCTCGGCCTCGGGATTGGCCGGAATGCTGGATTCGGGATTATTCACGGCGTGAGGACAGGCGCAGACGGAGAACCGCAGCCGCGGACTGTAGCCTTTTCCACGGCGCGGCATCGAGCCCGCGCCAAGAGTCGCCTCGACCGAATGTCAGCCCTCGGCATCGTTCGGCGTGATTCGCACCAGTAGTTGTCGCGCGCCAACCTGATCCCCGGCCGCGACCGCCACCTCGGCGATCTCGCCGTCCACATCGGCGGCCACCTGGAATTCCATCTTCATCGCTTCGAGCACCAGTAGCGTCTGGCCGTGTTCGACCCGATCGCCGGTAGCCACCCGGACCTCGATGATCTTGCCATCGCTGTTGGCGATGATCTCGCCGGAGCCCTGAACATCACCGCGGGTTTCGGCGGCTGCAAGCGTGACGTCGTAATAGGCCAGCGTCAGGCCCAGCAGGTCCAGCCAGAGGGCGTCGTCGCAACGGGTGAAACGGGCCCGGTGGTCGGCGCCGTCGATCCGGCAGCGCAGGTGGCGGTCAGTCAGGTCGTCGAGAGCGATTTCGTGGTCAACGAACTGCTCCCCATCGCCCGTGGTAACGCGGTATTGCCCCGGCCCCTGGGCGTGCACCCACAGACGAATCTTGTCCTGCGCCTGCCCGGCGCGCAGCACCAGTGGCGCCGGACTCGGATTGGCGCTGTGCCAGGTCAGCAATTCCTCGCTGAGTCGCCGCTCGCCGGCCAACCGGTGGAGATCACCATGGAAACAGAGCGCGGCGGCGAGCGCGGCATGGCGGGTGTCGGCGACCGGCAGGGACGCCGCAACATCCGGAAAATGGGTGGGCACGAAGCCGGTATCGAAGACGCCGTCGGCGAACGCAGGATGCGCCAGGGTCAGCCGCAGGAAGTCCCGGTTGCTGGCCACGCCGAAGAGAATGGTGTCGTCCAGTGCCCGCAACAACCGCTGCCGGGCAATGTCGCGGGTCTCGCCGAAGGCGATGATCTTGGCCTGCATGGAGTCGTAATGCGGGCTGACCTCACCTCCGTCGAGCACGCCGTGGTCCACCCGGATGCCCTCGCCGGCTGGCGGCTGCCAGGCCAGTATCGGCCCGGTCTGCGGCAGGAACTGGTTGGCCGGTTCCTCGGCACAAAGGCGCACTTCGATGGCATGGCCACGCAGCCGGATATCGTCCTGGGTCAGCGTAAGGTGTTCCCCATTCGCGACCCGCAGCTGCCAGGCCACGAGATCCACGCCGGTCACCAGCTCGGTCACCGGATGCTCGACCTGCAGGCGGGTATTCATCTCCAGGAAGTAGAACTTGCCGTCGGCATCCAGCAGGAATTCGACCGTACCGGCGCCGCGATAGTCGATCGCCTGCGCCGCGGCGACCGCCGCCGCACCCATGGCGGCGCGCAATTCCGGGGTAGCCACCGGACAGGGGCTTTCCTCGACGATCTTCTGATGTCGGCGCTGGACAGAGCAGTCGCGTTCGCCCAGGTGAATCACATGGCCATGGGTGTCGGCCAACACCTGGATTTCCACGTGGCGGGCGCCGGTGACCGCCTTTTCGATGATGATCTCGTCGTTGCCGAAGGCGCTCCTGGCCTCCGAACGGGCCGACTTGATTGCATCAGCCAGGCCGGCGGCCTCTTCCACCAGACGCATCCCGCGCCCGCCGCCGCCTGCTGCCGCCTTGATCATCACCGGCAGGCCGATCTCTCCGGCTTTTGCCGCCAGTTGTTCGACGTCGTCGCTGCCCTTGAAGCCGGGAATGCAGGGCACGCCGGCGGCTTCCATGCGCTCCTTGGCCGCCCGCTTGTTACCCATGAGGTCAATGGCCTCGGGCTGCGGGCCGACGAAGATCAGACCCGCTGCCTCCACCGCCCTGGCGAAGTCGGCGTTCTCGGCCAGGAAGCCGTACCCCGGATGCACGGCGTCCGTGCCGGTGGCGCGCGCCGCCTCGATGATCGCCGGAACCGACAGATAGGAATCGCTGGCCGCCGGCGGCCCGATGCGTACGGCCTCATCGGCCACGCGGACATGGCGCGCGTCGGCATCGGCATCGCTGTAAACGGCCACCGTGCGGTAGCCGAGATCTGCCGCACCCTGCAGCACGCGGACGGCAATCTCGCCACGGTTGGCGACCAGTATCTTGTTCATGGCGTACTTCCCGATCCTTTGGTAACCACAGGCCACGCCGAAACGCTGTCTGCCGGTGTTTCCGCGTTGCTTGCCTTGCGATTGGTCACTCTGCCCAGCCCGGCAATCGTTTCTCGATGAACGCCGCGGTGCCCTCCTTGCCTTCGTCACTGCGCACGCATTCGGAAAACTGGCGAGCCGCATCGTCCAGCAGAGGTTCGAGCTCTTCGTTACCCACCCGCAGCATCAGGGCCTTGGTGATGGCGTTGGCGTTGGGGGCACAGCGCCGGATCTGTCCGAGGGTTTCATCCAGCCGCACCGCCACGGCCGACTCATCCGACTCGCAGAAATGCACCAGCCCCAGGCGGCGGGCCTCCTCGCCATCGAAGCGGCCGCCGCACACGCCCAGGCGGCGCGCCTGCGTCAGGCCGATGCGGGCGACCACGAACGGGGCGATCTGGGCCGGCGGCAGGCCCAGACCCGTTTCCGGCAGGCCGAATTTTGCGTCCCTGTGGGCGATGGCGACATCCGAGATGCAGGCCAGCCCGAAGCCGCCGCCCAGCACCGCACCTTCCAGCACCGCAACGACCGCCGCGCGAGTCCGCGACAGGGCGGTGAGCATGGTCCCGAAGCCTCGGTTGTAGTCGGCCGCCGGGTCGCCGCTGCCGTCCGCCTGCCGGATGCGGGCCATGTCCTTGATGTCGCCGCCGGCGCAGAAATTGCCCGCCGCGCCCCGGATAACCAGTGCCCGGACGTCCGCGTGTTCGTTGGCGAATCCGGCGAGTTCGGTGAGCTCCCGCACCATCGCCACATTCATCGCATTGCGGGCCTCGGGACGATTGAGGGTGGCATGGAGCACACCCTTGTCGGTCTCGACACTCAGGGTTTCAAATACTGGATGTTTCATTGACTTTCCCGGCTCTCAATTTAGAGCCGCAAAGCGCGCAAAGAACGCAAAAACAGCCTCATTACCTTCGCGCTCTTTGCATCCTCTGCGGTTACAGCGATCAACGTGCGCCCAGGCCGGCGATCAAGCGCTTGCTGATGATCGACAGCATCACCTCGTCGGCGCCGCCGCCGATCGAGTGCAGCCGCAGGTCACGGTAAAACTGGGCCACCTGGTTGTCCCACATGAAGCCCTGCCCGCCCCAGAACTGCAGGCAATCATCGGCCACGTCGCGGGCAACCCGCGCGCTCTTGAGCTTGGCCATGGAAGCCAGCAGCGTGACGTCCTCGCCGGCCAGCAGCTTTTCCGTGGCCTGATAGACCAGCGCCCGGGTGGCTTCCACCTCAGTGGCCAGTTCGGACAGGCGGTAGTGCACATACTGCTGGTTGAGCACGGTGCCGCCGAAGGCCTTGCGCTGGCCGGCGTACTCGGCGGTTTCCGCGATGCAGCGGTCCATGGCCGCCAGGATGCTGGCGGACAGGAACAGACGTTCCTCCTGGAACTGCTGCATCTGGTAAACGAAACCCTTGCCCTCCTCGCCAATCAGGTAGCGGGCCGGCACCCGCACGTCCTCGAAGAAGATGATGGCGGTATCCGAGGAGCGCTGCCCCAGCTTGTCGAGCTTGGTCTTGCGGTCGATACCCGGTGTGTCCAGCGGCACCACGATCAGCGACTTGTTGCCGTGCCGGTTGCCGTCGCCGGATTCGCCGGTATTCACCAGCAGGCAGATCCAGTCGCCCTGGACGCCGTTGGTGATCCACATCTTCTGACCGTTGATCACGTAGTCGTCGCCATCGCGGCGGGCGGTGGTCTTGATGCTGGCCACATCCGAGCCGGCGCCCGGTTCGGACACGCCGATGCAGGCCACCTGCTGGCCCGCGATGGCCGGCATCAGGAAATCGCGCTTGAGCTCGTCCGAGCCGTAGCGCGCCAGCGCGGGCGTTGCCATGTCGGTCTGCACGCCAATGGCCATGGGTACGCCACCCACGCGGCAGTGGCCCAGGGCCTCGGCAAACAGCATCTGATAGGAATAATCGAGCCCCAGCCCGCCGACCTCCTCGGGCTTGGCGATGCCCAGCAGGCCAAGATCACCCATCTGCCCGAGAATGTCGTGAGCCGGCCACATGCCGGAGGCTTCCCAGTCATCCACATGCGGATTGATCGTCTCCTCGACGAACTTCCGGGTGGTGTCGAATATCTGCTGATGCTCGTGCGTAATTTCCATCTTGAAGACCTGAAGAAGAGGAACTAACCGCAGATTTCGCAGATGACCGCAGATGGCTCGTTGCTCTGAAACGTCACCTTTTCAAATCTGCGCTGATCTGCGAAATCTGCGGTTCCTGTCTTAAAACCGCGCCACCCCGAAACTGCTGGGCTGCAGCTCGCGCGTCTCGGCGTCACGACAGACCGACAGCGTGAAAGCCAGCACCCGGCGCGTGTCGCGCGGGTCGATCAGCCCGTCATCGAACAGCCGCGCGGTGGCGGCCAGGGCGTCGGACTCGGCGTCGAACTGGTCGATGATCTTCTGCTTCATCGCTGCCAGCTTGTCCTGGTCGACCGGCTGGCCGGCCTTGGTCATCTTCTCCTCGGTGATGATGGCCATCACGCCGGCGGCCTGCTCCCCGCCCATCACGCTGGTGCGCGAATTCGGCCAGGCGAAGATGAAGCGCGGACCGAAGCCCCGGCCGCACATGCCGTAGTTGCCGGCCCCGAACGAGCCACCCATGACGATGGTGATCTGCGGCACGCTGGCGTTGGCCACTGCCTGGATCATCTTGGAGCCGTGCTTGACCATGCCGTTCTGCTCGGACTCCGTGCCCACCATGTAACCGGTGGTATTCATCAGGTACACGATCGGCGTATTCGACTGGCAGCACAGCTGAATGAACTGGCCGGCCTTGTTGGCCCCCTTGGTGGTAATCGGCCCGTTGTTGCCGATGAAACCCACGGTATGGCCCTCGATCCGCCCGCGGCCGCAGATGGTCTGCTGGTCCAGGTCGGCCTTGAATTCCATGAATTCCGAGCTGTCCACCACCCGGGCGATGACCTCCCGGCAGTCGAACGGCTTGCGATAGTCCGCGGGCACGATGCCGCAGAGTTCGTCGATGTCGTGATGGGGCGGCGTGAAGGCCGGCGCCGGTAACGGCGCCTGCCGCTCGTTCCAGCCCAGCCCGGCCACGATCTCCCGGGCCAGCCGGATACCGTCAACGTCGTTCTCGGCCAGATACTCGGTGGTGCCGGCCTGGGTGCCGTGCATGTCGGCGCCGCCCAGCTCCTCGTCCGTGGCCACTTCACCGGTTGCGGATTTGAGCAGCGGCGGGCCGGCCAGGAACACCTTGGCGTTGCCGCGCACCATTACCACGTGGTCCGACAGCCCCGGCATGTAGGCGCCGCCCGCGGTGCTGGAACCGTGCACCACGGTAACCTGCGGAATACCCATCGCCGACAGCCGCGCCTGGTTGGCGAAGGTCTTGCCGCCAGGAATGAACAGCTCCGCCTGATAGAGAAGATTCGCCCCGCCGGATTCGATCAGCGAAACCACCGGCAGCTTGTTCTCCATGGCGATTTCCTGGCAGCGCAGCGTCTTCTGCACGCCCCAGGGAGTCATGGTGCCGCCCTTGATGGCACTGTTGGAGGCCACGATCAGGCAGCGCACGCCGGTAACGTAGCCGATGCCGATGATGGTGTTGCCGCCGGCCAGGGAACCGTCGGTATCGTCGTGATGGCCGTAGCCGCAGAGGGTGGAAATCTCCAGGAACGGGGAGCCGCGATCGAGCAGCAGGCTCACCCGTTCACGCGGCAGGATCTGGCCGCGTTCGTCGTAACGGCCGCGCCGGGCTTCCTCGCTGGCCCGGACCTTGTCCTCCACGTCGCGGAAGCGCTGGATGCAGGCCAGCATTTCCTCGCGATTGCGGACGAACGTCTCGCCGCTGCGGTCAACGGTCGATTCAATCAACGGCATGGGAATCTCGCGGGTGGATCACAGTCGTGCCCGGGTCAGGGCGTGTCGTCGAAATGCAGGGCCGGGCTTTCGCCGCGACGCGGCACCTTCGCGGGAATGATGAAGCCGTAGTCGTTGGCGGCATGACAGGCAATACATTCCCCGCGCATGCTCTCGAAGGCGGATTCGAAGCGATCCCAGTCGCGGCTTTGCACCGCCTCGGTCAGTTCGGGATACACGCGGTCGACGAACCGCGCCGCTGTCTCCGCGCGCTTGTCGCGGGCCAGCGGCACGGTCTCGTCCAGCAGGCCGTGCAGCTTGTCCGCCTGATAGGCGGCGAACTCCCATTGTTCCAGCTTTGCCGCCCAGTAGAGATTGCGATAGCGCTCGGCCACGTCAAGCATCCAGTGCGACGTGCCGGGCAGGATCTCGACCAGCGTCTCGACCTTCTCGTCGGTATCCGCGGTCTTGCGCCAGTCGGCGCTCGCGGTGGTGGCCGTCAGCATCAGCAGCAGAATCAGAACACGGCGCATGGCTTACTCCCCGCCGACCAGCGCGGCCGGCGCCTGATAGCGGTGAAAACCCTGATAGGGACGGGATCGGCCGTTGTCGGTCAACGGATAGGTCCGGCTGTTGCAGGGGGCGCCACCGTCAACCCGGATGCAGGCACCGGAAATGAACGCGGCGCCGGGGCTCAGCAGAAAGCAGATCGCCGAGCTGATTTCGGATTCCGTGGCCAGCCGCTGGAGCGGCACACTCTCCTTGAGTTTCGGGATCATCTCCTTGATCGCCGGATCCTCATAGGTATCCAGGCCACTGGAGGCCACCCAGCCCGGGGCTACTGCATTCACGCGCACGCCGGCACCGCCCCACTCCACCGCACAGGTCTCGGTGAGATTCAACATGCCGGCACGCGCCGCGCCCGAGTGACCCATGCCGGGCATGCCGCCCCACATGTCGGCGATGATGTTGACGATGGCGCCGCCGTTCCGGTTCATGTGCTGGTTGAACACCTCCCGGGCGACCAGGAAGCCCCCGGTGAGGTTGGTGCGCACCACCGTCTCGAACCCTTTCTGGTTGATCCCGGCCAGCGGTGACGGGAACTGGCCACCGGCGTTGTTGATCAGGCCATCCAACCGGCCGTGCTCGACAAGTATCTCGCCGACGACTCGCTTGACGTCGTCTTCCTGGCGGATGTCCAGCGCATGGCAGGTGGTCTGACCGCCGTCCTCGGCAATCTCGGCCGCCACCTCGGCGAGCTTCTCGCCACGCCGACCGACCAGCGCCACGATCGCGCCGAGGCTGGCCAGCTCGTGGGCCACGCAGCGGCCAATGCCACTGCCGCCGCCGGTCACGAGAATACGCTGGCCGGCGAACAGATCAGGCTTGAAGATCGAGTCGTATTGCACTTTTGCGCTAATCCTGAAGAACTGGAACCGCAGATTTCGCAGATGGACGCAGATGATTCACAGGAAGCTCCTGTACACGGCAGTTGTGTGTTTCAAATCGTGCATCCGCGGAAACAACTCGCACTGCTCCAGCAGAACTGGCTCCGAGGCATATACCTTTCCGCCTCTCACTAATAATCGGCGCAATCTGCGAAATCTGCGGTTTCTGTCTTGATCTTCGGTTCGCCGATCTACTTGCCCACCGCCTGTTCCAGGTCCGGCAGCACCTTGAACAGATCACCCACCAGCCCGAAGTCGGCCACTTCGAAGATCGGGGCTTCCTCGTCCTTGTTGATGGCGACGATGGTGCCGGCATCCTTGATGCCGGCCAGATGCTGGATGGCGCCGGAGATGCCGAAGCACATGTACAGCTCCGGGCTGATGATCTTGCCGGTCTGGCCCACCTGCATGTCGTTGGGCACGTAACCGGCGTCCACCGCCGCGCGTGACGCGCCCACCGCGGCGCCGATCTTGTCGGCGAAGTCGTAGATGACCTTGAAGTTCTCCTCGCTGCCCACGCCACGGCCGCCGGAGACCACCTTGCCGGCGGTCTGCAGATCGGGCCGGTCGGAACTGCTGGCCTGGAGCTCGACGAACCGGGTGTGGCCCGGAAGCTCGGCATCGAGGCTCAGGGCTTCCACAGCGGCACTGCCGCCCGCGCCCACGGCGCCGTAGGAGGCACAGCGGACCGAGGCCACCAGCGTCTGGCCGTCCGGGGCTTTGACGGTGTTCACTGCGTTGCCGGCGTAGATCGGCCGCTCGAATTCGTGCGGGCCGTGCACGGCAGCAATATCCGTCACCATGGCCACGCCAAGCTTGGCGGCCACCCGGGGCATGAGGTCCTTACCGAAGGTGGTGTTGGGGCCGAGCACGTGGCTGTACTCGCCCTGTGCGGCCGCGGCGGCGATCTGCGGGGCGTAGATGGCCGCCAGCGGGTGGGCGTTCTCGGCCCGCTCGACCGTGAGTACGCGGCTCACACCGTCCAGCCCGGCCGCGGCCTCGGCGATGGGGCCGGCATTATCAGCCAGCACCAGGATGTCGATATCACCGCCGATTTCCGCGGCACAGGCCACGGTCCGGGCGGTGGAGCTGTTGAGCTGGCCATCGAGATGATCGGCCACAATAAGAATCTTGCTCATCGTTTCGAATCTCCAGAAGAATTCTGTCGGGTGTCGTTAAGCGTCGTCAGCCGTCGCACAAGAGTATGTATCCGCAGATTTCGCCGATGACGCAGATTGGTCGAAATCAGCGATGAGTCTTTCTTCCGAATCGGCGCAATCTGCGTAATCTGCGGATCTTCTTGTCTTACAACAGACCCTTGTCCTTGAGCTTGCCGACCAGGTCGTCGACCGACTCCACCATCACGCCGGGCTCGCGCTCGGGCGGCGGCGCGGTCTTGCTGACGGTGATGGCGGCGGCGGCCTCGACGCCCAGTTCGCCGAGATCGGTTTCATCCAGCGGCTTCTTCTTGGCCTTCATGATGTCCGGCAGCTTGAGATAGCGTGGCTCGTTGAGACGCAGATCGGCGGTGATCACGGCCGGCAGGTCGACGTCGATGACTTCCAGGCCGGCGTCGATTTCGCGAGTCACCTTGGCGCTGCCGTCACCCATGTCGATTTCGGAGGCGAACGTGGCCTGCGGCCATTCCAGCAGCGCGGCGGTCATCTGGCCGGTCTGGTTGTTGTCGTCATCGATGGCCTGCTTGCCCATCAGGAAGACGCCGGGTTCTTCCTTTTCCGCCAGCGCCTTGAACACCCGGGCGGCGGTCAGCGGCTGGACTTCCTCGTCGCTGGCGACGTGAATGGCGCGGTCGCAGCCGAACGCCAGCGCGGTGCGCAGGGTTTCCTGGCTGGCCTTGGGGCCGATGGTCACGGCCACCACTTCGTCGGCCACGCCGGCTTCCTTCCAGCGGATTGCCTGCTCAACGGCAATCTCGTCGAAGGGGTTCATGCTGTGCTTGACCCCGTCGGTGACCACGCCGGAACCGTCCGACTTGATCTGGATGCGCACGTTGTAATCAATCGCGCGCTTCACCGCTACCAGTACTTTCATGCCTTTCCGTCTCTTGTCGTTGATCTCGAAAACTTAACCGCAGATTACGCAGATAGACGCAGATTGTAAGAAAGTGGTCGGGTAAGGCGCTCCTGATGCCAGTCCGAGCTTTCCGGCCGGGAGGGTCGCCATCCGCCTACCTCCTGCATCTGTGTAAATCTGCGTAATCTGCGGTTCCTCTCTTCTCTTACCCGTTCTACATGTTCGAATAGTTGGGCCCGCCGCCGCCCTCGGGCGCCACCCAGACGATGTTCTGGGCCGGGTCCTTGATGTCGCAGGTCTTGCAGTGCACGCAGTTCTGGGCGTTGATCTGGAACTGCGGCTGACCGTCATCACCGTCGACCACTTCGTACACCCCGGCCGGGCAGTACCGCTGGGCCGGCTCGGCGTACGTCGGCAGGTTCTGCTCGATCGGTATGGACGGGTCCTTGAGCTGCAGGTGCACCGGCTGATCTTCCTCGTGGTTGGTGCTGGAAATATGCACCGAGGACAGCTTGTCGAAGCTGAGCTTGTTGTCGTGCTTCGGGTACTCGATCTTCTCCGCCTGATCGGCCGGCTTGAGCGTGGCGTGGTCCGGGGTACGGTCGTGCAGGTGCCAGGGCGCCTTGCCCCGGAACCAGTTCTGCTCGATGTAGTTGATCGCCCCGCCCCGCAACGCGCCGTACTTGTGGATAGCGGGCCCGAAGTTGCGGCTGGCGTGCAGTTCCTCGTGCAGCCAGCTGGCCTCGAAACGCTGGGTATAGCCGTCCAGCGCATCGTGGGCGCGGTCCGCGGCCACGGCGTCGAATGCGGCCTCGGCGGCCAGCATGCCGGACTTCATCGCGGTGTGATTGCCCTTGATCTTGGCGAAGTTCAGCGTGCCCGCATTGCAGCCAATCAACGCCCCACCGGGCATGACCATCTTCGGCAGGGAATTCAGCCCGCCCTTGCAGATGGCGCGGGCCCCATAGGAAAGCCGTTTACCACCGTCCAGATACTGCGCGATCTTCGGGTGGTGCTTGAAGCGCTGGAATTCGTGAAACGGGCTCAGCCAGGGGTTTTCGTAGGACAGATCCACGATCAGCCCCACGGCGACCAGGTTGTCGTCGAAATGGTAGAGAAACGAGCCGCCCGGATTGGCGTTGTCCAGCGGCCAGCCGGCGCCGTGAACCACCAGACCGGCTTCGAATTTGGCCGGCTCGATCTCCCACAGCTCCTTGAGGCCGATCGCGTAATGCTGGGGGTCGGCCTCTTCATCCAGCCCGTACTCGCGAATCAGGCGCTTGCCGATATGGCCGCGGCAGCCTTCGCCGAACAGGGTGTACTTCGCCCGCAGCTCGATGCCGGGGGTGTGCATGCCCTCCTTGGCCTCGCCCTGACGGTCAACGCCCATATCGCCGGTGAGAATGCCCTTGATCACGCCATCCTCGATGATGGCGTCGGCGGCGGCGAAACCTGGGTAGATTTCCACCCCGAGCTCCTCGGCCTGCTCGCCCAGCCAGCGGGTAAGCTTGCCCAGGCTGATGATGTAGTTGCCGTGGTTGTGCATCGGCCGCGGCACGAACGGGCCCGGCGTCTTCACGGCTTTCGACTCGCTGGTGAAGAAATAGACGTCGTCGCGGGATACCGGCGTGTTCAGCGGCGCGCCCTTGTCCTGCCAGTCCGGAATCAGTTCGTTCAGGGCGCGCGGCTCGAACACAGCGCCGGAGAGAATGTGGGCGCCGACCTCGGAGCCCTTCTCCACCACGCACACGTCGATCTCGCTGCCGGCTTCCGCCGCCATCTGCTTGGCGCGTATCGCCGCCGACAGGCCGGCCGGGCCCGCGCCGACAATGACGATGTCGTATTCCATGACATCGCGCTCGATTTCACTGCTTTGGTCACTCATAAACGCTCCGCCAATGCCCGGGGAACCGGGATCGGGTGATCCAGCAACATCTGCCCGTAGCACTTGCCCTGCGGGTCGACCCGCAGGCTGGCAATACCGCCGCCGCCGAGCACCCGGGTGAGCAGGAAATTCAGACCACCGATACCCGGCAACTCGAAGCGAAACACCTCGCCTTCGACGTAATGCCGGAAATAATCGGCCACCGCCGCCTCGCTCAGTGCCGCGCGAATATGGGGCAGATAGTCGCGCTTGCGCGCCATGATACCGATGTTTGCGTTGTCGCCCTTGTCACCGCTGCGCGCGATGGCCAGCCGAATCAGGGGAACGCTGACACTGTCCTCGTCGATGCTGGCGGTGTCGCCGGGCGCATCAGAGGCCAGTGCCGGGGCCTGTCCGCCGCCGGCGGGAATGTTGATATCACGGGCGCTTCCGTCGACGTCGATGCGCACCGGCAGGGCCTGCTTGTCCACCAGCGCGGAATACAGCCGGATCACCGGACTCGGCCGCGGCCGCCCGCCGGCATAGCCGGTGATACCCGGCGACATGGACACGGCCGCCTGCGCGATTTCGGTGCCGAACAGCTTCAGCGCCTGATCGGATTCATGCGTCAGCGCCAGCCAGACCATCACCTCGCGGGCCGCCCGTGCCTGCCCGTGCGGCCCGTACATGGATTCGCCGCCGATCACCTGCACGCTGGTGCGGGTGAAGTCGCCGAAACCCGCCTGCCGCAGCAGGCGCCGGTTCTTGGCAATCAGCGCCTGGCCCACGCGCTCGGCCTTGGCTACCGCATCGATGCCGCCGATCACGAAAGTCGCGGTCAATCGGTAGCCCTCGGCGTAGGTGGCCGACACCTTGTACGTGCCGGTCGGCGGCAGACCTCGGGCACCCGTGATGCGCACGCGATCCTCGCCCACCTGCTCGATCTCGACGCCACTCCAGTCGCAGGTGACATCGGGTAGCAGGTAGGCCTTGGGATCGCCGATTTCGTAGAGCAGCTGCTCGGCGGCGGTGCCCACGCTCACCAGCCCACCGGTACCGGCGGGTTTGGTCAGTTCGAAACCGCTATCGGCGTGGCATTCGGCGATGGGAAAACCCATGTTGTCGTAGCCCGGCACCGACGCCCAGTCGGTATAAAGGCCGCCGGTGCTCTGCACCCCGCATTCGAGCAGATGGCCGACCAGGCTGCCCGCCGACAGGTGGTCATGATCGTCCGGGGACCAGCCGAACTCGTGCATCAGCGGGCCCAGTGCCAGCGCGCTGTCCACGCAGCGACCGGTAATCACCACGTCCGCCCCGTCATCCAGCGCGGCGGCAATGGGTAGCGCCCCGAGATAGGCATTCATGCTCAGAAAACGGTCCGGGCGGGGCTGGTCCGGGTCCAGCGGCTGCAGCCGGCCAACCGCCTCGCCGGTGGCCCAGCCGCTGAGATCGTCCCCGGTCACCACGGCGATGCGCAGATCCACGCCTGCTTCCCGGGCGGCGGCATGCAGCGCGTCCCGGGCCCCGGCGGGATTGACGCCACCGGCATTGGTTATCACGCGGATGCCCTGGCGCTTGATTTCGGGGAGCAGGGGCGCCAGCACCGGCACCAGATCCCGGCCCCAGCCGGCCTCGGGGTCGCGCATGCGCTGGCCGGTGAGAATCGACATCGTGACCTCGGCCAGATACTCGATCATCAGATAATCGAGCTGCCCGTCGGCCACGAGTTGGGCCGGCCCGGTTCGGGTGTCGCCCCACATCGCGGCGCCCCCACCGATGCGCACGGTCTTTGGCATGCTCCTCCCCGACGTTGCTGAATGCGCCCGGCTTGCGGGACGCTGATTGTATGACAATCAGCCTAATGCGGCCGGTGACTGGTTGTTACCACTCTATGGCGTTGCTGAAAAAGGCCATCCTGGCCTTGTTTCAGCGTCGCTGCACGCAAACGCGGTTTGCGCTTGCTCCCAAAATCAAGCGCTTCCAGCGCATGATTTTGGCGGTACGTCCTTGTACCGCGCGGGACCTGCCGAAAAACGGGGTTTTTCAGCAGCCCCCTATCGAGTAGTGCCGGCCTTTCTGCCGTGGCCGGTCATCCTGCTGATAGTCGCCTGCGCGGGGCAGGCTGGAACCCGCCCCGCGCCATTTGATCAGCGCCCGTGGCCGAAAAATCGGGGCCGGGCGCCCGCCATCGGCGTCAGCCGTTGGCGGCCCGAGCCATGGTGACCGCATCCCCACCGCTCTGACGATTGCGGTAGTACTCGTCCTCGGAGAACACATCGACCTGGATCGCCGCCATCCGCGCGGCCTCCGCGTTGCGGATGGTCTCGGCCTCGGCGGCCGTGACCACGCCCTTGTCCAGCGCCTCGGCCAGTGCCGCTGCGGGGTCGCGGGTCGTGATCTGGCCCTGCTTGATCGCCTTCATGATCTTGCCCTGCGCCGGCCGGGCTTCGCTGATCAGGCGCCAGGCCTTGATCAGCCGGCCCATACCGGGCTGATCCTCGTCCGGCATGTACAGGCCATCCACGATTCGGTCGTACTGGGCGCCCGGCACCTGGATGGCATTGGCCACGGGGCGATCGAGCTTGTCGGACGGCCCGGTGGACAGCGGGTTGGCCCGCAGCAGCAGCCGACCGGGGTAGCGCAGGAGCCAGCCCACGACCGGGGCATCGAAGTTGGCGTAAATGCCCTCGAAGGCGTCCTGGATCTGCTTGAGACTGTATTCCAGCGCCCACTGCACCACCGGGAGGTCTTCCGCCTGCCGGCCCTCGGCCTCGAAACGACGCAAGGTCGTGAACGCAAACAACTGCCAGGAAAGCGCATCCGCAAAGCGGCCCGACAGCTTGCCCTTCTGCTTGAGCTTGGCGCCCACCAGGAACAGGGCCAGATCGGTCAGGAAGGCAAAGCGGGCCGATGCCCAACCCAGCTTGCGGTAGTAGCGGGCAGTCGGGCCCTTCACCGGGCTGCGGAAGCTCCAGCCGCGGGTAAGCCCGCGGACCATGGTGCGCAGCCCGTTCATCATGAAGCTGCCCATCCAGCCGAGCACCGCCGACTTGAAGGCCGGCACATCCTCGTCTTCCAGCGACCGGAGGGTCTTGAGCGCGTAGGGATGGCAGCGCACCGCCCCCTGCCCGAAGATGATCAGCGTGCGGGTCAGGATATTGGCCCCTTCCACCGTCACGCCCACCGGCGCGCCGATGTAGGCGCCGCCGAGGATGTTGTTCGGCCCCTGCATGACACCGGCGCCGGCCATCACGTCCAGGCCGTCGATCACCAGGCGCTGGCCCATCTCGGTGGTGTGCTGCTTGAGAATGGCCGAGGTCACCGGCGGCTGATGGCCGTTGTCCACGCCCGCACACACGTACACCCGCGAGGATTCCATCGCGTAGGCCATGGCCGCGATCTTGGCGATCTTGGCTTCCGGGCCTTCCATGTAGCCGATCGGAATATTGAACTGCTGGCGGACCATGCTGTACGGCCCGGTAGCCGCCGCGGCCAGCTTGCAACTGGCAATACCCCCGGCCGGCAGCGACACGGCGCGACCGCCGGACAGCTGCTCCATGAGCATGCGCCAGCCCTCGCCCACGTTGCCGGGCCCGCCGATGACGTTCTCGGCCGACACCACCACATCCTTGCCGATGATCGGGCCGTTATCGAACGCGGAAATCGGCAGATGGTGATCGCCCAGCTCCAGCCCCGGGGTGCCCTTGTGCACCAGCAACACCGAAATGCCGGGATATTCGCCCTTGCCCAGCAGATTGTCGGGATCGGCGATGCCGGCGGCAACGCTGACCAGATTGGCCACCGGCGCCAGGGTGATGTAGCGCTTGGCGAAGTTCAGGCGGATCTTGATCTCGCCGTCGTCGTCCTTGAACACCACGCCCTCGGCCTTGATCGACGCGGCGTCCGACCCGGCGGTCGGCTCGGTCAGGCCGAAACAGGGCACGTATTCACCCTTGGCCAGCTTGGGCAGGTATTCGTCCTTCTGCGCCTCGGTGCCGTATTCCATCAGCAGTTCGGCGGCGCCCAGGGTATTCGGGATCACCACCATGCTGCCCACGGCGCCCAGGCCGCTGGTTTTCATCATCACCGCCGCGCGGCCCAGGGTCGACATGCCGAAGCCGCCGTATTCCCTGGGCACGATCAGGCCGAAAAAGCCCTTGTCGCGCATGAATTGCCAGACTTCCGGCGGCACTTCGCGGGTTTCCTGGGTTTTCCAGGTATCGACCATCCGCCAGAGTTCTTCCACCGGGCCGTCGAGAAACGCCTGCTCCTCGGCGGAAAGCTTCGGGTAGGCCTCGGCCAGCATTGACGTGAAATCCGGATTGCCGGAGAAGAATTCCCCGTCCACCCATACGGAGCCCGCCTCCAGGGCTGCTCGCTCGGTATCCGAGATCTGCGGCAGAAGCCGGGCATCCTTGATCGTTTTCAGCAGCTTGGCAAACATTGTTGAGGTCCTCGCTGACGGCTGATTGGAGCGCTATGCGCGATGCGCATGGCGGTTGTAGGCCAGAATACCGTAATTAACTGGCGTCGAAGCGGTCGCCGGATTCGGCCATCTTTTCCAGGATGGCGGCCGGAGCAAAGCGGTCACCGTAGCGTTCGGCCAGTTCCCGGGCACGGGACACAAAGGCGGCCGGGCCACCCACGCTGTTGGTGAACTGCAGGGTGCCGCCGTGGAACGGCGCGAAACCCCAGCCGAAGATGCTGCCGATGTTGGCGTCGGCCGCGGTGGTGACCACCCCCTCCTCGAAGCAGCGGGCGGTCTCGTTGGCCTGCGCGAAAAGCAGCCGGTCGACCATTTCCTGCTGCGAGAACTGCTCGTCGGCCAGCGGGAAGTGCTCGGCCAGACCCGGCCACAGGCGCTTCTTGCCGCCCTCGGGGTAATCGTAGAACCCCTTGCCGGCCTTCTTGCCGGGACGGTCCAGTACCTCGACCATCTTGCGGACGGTGGGTTCGGCCGGGTGCGGGGCGTAGGGCTTGCCCTCGGCCTCGAAGTCCTTGCGGGTCTGGTCCATCACGTGCAAGGACAGCGACAGCGACACCTCGTCCTCCAGCGCCAGCGGACCCACCGGCATGCCGGCTTTCAGGCCCGCCTGCTCGATCGCCCGCGGGTGCTGGCCCTCGGCCAGCATCGCGATGCCTTCCATCACGTAAGTGGCGAAACAGCGCGAGGTATAGAAGCCGCGCGAATCGTTGACCACGATCGGCGTCTTGCGGATCTGCTGGACGTAGTCGAACGCACGCGCCAGGGTCTCGTCGCTGGTCTTTTCGCCGACGATGATTTCCACCAGCGGCATCTTCTCGACCGGCGAGAAGAAATGGATGCCGATGAACTGGTCGGGCCGGCTGCTGCGGGTGGCCAGGCCGGTGATCGGGAGCGTGGAAGTGTTGGACCCGAAGACACCCTTCGGGTCCATCACGCCTTCCGTCTCCTCCGTCACCTTGCCCTTCAATTCCCGGTCCTCGAACACCGCTTCGATGATGAGGTCGCAACCATCGAGGTCGGCGACATCAGCCGTCGGCTTGATCCGATCGAGAATTGCCTTCTTCCTGTCCGGCGTGCTCCGGCCACGCTGGATTGCCTTGTCTTCCAGCCCTTCGGAGTAGGCCTTGCCCTTCTCCGCACCGGCCTGCTCGACGTCCTTGAGCACCACCTCGATACCGGCCTTGGCTGATACGTAGGCAATGCCCGCGCCCATCATGCCGGCACCCAGCACACCGAGCTTCTCCACCTGGCCGGGTTCGACACCTTGCGGTCGGGACTCACCCTTGTTGATCTTGTTAAGCTGATACCAGAGGGTACCGATCATGTTCTTGGATTCCTGGCTGACCACCAGCTCCGCGAAGTAGCGACCCTCGATCTTGAGCGCGGTGTCGAAATCCACCAGCCCGCCCTCGTATACGGCCGACATGATGTTTCGCGGCGCGGGGTAATTGCCGCGCGTTTTCTGGTTCATCATCGCCGGGGCGATCGGCCACATGTGGCCCTGCGCCGGATGCTTGGAATCGCCGCCGGGGAACTTGAAGCCCTTCTGGTCCCACGGCTGGGTGGCCGGCTGACCGGTTTCGATCACGCCCTCGATGAACTTGCGGGCACGGCGCATCATGTCGTCGGCATCATCCGCCAGCTCATCGATGAAGCCCTGCTTGGCGGCCTTTTCCGGCGACAGCTCCTTGCCCTCGGTCAGCAACGGCAGCGCCGCCTGGATGCCGATCAGACGCGGCAGGCGCTGGGTGCCGCCGCCACCGGGCAGCACGCCCAGCTTGACTTCCGGCAGGGCCATCTTGGCCTTCGGATCGTTGATGGCAATGCGCCGATGGCAGGCCAGCGCCAGCTCCAGCCCACCGCCAAGGGCCGACCCATTGAGCGCGGCCACCACCGGTTTGCCGCAGCATTCCAGCCGCCGCAGCATGGCCTTGAAATCGCCGGCCATCTTCAATGCCACGGCCGGATCGGTCACGGCGAACAGACCGTCGATGTTGGCCCCCACCATGAAGTTCTTCTTGCCGGAGGTAAGGATCACGCCGGTGACCGAATCATCGCTTTCGATGCGCTCGATCAGCGCCGCGAACGGCACCGAGAACTGATCGTTCAGGACATTGGCCGAGCGGCCCGGCATGTCCAGCGTGAGGGTGAGAATGCCCTTGTCGTCTTGTTCCACGCGGATGGCGTCGCCGCCGAGGTCCGTGTGCTCTTTCATGTTGGCTGCCATGACTGCAGGTCTCCTGATGATGGCTGGGCGGCGGCGATGCTCATCGCCTGCCGTCCGGCCCGGCCGTTTGCCGGGGCTGTGTGTCGGTGATTCAGACGCGCTCGATGACGGTGGCAATGCCCATGCCGCCGCCCACGCACAGCGTGATCAACGCGGTCTGCTTGTCCTGACGCTCGAGCTCATCGAGCACCGTGTTCATCAGGATCGCGCCGGTGGCGCCCAGCGGATGGCCCATGGCGATGGAACCGCCGTTGACGTTGACCTTGTCGATGTCGATATCCAGATCACGCACCGCGCGGAGCACCACGGCCGCGAACGCCTCGTTGATCTCGAACAGATCGATATCCGACGCCTTCATACCGGCCTTGTCCAGCGCCTTCTTGGAGGAAGGACCCGGCCCGACCAGCATGATCGTGGGGTCGGTGCCGGTCACCGCGGTCGACACGATGCGGCCGCGCGGCTTCAGTCCCAGGGACTTGCCCTTGTCCTCGCTGCCGATCAGCACCAGCGCGGCGCCGTCGACGATGCCGGAGGAGTTGCCGGCGTGATGGACGTGATTGATCGATTCCACCGTGGGGTACTTGGCCAGCGCGGTGTCGTCGAAGCCCATCTGCCCCATCTGCTCGAACGAGGGCTTGAGACCGCCCAGCGCCTCGGCACTGCTGTCGGGACGAATGGTTTCGTCGTGATCCAGCACGACCAGCCCGTTGACGTCGCGCACCGGGATCAGGGACTTGCCGAAGCGGCCGTCCTCGCGCGCCGCGGCGGCCCGCTGATGGGAGCGCACGGCAAAGGCATCCACGTCGTCGCGGGAAAAACCCTCGATGGATGCGATTAGGTCCGCACCGATCCCCTGGGGCGCAAAGCCCATGGCGTCATTCACGCGCGGGTCCATCGCCATGGCGCCGCCGTCCGAGCCCATCGGCCAGCGCGACATCGACTCGACCCCGCCGGCGACCACCAGGTCCTCCCAGCCGGAGCGCACCTTCTGCGCGGCCAGGTTCACCGACTCCAGCCCGGAAGCGCAGAAACGGCTCTGGGTGACGCCGGCCACGCGCTCGTCCCAGCCGGAGTAGATCACCGCCGTGCGGGCAATATCCGCGCCCTGCTCGCCCACCGGGGTGACGCAGCCCAGCACCACATCGTCCACCTGGCTGGTATCCAGCTCGTTGCGGGTCTGCACCGCGTCGAACAGGTTCTTGAGCAGGTGAACGGGGCTGACCTCGTGCAGGGAGCCATCCTTCTTGCCCTTGCCACGGGGCGTGCGGACAGCATCGAAAATTAGCGCTTCGGACATCGCTTGATTTCCTGTAATAAGTGTTACGTTTGCGCCGGCAGAGCAGCCGCGCCAGATACCGGAAAGAAACCTAATCAAAAAGCCGGCAAAAATCAACTCGCTTGATCGGCTGATCACCGGCCACTTTTCACGCTTCTGTCATCGCGGTTATCATGGGCCGCCCCGGGATGGCGCCCGGTAATATCTGTTGTTGGAAAGGTACAAGCATGGATCAAGTGGACCCGCGCCTGTTGTCGATCGCGGACATGGATGACAAGACCCGTGAACGCATTGAAGCCGCCGTACTGGCGCTGTTCTCGGAGCAGGAGTACCACCGCGTCAAGCTCATCGATGTGGCCACCATGGGCCGCGTGAGCCTGCAGACCATTTACAAGTATTACGGCGGCAAGGAAACCCTACTTTTTTCCAGTCTCGATTCCTGGCTGAGCGAACTGGCCAAGCGGATGATCGATCACCTGAGCGGCATCGAAAACTACAAGGACCGCCTGCGCAAGGTGTTCTGGGTGATGCTCGACTACTTCGAGCACAACCCGCGGGTCGCCCAGATCATCATGAGCTCGGTCTACCTGAATACCTGGCGCCGCGACGACACCTTCCGTCAGCCCGAACTGATGTCCATCTTCATGAAGGTGCTCGGCGAAGGCCGCGAACAGGGCGTGTTCCGCGAGGACGTGGACGAAAAGGACCTGCTCGACATATTCCTGGGCGTCGCCACCCGCAAGATATCCATGTGGCTGGTACGCGGCCAGAGCGAGCCCCTGACTGAAAAGGCCCCGGTCCTGTTCGACATGATCTGGGCGGCGATGAGTCGGGAGAGCTCGAGCGAGCCGCAGGCCATTCGGGCCAAAGCGTCCTGATTTCGGAGTCACCCTCCTCGGCCGGCAAGCGCTAACGGGAGAGAAGAAGCGGCCACATCCGGCCGCGGCAACCTTTCTTTATTCCCGTCGGGACGAGCCGAGCACTGCAGGGCGGCGAGGTTCCCGGCCTGAAGGGGCGCGCCCAGGACGGGCGCGCGGTTTTCGCCGGGTCATGGATGACCCGTCGAAATACCCCCTCGCCGACCGAAGCGCACAGGGCATCCTGCCTCGAACCCTGTTCGAGGCAGGACTCGCCCGCCGGAAGCGCTTCTTTGGTAACTTTCTTGTCGCACAAGAAAGTTACCCGGCCCGCGTCAGCGGGGCGGAATCCTCTTCATTCTTGAAGTTCTGCAAACGCTGAGTTATCAGGAAGGTTCGAGATTGCCGCGGCCCCTGACGGGGCCTCGCAATGACATTCTTGCGGGGTTGGCTGTCCGTTGATTCGGGCAGGCGCCATGAGTGGCGCCCTACGGCCGGCATCACGGTTGGGCCGGCCCGATGCGCGGTAGGGCCGCATTCATGCGGCCGATCTGCTCGGCGGTAAACCGCCCGGTAACCAGGCTAGAGCGTATTCGTCGCCCTCGCCGACTCCAGCGAGCCGGCCAGCAACGACTCCAGCTTCTGCTGGGTGGCACCGCCGTCCTGCGACGAAAACTGCACCCCGATGCCGGGCTGGCGCTGACCCTGCGCGCCGCGCGGCGTGATCCAGGCCACCCGGCCGGCGACCGGCAGGCGTTCACCGTGCTCGACCAGATTGACCAGCAGGAATACCTCGTCGCCCATGTCCAGTTGCTGCCCGCGCAGCTGGCTGCGGGGCACGAACAGGCCGCCGTTGTTGAGAAAGGGCATGTAGGCAGCGTAGAGCGCCTGCTTGTCGGCCAGTTCCAGGGTGATGATGCCCGGCTGTGCGGCGGTATCGGCACTCATGCGGCTCGTTTCTCCCGGCGGCGGCAATCCAGAAAGGCAATGGCCAGCGATTCCAGCGTGAGCTGGCGGTCGACGCTGGCCTCGAGCAATCGGCGGGTATGCGTCAGTGTCGGCGGCAGCCGGCGTAACGCCTGGCCGTCGAGCAATTCTGCCATGCGCCGCAGTTCCCGCGCACGACCACGGAAAACCAGTGTGTCATCGGGTGCGCCGGAGGTCAGCTTGAGCAGATCGGCCACCACCCGGTAAAGCCAGTCGACCACCCAACCGGGTTCGGCCTTCTGCCACTCGGCGGCGATACTGACCGGATCGCGCCGCGCGACCAGCAGACCGGCCAGATCCTCGAACAGCGTGCCCTGCTCCGTGACGACCGGGGAATCGGCCAGGGTCAGGGCCTGCAGCGGCGCGTGGCGGGCCAGCGGCATGGCATCCGCCACCGCGGCCGGCATGGTCGCCAGCCAATCGGCCACGCCCACCGGATCGGGCCGGTCCACCCGCCACATCTGGCACCGGCTGCGGATGGTGGGCAGCACCCGATCACGCCGGTCCGTGAGCAACAGGATGCGCGAGCTGACCGGGGGCTCTTCCAGTGCCTTGAGCAGGCTGTTGGCGGCCTGCACGGTCAGCCGGTCCGCCGGATCGATCAGGCCGACCCGGCCGCCGGCGAACTGGGGCGTGGTGTAGAGCCGCCGGCAGAATTCGCGCACAGCGTCGACGCCGATGGTCTTGCCGGGTTCGGGCGGCGCCAGCCGGGAATGATCGGGGTGCGAGCCCGCCGCCACCTGGATGCAGGCACGGCACTGGCCACAAGGCAGTCGGGATGCGTCCGGCTGCTCGCACAGCAGCGCACGCAGGATCACCCCGGCCAGGTGGCGTTTGCCGATACCCGGTGCCCCGGTCAGCAGCAGCGCATGGCCGGCGCGCTCACCACGCAGGACCGGCGCGAATCGATCCCACACCGCCTGCTGCCAGGGATAGAGCTGGTGGCCGGCCGGTTCGGTCACAGCATGGCCCCGATTAGCTGCCGAACCTGCGCGGCAACGGCGTCGCTCGGGGCGGCGGCATCCACCCGCCGGTAGCGGTCGGGATCGGCGCCGGCACGGGCAGCGTAGGCCTGGCGGACCTGTTCGTGGAACGCCTGCTGTTCGCGGTCGAAACGGTTCGACACACCGCGCCCGTCAACGCGCCCGATGCCCACTTCCACCGGCAGATCGAACCACAGCACCCGGTCCGGGCGCCGCTCGCCCTGCACCAGCCGTTCCAGCGTGGCCACGGCGTCCGCGCCGAGCCCGCGGGCCGTGCCCTGGTAGGCGTAGCTGGCGTCGGTGAAGCGGTCGCAGATCACCCAGGCCCCGGTCGCCAGCGCCGGCTCGATGCAGTCGCGCAGATGCGAGGCGCGGGCGGCGAACATCAACAGCAGTTCGCTCATGGCCGGCATCGGCTCGCCGTGATCGGCCAGCAGCACGCCGCGGATGGCTTCGGCCAGCGGCGTGCCGCCCGGTTCGCGGGTGACCACCACCGACTGCCCGGCCTGCTCCAGCATCTCGCGGATGACCGGCACGGCGCTGCTCTTGCCGGCGCCCTCGGTGCCTTCGAGGGTGATGAAGCGGCCGCTCATTGCTTCAACTGGTACTCGCGCACCGCACGCTTGTGCGCTTCATAGGTGCGGGAGAACACATGCGTGCCGTCGCCGCGGGAGACGAAGTACAGCGCGTCGCCGTCGGCCGGCTGCACCGCCGCCTCCAGCGCGGCCCGGCCCGGCAGCGCGATCGGCGTGGGCGGCAGTCCCGGTCGCTTGTAGGTGTTGTAGGGGCCGTCGGCCTCGAGATCACGCCGTCGCAGGTTGCCGTCGAAGTCTTCAATGCCGTAGATCACCGTGGGGTCGGTCTGTAACAGCATGCCCTTTTCCAGCCGCCGGATGAACACGCCGGCAATGCGGTCGCGCTCGCCGGCCCGGCCGGTCTCCTTTTCGATGATCGAGGCCAGAATCAGGGCCGCCTCGGGGGATTCCAGCGGAAGATCGGGCAGGCGATCGGCCCAGATATCGGCCAGCGTGGCTTCCATCGACTCGAACGCCCGCCGCAGGAACTCGACATCGGTGGTATCGCGGGGAAACAGATAGGTATCCGGCAGGAAGCGACCCTCGGGATGCAGGTCGGGCGCGCCGATGGCCGCCATGATCTCGGCGCCATCCGCCTCCGCCATCGTGGTCCGGATCGCCGGATGGGCTTCGACCGCCGATCGCAGTTCGCGGAAGGTCCACCCCTCCACCACCGTCAGCCGATGCTGAACCGTGCGACCCGCCACCAGCGCATTCAGCAGTGCCGGCGGACGCAGTCCCGGTTCCAGGGCGTATTCGCCGCTCTTGACCTGCCCCGTGACGCCCCGCAGCCGGGCGTAGCCGATCAGGTAGTAACGTTCGCGTTCATGCCGGAACAGGCCGGCATCCGCCAGCCGCGCCACCACCTGGCGGAAACCGGCACCGGCCGGAATCTGCACGCTGGTGGTGTCTGACCCCGGCACCGGGGAATCGAGAAAGCGCCAGACATCGGCCGCCAGGGCGACGCCGGCCAGCACCACGAACAACAGCAGGCTTATCAGAACCCCGCGCATGTCGCCGCCAGTTGCGCCTGACACCACCGCGTGAACGGCCCGACCGAGTAATGCTGTTCCACCCACTGCCGCACCGGCCAGATCTCCATTGCACTGTTACAGACAAACACTTCGCTGGCGCGCTCGAGTGCCGCCGGATGAATATCGATTTCCATGACCGGGCGATCATCATGGCGGCAGGCCTCGATGAGGCGCTGCCGGGTGGCGCCGATCACGCCGGCATCGACAATCGCCGGGGTCAGCACCGCGTCGTCGACGACCGCGAAGAGGTTGCTCATGGTGCCACAGACCAGCCGCCCGTCCGCCGTCCCCATCAGCGCTTCTGGCCAGCCCTGATCCGCGCATTCCCGGCGCGCCAGCACCTGCTCCAGCCGGTTGCAGTGCTTGATACCGGCCAGCGCCGGCTGGCAGCCGAGCGCCACGCTCGAATGGCCCAGGGTAATGCCGGTATCGGCATGCTCGGGCGGATGGGCGGCCGGGCCGAACCGGTACAGGCGGCAGCAGGCCTCGGCGGTCGACGGCGGGGTATAGCCGCGTCCGCCCACGCCGCGGGAAACCAGAATCTTGAGGATGCCGTCACCGCCACCGGCGAATAGCGACGCGACGTCGGCGGCCAGGGCGCCCGGGTTGGGTGCGGGCAGCCCGATCCGCTCACAGTCATGAACCAGCCGTGCGACGTGAAACGGCCAGGCGATCGGCAGGCCGCCCACCATGCGCAGCGTGCGGAATATGCCGTCGCCGTAATGCAGGCCCCGATCCATCGGGTCGACCGCCTCGGGCGTGCCGCCGTGCACCCGCATGATCGGCACGCTCATGCCGCCAATCCCAGCGCCAGCAGCATCCCGCGCGCCTTGGCCCGGGTTTCCGCCAGTTCCTGGTGCGGGTCGGAGTCGGCCACGATGCCGGCGCCGGCGCGCAGGCTGAGCGAGTCGCCGCGCTGGGCCAGACTGCGAATCAGGATGTTGGTGTCCAGACGGCCATCGCGCCCCAGGTACCCGAAGGCGCCGGTGTAAGCGCCCCGTGGCTCGGCCTCCAGCTCGGCGATGATTTCCATGCAGCGCACCTTGGGACAACCCGTGATGGTGCCACCCGGAAACACCGCCCGCAGCGCCGCGCCCGGCCCCACCCCGGGGCGCAGGCGACCGGACACGTTCGACACGATGTGGTGCACATGGGCGTAGGACTCCACCGTCATCAGCTCGTCCACGGTCACGCTGCCGTAGCGGCAGACGCGGCCCAGGTCGTTGCGTTCCAGGTCGATGAGCATCACGTGCTCGGCCCGTTCCTTGGGATGGGCCATGAGTTCCCGGGTCATCGCCGCATCGTCGCCGCGCCGCGGCCGGGTGCCGGCAATCGGACGGGTATCGGCCCGGTCGCCGGCCAGGCGAAGCAGACGCTCGGGGGACGAACTGATCACCGACGCCCCGTCCCAGGTCATCAAACCGGAGAACGGCGCCGGGTTGGCCCGCCGCAGCGCCGAGTAGAGGTCGGCCGGCCCGGTTTCCGGCGCCAGCCGCGCCCGCCAGGCGCGGGACAGGTTCACCTGGAACACGTCACCGGCCCGGATGTACTCGCGGATGCGGCTGACATGGTCCAGATAGCGTTCGGGCTCGTCCTCGTCCCAGTCACGCACCGTGACCGGCCGGTCCGGCGCGCTGGCGCAGGCCGCCAGATCCGCCGCCATGTCATCGAGACAGGCTTCGGCGTCGGGTTCGGCCACCGCGAATACGGCCTGCTCGCGTCGATCATGGATCAGCGCCGCGGGACAGCGGACGGCCAGGGCCCGCGGCAGCACCGGATCGGGTTTCCAGGGCAGATGCGGCTCCACCTGGCCGGCCAGCTCGTAGCCCAGATAGACGAACCAGCCCCCGGTGAACGGCAGCTCGCCGGCCGGCAGCGGGGAAACCTGGCTGCGCCAGTGATCCAGGGCGGTGAGAAAGTCGCCGTCGGCCCCGGCGGCCCCCGGACCGTCGAGGTGCCGGCCGTTCAGGCACAGCGCCTCGCCGGGAAAGGCGAAGACGATGTCGTAACGCCCCTGGGCCACCGCGCCGGCACTGGATTCCAGCAGGAACGGATACCGCTCGGGGTTGTGCCGGTGCAGGGCCAGAGCGTCGAACCCGGCCGCCGGCATGGGCAGCGCGCGCACCCGGCAACCGGCCGGAGCCGAGATTGCCGTGTTCATCACCGATGGACTAGAGAGTGCGGAAAACGAGGGTGCCGTTGGTGCCCCCGAAGCCGAAGGAGTTGCTCAGCGCCGCGGTCATGCTGTGGTCGCGGGCCTCGCCGGGCACGTAGTCGAGGTCGCAGCCCTCATCGGGGTTGTCCAGGTTGATCGTCGGCGGCAGCACCTGGTCGCGCAGGGCCAGCAGCGTAAACACCGCTTCCGCGGCGCCCGCGGCCCCCAGCATGTGACCGGTCATCGACTTGGTCGAGGACACCGGCAGCGAATCGGCATGATCGCCGAACACCGCCCGGACGGCCCGGGTTTCCTCGACATCCCCGGCCCGTGTGGAGGTGCCGTGGGCATTGACGTAGCCAATAGCATCCGGATTCAGGCCGGCATCCTTGAGGGCCGCGTTCATGCAGCGAACGGCCCCGCCCCCGCCTTCGGCCGGCAGGGTGATGTGGTAGGCATCGCCGCTCATGCCGAACCCGACCAGTTCGCCGTAGATGGTGGCGCCACGCGCCTTGGCGCGTTCGTATTCCTCCATCACCAGTACGCCTGCGCCGTCGGACAGCACGAACCCGTCCCGATCGGCGTCCCAGGGGCGGCTGGCCGCTTCCGGGTCGTCGTTGCGGGTGGAAAGCGCCCGCGCGGCGCAGAATCCCGCCATGCCGATCGGGTTGCAGGCCATCTCGGTGCCACCGGCGAGGATCACGTCGGCGTCACCGTACGCAATCATGCGCCCGGCATTGCCGATGTTGTGGGTGCCGGTGGTACAGGCGGTGACCGTGGCCACGTTCGGGCCCTGCAGGCCGAACTGAATGGACACCTGGCCCGAGACCATGTTGATGATGCTGCTGGGGATGAAGAACGGCGAGACTTTCTTGGTGTTGTAGTCGTTGGCGTAGAACTTCTCGCAGGTCTCTTCGATGGTGCCGATGCCGCCGATGCCGGAGCCGATCGACACCCCGATGCGAGTGAGGTCCTCGGCCTCGAGATCCAGGCCCGAGTCCTGCACCGCCTGGCCGGCGGCCGCCACGCCGTAATGCACGAAGGCATCGTACTTGCGGGCATCCTTGGGGTTCATGTAATCCGCGACGTTGAAGTCACGGATCGGCCCGCCGAAGCGGGTGGGATAACCGGAAATGTCGAACGTATCGACCGGTCCGATGCCGCTACGGCCCGCGAGAATGCTGTCCCAGCTCTCCCGGACCGACAGCCCGACCGGGGACACCAACCCCATTCCGGTGACGACGACGCGACGCTTGCCCAAGTTGCCCCCTGACCTGCCGATGGAACCGCGAACGAAACCGCCGGGCGATCAGCTCTCGGCGTGCGACTTGATGTAGTCGACCGCGTCCTGCACGCACACGATCTTTTCGGCTTCCTCGTCGGGAATGTCGATTTCGAATTCTTCTTCCAGCGCCATCACCAGCTCGACCGTGTCGAGGGAGTCGGCACCCAGGTCATCGACGAAGGAGGCTTCGCTGGTGACCTGATCCTCACCCACGCTCAGCTGCTCGGCGATGATCTTCTTAACTCGTTCCTGCACACTGCTCATGCTTCTGCTCCTGCGGTATCGGGCTGGTTCGCCCTTGAGTTGTTGCGGGGTCTTTCCGGCAATGGCGCGCCATTTTAGGCAAAAACCCCGGTCCAGGCTACAAACGCCAGACCGGCTTCACCCCATGTGGAGTCCACCGTTGACGCTGATGGTTTCGCCGGTGATGTATCCGGCGGACTCGGATGCGAGAAATCGCACGGCCGCGGCCACGTCGTCGACCGCGCCCAGCCGCCCCAGCGGTACCTGGCCGAGCAGCGCCTCGCGCTGGGCATCGGGCAGGTCGCGGGTCATGTCGGTATCGATGAATCCGGGGGCCACCGCGTTGACGGTAATGCCGCGCGAGGCCACTTCCCGGGCCAGCGAGCGGGTCAGGCCGATCACCCCGGCCTTGGCGGCGGAATAGTTCACCTGCCCGGCATTGCCCATCTGGCCGACCACCGAGGTGATGCTGACGATGCGCCCGCCGCGAGCCTTCATCATGCCGCGCAGCACCGCCTTGCAGCAGCGGTAGACGCCGGCGAGGTTGGTGTCGATCACCGCGTCCCATTCCTCGTCCTTCATGCGCATGACGAGATTGTCGCGGGTGATCGCGGCGTTGTTGATCAGGATGGTCGGAGTGCCGAATTCGTCGGCGACGGCCTTGACCAGCGCTGCCGGATGATCCGGATCGGCCACGTCCAGCACCCGGCCGGCGCCCTGGATGCCGGCCTCGGCCAGCGCCTTGTCGATGGCGGCCGCGCCGCTTTCCGAGGTCGCGGTGCCGACCACCGTGGCGCCCGCCTCACCCAGGGTTCGGGCTATCGCTGCACCAATGCCTCGCGAGGCACCGGTGACCAGTGCAATCTGCTCGTTCAAGGGAGTCCCCCGTCGTCTGTCTCAGGCGGCCGCGGCGGCCAGTCCCGCTGTCAGGCCGTCCGGGTCCTGCAGCGCCGTCGCGTCGATGTCACGGTCGATTCGCTTGTTCAGGCCGGTCAGCACCTTGCCGGGCCCGCACTCAAGCATCACCCCGATGCCCGCCCCGTGCAATGCCCGAATGGTCTCGGTCCAGCGTACCGGCCGTTCCAGCTGGGAAACCAGCGCCTTGCGGATGCCGTCGACATCCTCGCGCTGCTGCGCGTCCACATTATGCAGGACCGGGATCGAGGGGGTGCGCAGCGGAATCTCGGCCAGATGCGAGCGCAGCCGTTCCCCGGCGGGTCGCATCAGATCGCAGTGCGACGGCACGCTCACCGGCAGCCGCTTCGCCATCTTGGCACCCTGCTCTTTCGCCAGCGCCATGGCACGTTCCACCGCCGCGGTCTCGCCGGCAATCACCACCTGGCCGGGGGAATTGAAGTTGGCCGGGGCCACCACGTCGCCCTCGCCGGCCGCCTGCTGGCAGATCTCGGCAATGGCGTCGTCATCCAGGCCGATTACGGCGGCCATGGCGCCTTCGCCGGCCGGTACCGCGTTCTGCATTGCCTGGCCACGTAGTTCGGTCAACCGCAGGCCGTCGCTGAATTCCAGCGCGCCGGCGGCCACCAGGGCGGTGTACTCGCCCAGGCTGTGGCCGGCCATCGCTGCCGGCATGGTGCCGCCCCGGGCTTCCCAGATACGCCACACGGCAAGGCCGGCGGCCAGCAGGGCCGGCTGGGTCTTCTCGGTGCTGTCCAGCGCCTCGGCCGGGCCTTCGCGGACCAGCGTGGCCAGATCGTAACCGAGCACTTCACCGGCCTCACGCAGAGTCTTTCCCACCTCGGGATACTGTTCGGACAGCGCCGACAGCATGCCGACGGACTGCGACCCCTGACCGGGGAAAAGCATTGCGAAACGGGCCATCAGGCACCCTGGAGTCCAAAACCGGCGCCAATCATACGCACCCCTTCCGCCGTTGAC
Organism: Spectribacter acetivorans; assembly: GCF_031846305.1. Lineage (NCBI taxonomy): Bacteria > Pseudomonadati > Pseudomonadota > Gammaproteobacteria > Salinisphaerales > Salinisphaeraceae > Spectribacter > Spectribacter acetivorans. Next base: position 359,883 of record NZ_JAVRHY010000002.1, read on the forward strand.
CACGTTCGGTGAAAGGGCGGTGTTTGTTATTATTGAAACCTCGATATCCCGCCCATCGAACCCATCCGCGACGGAGCGCGCCGTGATCACGCCCGAACTGACCGTCGCTGCCCTGGTCGAACGCAATGGCCGTTTTCTCATGGTGGAGGAAGTGGTTCGCGAGCAGACCGTGCTCAATCAGCCCGCCGGCCACGTGGAATACGGCGAAAGCGCCCTTGATGCGGTGGTTCGCGAAACCCGCGAGGAAACCGCCTGGCGTTTCACTCCGACCGCCCTGGTGGGCACCTACCTGTGGCGGATACCCAGCGCGACTCGACACGTGATGCGAATCCTGTTTACCGGCGACGTTTCCGACCACGACAGCGACAGCGAGCTGGACGACGGCATCATCGCCACCCACTGGATGGACTACCGCGCCCTGCAGGCCGCCGAGGAGCGGCTGCGCACGCCGCTGGTGCTGCACGGGCTGGACGATTATCTGGCCGGCCGGCGGCTGCCGCTGGATGCCGTGCGCTGCTTCGACTACACCGGCACGCCGCGATGAGCCGTCACGTCATCGTGGGCCTGTCCGGCGGCGTGGATTCCGCCGTCGCCGCCCTGCGACTGATCGAGGCCGGCGATCGGGTGGAAGGCCTGTTCATGTTCAACTGGGCCGAGGACGAGGCCGGCCGCTGCCAGGCCGCCGATGACTTCGAGGCCGCCCGCGCGGCCGCCGAGGTGCTGGACATTCCTCTGCACCGGGCCGATTTCTCGGCCGAATACCGTCAGCGGGTCTTCCAGCCGTTCGTCGACGGCTATGCCGCCGGACGCACCCCCAACCCGGACGTGCTGTGCAATCGCGAGGTGAAGTTCGATCCGTTCCTGAACCACGCCCGCCGGCTGGGGGCCGACTGCATCGCCACCGGCCATTACGCCCGCGTCGAAGCCGACGGTCCGGGCTGGCGGCTGCGGCGCGGCGTCGACCCCGGCAAGGATCAATCCTATTTCCTGGCCGCGGTTCCGCAGACGGCGCTAGCGCGGACGCTGTTCCCCCTGGGCGACCTGCATAAACAGGACGTGCGCGAAATGGCCCGGGCCGCCGGGCTGCCCAACCACGCCCGGCAGGACAGCACCGGCGTCTGCTTCATCGGCGAGCGGGATTTCGACGGCTTCCTGGCCGGCTACGTGGACGCCGAACCCGGCCCCATCCGGGTGGCGGACGGCCCGCTGGCCGGCACCGACATCGGCCGCCATCGCGGGCTGGCGTTTCACACCATCGGCCAGCGCCGCGGGCTGGGCATCGGCGGCGTGCGCGGCGCGCCTGACGCGCCCTGGTTCGTGGTGGAAAAGACCATGACCGACGCGGTGCTCTGGGTCAGCCAGAATCCGGATCACCCGGGCCTGCGCCCGCGGCTGGTCGATACCGCCGCGCCGCAGTGGATCGGCCCGGCCCCGAGCCTGCCACTGACCTGCCGGGTGCAGGTGCGCTACCGCCAGACCGACCAACCCTGTGTGGTGACGGCCCGGGGCGACGGGCTGCGACTGACCTTCGATACGCCACCGTTCGCCGCCGCGCCCGGGCAGTACGCGGTGTTCTACGACGATGACACCTGCCTGGGCTGTGCCGAAATCGACACCCTGCCGGCGCAGGCCACCGAGGCCGCATGACCGACATCAACACCGCCACCCGCCAGCAGGCAATGGCCCTGGCCGGCATCGCCCAGTTCGTGCTGGACGCCCACCGGCTGGCCGATTCCGGCCGGCTGGACCGCGTGCCGCTGGCAGCGGCCCTGCACGTGATCTTCACCACCAATCCGGATCGCGCCGAGGACGTTTTCAGCGACCCGGCCGTCATCCGCGACGGCGCGGCCTTCCTGCGGCGGCAATTCGGCCGGCAGACCGGCGGCGGCGACGATGCCCCCACCGCCCGCGCCATCGGCCTGGTGGTGCGGCTGGGCAAACGGCTGCTGGGACGGGACGAAGCGTTGAGCCGGCTGAGCGGCGCCATCGGCCGGGCAAAGTTCGCCGACGACGACCGCCAGATTCCCGGCATTCTCGATCAGGCCTACCGCGACATCCTCAGCCCCATCGGGCCCCGCATCATGGTGCGCGGCAATCCCGAGCATCTGCAGAACACCGAGGTGACCGAGCATGTACGCGTGCTGCTGATGGCGGCGGTGCGCTGTGCCGTGCTCTGGTATCACTGCGGCGGCCGGCTGTGGCGGCTGCTGGTGTTCCGCAAGCGGCTGCTGGCGGCGCTGGACGACCTGCCGGGGGCCGCCGGCGCGGCTTGATGCGCCGCAGCACGGTACAGCCGCGGCGCGCAATCCGTTATAATACGGCTTCGCATGTCGCCCCGGACGTGTTGTCCTGGCGGCGACTCCCCGGCCACCGAACACTCGTCTTGGAGAGGACGCGATGACGGACAGCTTCAATGTTCGTGCCCAGCTTGATGCGGGCGCCAAACAATATGACTACTTCAGCCTGAAAACGCTGGAGGAGACGTTCCCCGAGGCGGCAACGCTGCCCTACTCGCACAAGATCCTGCTGGAGAATCTGCTCCGGCACGAGGATGGCGAGGATGTCACCAGGGCAGACATCGAGGCGCTGGCGAAGTGGGATTCCCAGGCCGAGCCGTCGAAGGAGATTTCCTTCACCCCGGCCCGCGTGGTCCTGCAGGACTTCACCGGCGTGCCGGCGATCGTCGACCTGGCCGCCATGCGCGACGCCATGGCCAAGCTGGGCGGCAACCCGGAAAAGATCAACCCGCTGTCCCCCGCCGAGCTGGTCATCGACCACTCCGTGATGGTGGACGAGTACGGCAGCGACCAGGCCTTCGATCTGAACGCCAAGCTGGAATTCAACCGCAACAAGGAGCGCTATGCATTCCTGCGCTGGGGTCAGGGCGCGTTCGACAATTTCAAGGTGGTGCCGCCGGATACCGGCATCGTGCATCAGGTGAACCTGGAATACCTGGCCCGCGTGGTATTCGGCAACGACGAGAACAACCTCGCCTACCCGGATACGCTGGTGGGCACCGATTCGCACACCACCATGATCAACGGCGTGGGCGTGCTCGGCTGGGGCGTGGGCGGCATCGAGGCCGAGGCCGCCATGCTGGGTCAGCCGATTTCCATGCTGATCCCGCAGGTCGTGGGCTTTCGTCTGACCGGCAAGCTGGCCGAGGGCACCACCGCCACCGACCTAGTGCTGACGGTCACCGAAATGCTTCGCGAGAAGGGCGTGGTTGGCAAGTTCGTCGAGTTCTTCGGCGACGGCCTGGCTGACCTGCCCCTGGCGGACCGCGCCACCATCGCCAACATGGCCCCGGAATACGGCGCCACCTGCGGCATCTTCCCGGTGGACGGCGAGACCCTGCGCTACATGGAACTCACCGGTCGGCCGCAGGAACAGCGCGACCTGGTCGAGGCCTACGCCAAGGCCCAGGGCATGTGGCGCGAGGACGGCGCCCCGGATGCCAACTACACGGACGTGCTGGAACTGGACCTGGGCACCGTGCAGCCCTCGCTGGCCGGCCCCAAGCGCCCGCAGGACCGCGTGTTGCTCAAGGACATGCAGGAAACCTACCGTCGCGAGGTCAAGCCGTTCGTCGATCAGCGCAACGACAAGAAGACCGAGGCCGAAGCCCGCATGGAAGGCGAAGCCGGCCTGCCCAGTGGCACCGAGGACGGCGTGGCCAACGTCAACTACAAGGACGCCGACTTCCAGCTCAAGGACGGCGCGGTGGTGATCGCGGCGATCACTTCCTGCACCAACACCTCCAACCCGGCGGTGATGATCGGCGCCGGCCTGCTGGCGCGCAATGCCATCAACAAGGGCCTGAACGTCAAGCCGTGGGTGAAGACCTCCCTGGCCCCCGGCTCCAAGGTGGTCACCGACTACCTGGCCAAGGCCCAGCTGGACGATGACCTGGAAGGCCTGGGCTTCCATCTGGTGGGCTACGGGTGCACCACCTGCATCGGCAACTCCGGCCCGCTGCCGGAACCGATCAGCGCCGCGGTCAACGAGCACCACCTGAACGTGGCCTCCGTGCTGTCCGGCAACCGCAACTTCGAAGGCCGCGTGCATGGCGACGTGCGCATGAACTTCCTGGCCTCCCCGCCGCTGGTGGTGGCCTACGCCCTGGCCGGCACCGTGGACATCGACCTGTCCAACGACCCCATCGGCCAGGACCAGGACGGCAACGATGTCTTCCTCAAGGACATCTGGCCGAGCCAGAAAGAGGTGTACGACACCATCGGCACCTCGCTGAACTCGCAGATGTTCACCGACAGCTACGGCGACGTGTTCGCCGGCGACGACCGCTGGCAGAAGCTGGACGTGCCGGAAGGCGAAATCTACGAGTGGGACGAGGATTCCACCTACGTCCAGAACCCGCCCTACTTCCAGGGCATGAGCGTGGACGTGGCCGACATCCCCGGTATCACCGGCGCCCGCTGCCTGGCCCTGCTGGGGGATTCGATCACCACCGATCACATCTCCCCCGCCGGCGCCATCAAGGCCGAGACCCCGGCCGGCCAGTACCTGATGGAACAGGGCGTCAAGCCGGCGGACTTCAACTCCTACGGCTCGCGGCGCGGCAATCACCAGGTGATGATGCGCGGCACCTTCGCCAACGTACGGCTGCGTAACCAGCTGGCCCCGGGCACCGAGGGCGGCTGGACCACGTTCCAGCCGGATGGCGAGCAGATGTACATCTACGACGCCGCCATGAAGTACCAGGAAAAGGGCACCCCGCTGGTGATCCTGGCCGGCAAGGAGTACGGCACGGGTTCCAGCCGTGACTGGGCCGCCAAGGGCACCAAGCTGCTGGGCGTGGAAGCAGTCGTGGCGCAGAGCTACGAGCGCATCCACCGTTCCAACCTGGTGGGCTTCGGCGTGCTGCCGCTGCAGTTCAAGGACGGCGACAACGCCGAATCCCTGGGCCTGACCGGCACCGAGACCTTCGACATCGAGGGCCTCACCGCCGGCGCCAAGACGGTCACCGTCAAGGCCACCACCGAGGATGGCAAAACCACCGAGTTCGAAGCCCGGGTGCGCATCGACACGCCCAAGGAATGGGACTACTACAAGAACGGCGGCATCCTGCACTACGTGCTCCGCCAGCTGGCCAAGGCCGCGTAAGCACCGGCCGACCCGCCAAACGGGCCCCGCTTCGGCGGGGCCTTTTCGTTGGTAATGCCGGGCCGCCCAAGCCAGCATCCATGCCCGTAGGGCGGACTTCAGTCCGCCATTTCGGCGATCCGAGAAGGACAGGGTCAACCATCGAGATCAGAGTCTCTGCAAACCTGCCTCGGCATTCACCACGACCGCTCGCCCGCACCCTGCCGACAGGGGCGCGAGCCTGTTATATTTCGCCCTTTAGCGACATCAACAAGACAAACTCATGATCGGACGCGCCATCTTCGTCATCCTGCTCAACGCCATCTTCCTGGTCGGCGTGCTGCTTTATCTGCCGCTGGACGGCCTGCTGGAAATGCGCGGCTACGACGAGTCGCACATCCAGGCGATGAAGGATGCCCGCGCCGAGGATGAAGAACTCGAGGCCGAACTGGCCGCCGAGGAGGAAGCCGAAGCCGCGGCGGCAGATGACGCCGACAACGAGGCCATGGAAGCCCTCGACCCGGTCGCCGATGACGCCACCGGTGACGAGGAAACCACCGAATCCGACGCGGAACCACCGGCCCGCGAGCAACTGGTGGCCACCGACGTGATCAACGTTCGCAGCGGCCCCGGCACCGACAACGAGCAGGTCGGCCAGCTGGACGCGGGCGAAACCGTCACCGTGCTGGAAGACAACGGCGAAGACTGGATCCGCATCGAATTCGAGGACGGCGAAGCCTGGGCCTACCGCCCCCTGTTCGAGCAGCCGTAAAAAGCGCCAAACGCCAACGCCCCAAGAAGCCATCCCCTCTCCCGCAAGCGGGAGAGGGCCAGGGAGAGGGAAACCGGCATCAGGCACCAGGGCCTGAACAAGCCACAGGCACCAGAATCGCCGTCAGCCCACCCTCACAACCAATCCATCGGACTAACCACCCCCTGTCCGCCCCGCTGCAGCACATGGGTATAGATCATGGTCGTCTGCACATGCTGATGGCCCAGTAACTCCTGCACCGTCCGGATATCGCTGCCGCCCTCGAGCAGATGCGTGGCAAACGAATGCCGCAGCGTGTGGCAACTGGCCTTCCTCCGGATACCCGCCTTACCCAGCGCCGCCTTCACCGCCCGCTGCAACCCCTTTTCGTTCACATGATGACGCCCGCTCTCCCCCGAACGCGGATCCCGCGACAACCGCTTCGAGGGGAACACGTACTGCCACGCCAGCTCCGCCGCCGCATTCGGGTACTTCTGTGCCAGGGCGAAAGGCAGGTAAACACGCCCATACCCCGCCTCACGGTCTTGCGCGTGCAAAGCCGCTACCGAATCAATCTGCGCTTGTAATGGCTCAACCAGACGCGCCGGCACCGGCACCACCCGCTCGCGACCGCCCTTCCCGTCCCTAACCACGATCTGCCGGTAATCGAAGTCCACATCCTTGATGCGTAACCGCACCGCTTCCATCAGCCGCAGCCCGGAACCGTAGAGCAACCCCGCCAGCAGCCAGTGTTGTCCCTCAAGGTGGGCAAACAGCGCCCCCACCTCCTGCCGGCTCAAAACCTCCGGAATCCGCGCCGGCCGTTTCGCCCGGACCACGTCATCCAGCCACGGCAGCTCGATACCGAGCACATCGCGATAAAGGAAAAGAATGGCCCCCAGTGCCTGATTCTGCGTGGAAGCGGCTACCGAGCGCTCAACCGCGAGATGACTAAGAAAGGCTTCGACCTCCTTCTTGCCCATATCCCGCGGGTGGCGTTTGCCGTGAAAAAGAATGTAACGTCGAATCCAGGCCGCATAACTACGCTCCGTACGGAGGCTGTAATGCTTGACCCGGCACTGGGTCCGAACCTGATCAAGGAGCTTGGGAGACTTGGAATCATGTTGTCGCATTACGCCCTCCCTCAGGTGTCGCATATCACCGTAGAGACTAGGTACTCATTGTCACTCAATGTACATCAATAACGCTATGCGACATTTACCTCACATGCTATACCTACATCAGGTCGTATAGTTAGGCGCTAGACAACACTCAACTTTTGAGAAATAACCCCCTAAAGATTACGGTGGATGGTAGGTGCAAAAAATGTTATCAACCGAAGCGTCTTCGCGCTGTCGCATAACAGCGTTCATGCGATCATCGCTACGACGCTTCGGTTAGCGCGCTTGCTCTATCCCTCTCTCCCGCAATCTGCATCCTTATTCATTATAGAGTCGTTAAGTGTCGTCTAGCGCTCCGCCGAAGCGGACGCCTCGGGCCTGAAAATGACCCAAATGAGGTTGCTCATCAGACAATGGTTTGCCATCCGACAGCGACGTACCAGGCGCCGCTTAGCTTAATTAGTTAGACACCGCCTGATGCTTCAGTGGAACCTCAAAGAGCTGCGGGAAGCCATCCGTGCGGACAGATCGGAGAGCGAAGCAGTTCTCGACATCGTGCATTCTATTGATCGTTACATCCGCATCTTTCTGTTTCATCTCTATGGTGCACGGGACGCGCTGGATGAAGTAATCGACCCAAACGCTGCGGATCCAAAGGAAGCACTGGCAATAGTTCTTGGAGCTTCGGAACGTCAGGAGGAGTATCACTCCGCAAAGGTCGCGAGTGAGGCACACATTCTGGGTGCCGCACACTCTGCTCGGGCTATGTTTGATGTCTTTGCATTCCTGGTGAACAGCCTTGTTCTGAGCGGCGCAATTCCCGAAAGTCGGTGCAGTATTCAACTCGTAGTCGATAAGCTGCCACCGTCGCCCCTCAAGCACGAGCTGGAAGCGCTGACGGAGTCGTATTGGTTTGGGTACGTGTCAGCATTCGTCAACGTCGCGAAACATCGAATGCTCGCCAGCCATTCGTTTCACGTCGGGTTTGATGATCCATACACGGGTATACGAGTCGGCGCGTTCGAGTACAAGGGCACAACGTATCCGCCCTATAAAGTGCGGGAGTTCCTGGAAGGCGTGCTAGAGGTCAAGAACAAGATCGTAGATTGTGGCGCTTTGCTCAACAATCAGGTGGTGCGAGGCGGTGTCTGACTCAGGCGTTAACCATCATGGGAATTCGCACAGGAAAAACACCTAAGCATTGGAACTACTTCCTATCTATCGAGGAAGATGTGGCGTCTTTGTCGCGATGGGTCGAATTCCACAAAGACAACTTCGGCTGCTATTCAATCCAGCTCGCTAGGTTGCTGATGGTGGCTTCAGCCGAGGCCGATGTGGTCGCAAAGCGTCTTTGCGCGGACATAGACACGGACGCGAAGGCTAAAAGTATAAATCGGTACCGTGACGTAGTCGTCACTCGCTACGACAATTTCCCCTCGGCGGAAGTGGAAATGCCTCGTTACGGCCTCACGTTTAAGCCGTGGGTAAATTGGAGGGAGGAGAATATGCCACCGCTGTGGTGGAACGCCAACAATAAAGTTAAACACCACCGTAACGATTCATTTGATCACGCAAGGCTAGAACACGCTTTGAACGCCGTCGCTGGCTTGTTCATGCTGTTGTCGCTTTACTATGGGAGGCGTATGAGGAGTGTAAATCCCGGCCCAAGTCTATTCGAGCCCACGAAATACAGTTACCTGGATCGCGATTGGCTGATATTTAGAGATGACGGCTAACAAATCGCTGCAGTTGACCGCCAAACCGCTAAGCGGTTTGGTTCCCTCCGCGCTTCGCGCTCCGGCGGCAACTGAACTTCGGCGTTGGGCTTCACAAAAAGGGCGTATGGTGGGTGACTCTCAACCAGAGGAGACGTGCCATGGTCAAAGTAGCCCTGTTCGTTCGCCTGGAAGCAAAGGCCGGAAAAGAGAAAGAAGTGGAGCAATTTCTGCTGGGCGGGCTTCCGCTAGTCCAGGCGGAGCCTGCCACTACCGCATGGTTCGGTATTCGCCTGGGGCCATCCACGTTCGGCATTTTTGACGCCTTTCCCGATGAGGCCGGCCGCCAGGCTCATCTTGCGGGCAAGGTCGCTGCTGCCCTCATGGCCCAGGCAGGCGCCCTTTTTTCCACGCCGCCGTCCATCGAGAAGGTTGACGTTCTAGCGGCCAAGCTGCCTGGTTAGTGAGGCCCAACCAGGCACTCCAGCCGACCGTTTTGCCTTCGCTTCGCTGTGGCAAAACGGCGGCTGAGTTTGGGCGTTAGGCGCCAAAGACGAGGGGGAGAATGTGTCAGTTCTCGCACAAATTATTGCCTACATCGTCAGTCCACTTGCGACCCTGCTTGCCGTTTGGGTAGCTTATCTGTCTCTTCTTTCTCGCTATCAGCCACAGCTGCTGATCTACTATCAGCCCAATCCCGATATTCCCTCCCTTATCGACTTGGTTATTGAAAACATCGGTAGCGGTAGCGCTATCGCAGTGGCTTTTTCGAAGTCTTTGCCTATTGCCTGCTTTGGTATCGAGAAACCAGAAGGTAATGGGTCGGAAGTTCCGAAAAAAGGATTCCCCGCAGTTTCACCCGGGCAACGCTACGTTTTCAATGGCGGGCAATATGCAGGCCTAGAAAGTAAGGTTGGAGATGGCTTAGAAATAAGGACGTCATACAAATTCCGGAACCCAACCGGGTTCCTTCGAACGAACAAAGTAACGTTCGTGCTTGGCATCGATCACCTTCAGCAAATGCCGACGCGAACAAGCGCTAATCAAGCGGTCGTTGACGCGCTTAAGGGGCCAAATAAAACCACTATTCAGGAAATTCGCGATGAGCTTCGCGCTCTCAACAGACAACTGGCAATTCTTTGCAAAAGAGATGACGCCCCGGATGGAGATGTTGATGCCTAACGAGGCGCTACAGTTGATCGCTGTTCCGCTTCGCTCCACAGCGGCAACTGAGCTTCGGCGTTATGTTTCCATCCAATCAGTCGCCGCGGTACTGTTAGAGTTGAGCAATGGAGGTACCCATGAACCCAACGCTACGTGATCTGCCCGTTGAGCAGCGGATACGGCTCGTTGAAGAGCTGTGGGATAGCATCGCCGCGGATCAGGAAGCCCTGCCTCTTACCAAGGAGCAACGTGCAGAGCTGGATCGACGCCTTGACGCCTACGAAGCCGATGGAAATCAGGGGCGGCCTGCCGAGATCGTGTTGGCAGACATTCGGAAGCGACTATGACGCTTCCAGTTCGGCTCCGCAGCGAGGCCGAGCAGGATCTTGAGAACGCGGCGCACTGGTACGAAGAGCAGCGGGAAGAGCTTGGTCAGCGGTTTCTCGATGAGGTGCTGCTGACCTTCCGGTCAATTGCCGAACAACCTGGCATGTACCCTTCGGTCGGTCGCGGTGCACGGGTTCTACCCCGTCACTGCGGACACATCTGAAAAGGCTCACAATGGGCCTGTAAGGAGTGTTCATGACCAAGCGACGAAAATACAGCCCCGAGTTCAAGCGTGAAGCGGTGGAGCTGACCCGCCAGCCGGGC